>JBILYK010000089.1:0-14618 GCA_044377735.1 Paracoccaceae bacterium | reverse complement strand
CAGCAACACTTTGTCGATCACATGGATCACGCCATTGTCGGCCTTGATATCGGCGATGATCACATTGGCAACCTCGCCCGTGCCATCGGCAATCGTCACCCCATCAGCCCCCGCCGTGATGCACAGCCGCTGGCTGGTCAGCATCGGCTTGAAATAGTTTGACCCGGCCGGAATGGCAGCGGCGGGCAAATTGCGGTCATCGACGTGATACAGCAGAATATCGGTCAACTGCCCTTTGTTTTCTGGCTTCAACAGAGTTTCGACCGTGCCCGCAGGCAGGGCGGCAAACGCGTCATTGATCGGGGCGAACACCGTGAAATGACCCGGACCCGCCAGCGTTTCGGCCAGACCCGCAGCCGTGACAGCCGCCACAAGCGTGGAGAACCGCTCATCCGCCGCCGCGATGGCGGTGATGGAATCGGCCTGCGCGACAGTTGTTGAAAAGGCCAGCATGGCCAAGGTAAGCTTCAGCTTCATAATGCATTCCCTACTGAAAAACGACGGGCCTCATTGCCTCGTCCTGACCAAAACGCACGGTAGGTTGGGCCAGATGCCTTTGTTTCAGCGCAGTGACACAGACGTCAGATCGCGTGATCGCTTGCGCAGCGTCATCCGGCCCCTCACCCCGCATTCACCAACAAGAACGGGCCGCCGATGCCCCCGCCGCCCCCATGCCCCATTGTTGCGAAAATTCCCCCAATCCACCGCAATTAAGCCGCGTTTGTCCACAACCATTACAGCCATGAACACAAAGGAGGTCATTTGATGCGCAAGAGTGAACAAACGGGTGCCCTTCCCCTGCCCGATGGCCTGAAAGCCTGGATGGAAACCCAAGGCCCCAAGGTCTGGCATGCCTTTGCCCGTGGTATAGAATTCGACGACCCGAACGCCACCATCGACGTGCTTTTGGCCGCCCATTGGATTGCCCGCCAACCCGACATGGACCGCGCGACCGGCCTGCTCCTTCTGGCCCGCGCGCTGAAGGCTGGCTTGCACATCGATGCCCCGCCCGCGATGGATGACACCGCCGCCCGCGCCTTCTGCATCGATCTGCACCAACGCCTCTCGCTGTCGCAGGCCGAAGCCCGGCTGCCGGTAATGCCCGACGATCAGACCATGATTGAACCCCTCTTCACCGCC
The DNA here is from genome assembly GCA_044377735.1 of Paracoccaceae bacterium. Lineage (GTDB taxonomy): Bacteria > Pseudomonadota > Alphaproteobacteria > Rhodobacterales > Rhodobacteraceae > Tabrizicola_A. The sequence continues at coordinate 13,478 of JBILYK010000089.1, read as the reverse complement.
GAGGCACCGCTTCCCCTGCCCGCCTGCGCGCTGAAACGCGGGATCGTGCCATTGGCCTACAGCTTTCACGCGAACCGCCCGCATCTGATCGCCGCCGCCCTGCACCGGGCGGCCTGATCCACCGCGCCCCGCACAACGCCCCCTTTCGGCCTCTTGCATCGGCGGAACCTTCCCGCTAGCACCAATGCCATCCAAAGGAGGCGCGTGATGGACGGGCTTGATGATCTGAAGGCCAAATATCTGACAGCGGTCGCCACCGTCTCCGACGAGGCCGCCCTGGAAGAGTTGCGCGTCGCCGCCCTTGGCAAAAAGGGCGAGATTTCCGCGCTGATGGCCGGTCTTGGCAAGATGGACCCCGACCAGCGCAAAGTCGCCGGCGCCATGCTGAACGTCCTGAAGGATGAGATTGATGCCGCGCTCCGCGCCAAGAAAATGGCCTTGGGCGATGCCGCCCTTGATGCCCGCCTGCGCGATGAATGGCTGGATGTCACGCTTCCCGGCCGCCCGCGCCCGCGCGGCACCATTCACCCGGTGTCTCAGGTGATGGAAGAACTGACGGCGATTTTCGCCGATATGGGCTTTGCCGTCGCCGAAGGCCCGCAGGTCGAATCCGACTGGTATAACTTCGACGCGCTGAACATCCCGCCCGAACACCCCGCGCGCCAGGAACATGACACCTTCTTCATGCACCGTGCCGAGGGCGACGACCGCCCGCCCCACGTGTTGCGCACCCACACCTCGCCGGTGCAAATCCGCGCCATGACCGAACAAGGCGCGCCCATCCGCGTGATCGCGCCGGGCCGCGTCTACCGCATGGACATGGACCAGACCCATACGCCCATGTTCCATCAGGTCGAAGGACTGGCGATTGATCGCGATATCTCGATGGCCAACCTGAAATGGACGCTCGAAGAATTCTGCCGCGCGTTTTTCGAGGTGGACAAGGTCGAACTGCGCTTTCGCGCCTCGCATTTCCCCTTCACCGAACCCTCGGCCGAGGTGGACATCCGCTATTCCAACGTTGGCGGACAGCTTCGCATCGGTGAAGGCGACAAGTGGATGGAAATCCTCGGCTCTGGCATGGTCCACCCCAAGGTTCTGGCCGCCGCGGGCGTCAACCCCGATGAATGGCAAGGCTTTGCCTTTGGCATGGGCATCGACCGCATCGCCATGCTGAAATACGGCATCCCCGACCTGCGGGCGTTTTTCGAATCTGACCTGCGCTGGCTGCGCCATTACGGGTTCTCGGCCCTCGACATGCCCGATCTGGCTGGCGGCTTGTCCAGCTAACCTAGCGCCGCCCGTAGACCCGCGCCCAAGCAGGTTGGCGGTCCCCCGGCATCGGGCTGGCCTCATAAACCGCGCGCGCAATCGCGCGGGCAAGGCAACTCGCCGCCGCATGGCCCATCTGGAACGTGTCGCGCAAGGGGTCTGCCATGGCCCTTTCCCCCGTCGCAGCGGCAAAGACCAGATCGCCATCCAACGGCGTATGCGACGGCACCAAGGCCCGCGCCATCCCATCCTGCGCCGCCGTCGCCATCCGCAGACATTCGGCTTGGCTCAACCGCGCATCGGTGGCGACAATCGCAATCGTCGTCGCCTCCCCCATCCGCTTCATCGGCTCCGGTTCCGCCGCCGCATCATAACGGCCCTTCGCCCCCAACCCGCCAAACTCGGCCCCCATCTCGAACGGATGCGCCCAAAACCCCGGCCCCTCGCCAATGGTGGCTGACCCCAGCGCATTGACGGCAACCAGCGCCCCGACCGTGATCCCGCTCTCCAAAACGGCCGAGGCGCTGCCAAGCCCACCCTTCCACCGCCCCGTCAACGCACCATAGCCCGCCCCCGCGCTGCCAAGCGCGAACTCCGCCCCCGCCGCATGCAAGGCCGCCAAACCCAAATCGCCATAAGGATTGCGCGCCCACCCCTTGTCACCGCCGTTCAACAGATCAAACAAGATCGCCCCCGGCACGATCGGCACCCGCTGATCACCCACCGCAAAACCGCGCCCCATGGCGCGCAACCCATCCGCCACCCCCGAACAGGCATCAAGGCCAAAGGCCGACCCGCCCGACAGCACCAGCGCATCCACTTCTTGCACCAGCCTGTCGGGGGCCAAAAGATCGGTCTCGCGCGTGCCGGGCGCCCCGCCCATCACATGGACCGCCGCCGTAAACGGCCGATCCCCGACCAGCACCGTGCAGCCTGATCGCAAACCCGCATCCACCGCATGGCCCACGCGCAACCCCGCGACATCGGTGATCAGATTGCGCTTACCCTGCCGCATGGCGTTCTCCTTGCCCAAACATCCGACACCACCAGCCCCATCTTGCGGCCGCCCGCCCCCGTGCCAGCGTTCGCCCAGACAATCACCAAGGGGGCGAAAATGCAAAAGGTTGCAGTCATTACGGCCACCAGATCTGACATGGTGGCCGCCGCCGCGCAGCGTCTGGCGCCCAATGACATTGCCGTCGGGCCTTGATCTCGGGCCTTGATGTCGGGCCTTGATGATGTAACCGCCCCCCAACAGCATCGAAGTGCCAAGGTGGTCTGTGACGATCTTCAAAGCGAAGCGTCCTTGCGCAAGAAGCTGCATCAAGGACAAGGTCTGCAGTTTTGCAACCAGTTCCCGCCACGCGCTGTCGCGATGCAAGCCTGCGGCCGAGCCCACGTCCAGAGCCGGAAGACAGGGACGCTGGCCCCTGCCGCGCAGACTTATCCCGCCTGCCGAGGTCAGCCCTTTGTGACGCAGCGAAAGACCGATGCGGAGGCCATCTGCGAAGCGGCGCACCGGCCGACAATCCGCGTCATGCCGGTGGCGCGCAAAGAGACTCAGGCCACGGCGATGGGGTTTGGCCTGCACGCGCTTTTGATCCGGCAGAGGAGCCAGACCCTCAATTCCCGGCGCGGCCAACCTGCCGGGAAAGGTGCTGAAGGCCTTGCGACAGCGCCGGTAGCGGCCCCGCTTAAGCCGTCGCTCGTCCATATGTCGGGCGTAGGTCGGGCTTAAGCCCGACTCATCCCCCCAACCCATCAGCCTTTCTTCTTCGCCTCCGCCGCCGCCTTCATGCGCGCCAGAAGCTCTTCCTTGCTGGCCCGGCCACCACTTGGGCTTTTCTCGGCCCCAAGGCCCTTTTTGCCAACCTTGTGCTTGGGTTGCTTGCCTGCCGAAATCGGGTTGTTCGCTGCTGCGTAATCCATCGTATCGCCCCTTACAAAAGTCCCTGCGCCCGGAACAGCGCCTTCAGATCGGTCTCAGGGCGCGCGCCATAATGGCCGATCACCTCGGCCGCCGCCACACAGCCCATCCGGCCCGCCTGTTCCAGACTTTGCCCCGTGGCCATGCCATAGATAAAGCCCGCTGCAAACTGGTCACCTGCGCCCGTGGCATCCACCGGAACCACACGGCGCACCGGCACCACGGCGCGCTCAGACCCGCGCGCCAAGATCACCTCATCGCCCGACCGCGTGCAAACCACAAGCCCCGCATCCTGCCCGGCATGGGCCAAGGCCGCCTCCAGATCGGTCTGATACAGGCTCGACCATTCGTGCTCATTGCCGATCACATAATCCAGATCTTTCACCAACCGGCGGAAATCGTCGCGGTGACGGTCCACGCAGAACGGGTCCGACAGCGCAATCCCGGCGCGGCCACCGGTTTTCTGGCACAGCTTCGCCGCCCGCTCGAACGCCTCTTTCCCCTTGGGCTTGTCGTAAAGATAGCCCTCAAGGAACAGATAATCCGTATCCCCCGCCACATCGTCCGACACATCCTGCGGACCCAGCTCGGACGAGATCCCGAGGTAAGTGTTCATCGACCGCTCACCATCGCCCGACACAAAGATCATCGACCGCGAGGTCGGCAATTCCCCCCCCGCCACTGGAGGGTTCACAAAATCGGTGCCATCCGCCGCCATGCCTTGGGCATAGAACCGGCCCAAAGTGTCGTCATGCACCCGACCGATAAAGGCGGTTTTCAAACCCAGATTGCCAAGCCCGGCCAGCGTGTTGGCCACCGACCCGCCCGGCGCCTGCACCCGGTCTTTCATCGCGGCATACAAAATCTCGCCCCGCTCGCGCTCGACAAGCTGCATGATGCCCTTTTCGATGCCCATCATCTCAAGGAAGGACTCATCGGCCTGCGTAATGACATCGACAATCGCATTGCCGATGCCCACAACCTGATAGCTTTTCATGCGGTCTTGTCCTCGAACTGGCAGTCATCGCGAATGGGGCAGATGCCGCATTTGGGTTTGCGCGCCACGCAGATATAGCGGCCATGCAGGATCAGCCAGTGATGCGCGTGGCTCTGATACTCGGCAGGCACATGATCTTCAATGGCGCGTTCAATGGCCAACTCATCGCGTCCCACGGCAATCCCGGTGCGGTTGCCGATCCGCAGAATATGGGTATCCACCGCCTGCGCGGGATAATGAAACCACATGTTCAAGACCACATTCGCCGTCTTGCGCCCCACGCCGGGCAACCGCTGCAACGCGGCCCGCGACGAAGGCACCTGACCGCCAAAGTCGTCAATCAGCATCTGGCACAGCTTGATGACGTTCTTGGCCTTGTTGCGAAACAGGCCAATGGTCTTGATATGATGGGTCAGACCTTCCTCACCCAAGGCCAGCATCTTTTCGGGCGTGTCGGCAATCTCAAACAGCCGCGCCGTGGCCTTGTTCACCCCCACATCGGTCGCCTGCGCCGACAGCGCCACCGCGACCACAAGGGTAAAGGCGTTCACATGGTTCAACTCGCCCTTCGGCTCGGGCTCCAACTCTTGGAACCGGGCAAAGATGCGCTGCATCGCGGGATAGGAAAGCTGCTTGGCCATGGGCGTTTCTATGCACCATCGCACGGTCTGCCTGCAACGCTCTTCCCTCGCTTGCGCGTCGGTCACCGCCAGATTTACCCGCAAGATCCGGGTCGCACAGGCGCAGCCTTGCCCCTAAGATGGCCGCGAAGGAGAGGCCCATGACCACAGACAGCCCCAGCTATCACTATGCGCTGATCGCCCGCGCCCTGCGCGAGATGGATGCCGCCGGTCCCGGCCTGACGCTCGAGGGTCTGGCCACCCGCATCGGCCTGTCACCGGCGCATTTTCAGCGCGTGTTCAGCCAATGGGTCGGCGTCAGCCCGAAACGCTATCAGCAATACCTCGCCCTCGACCACGCGCGCGACCTTCTGGCGCGCCGCTTCAGCGTCTTGCAGACCGCCCATGAGTCCGGGCTGTCCGGGGCCGGGCGGCTCCACGATCTCTTTGTGACATGGGAGGCGATGAGCCCCGGAGATTACGCCAAAGGCGGTGCCGGGATTACCATCCGCTGGGGCTTTGCCCCCTCGCCCTTTGGCGACACGGTGATCATGGCCACCGACCGGGGCATCTGCGGCATGGGCTTTGCCGCCGAAATGGGGCCAGAACTGGCCACCGATGATCTCATGCGCCGCTGGCCCGCCGCCAGCTTTCACCGCGACGATGCCGCCATCGCGCCCTTGGCAGAGGCGGCCTTTGGCGGCGGGAGAACCCCGCTCCACCTCATCGGTGCCCCTTTTCAGATCAAGGTCTGGGAGGCGCTTTTGCAAGTCCCCTCGGGCCATGTCACCAGCTATTCGCAGATCGCCGGGGCCATCGGCCATGACAAGGCGGTGCGCGCCGTCGGCACTGCCGTGGGGCGCAACCCGATCAGCTTTCTGATCCCCTGCCACCGCGCCTTGCGCAAATCCGGGGCCCTTGGCGGCTATCACTGGGGTCTGCCGGTCAAACGGGCCATTCTGGCCTGGGAAGGCGCGCGCGAGGACGCCCGCGAAACCACCCCCACGGGGATGTGATGGGCAAGAACCCGCGTCAACCTGGGGCTGCTATGGGATAGCACGGCCAGCCCTGCTATAGACAGGCCAAGGCGGCACACGCTGTAACCTGCTTGATGAGGCATGACCATGACCCTGAAGACCCCGTTGATTCTCGCCGCCCTTGGCGCGCTGACCCTGTCCGCCTGCGTTGACCCCAACGCCTACCCCGACGACCCGAACGCCCGCACCAAAAGCGGCGCGATCATCGGCGGGATGCTTGGGGCAGTCGCCGGTGTCGCCGTGTCGGGCGATGGGGATGAGTTTAAGGGCGCGCTTCTGGGCGGGGCCCTTGGTGCGGCCAGCGGCGCGGCCATCGGCTCGGACCTTGACCGTCAGGCCGCCGAGTTGCGCAACTCGCTCAGCTCCAATATCTCGGTCACCAACATGGGCGGCTATCTGGTGGTGAACATGCCGCAAGACCTGCTTTTTGCCACCGACAGCGCCACGCTTTCAGGCAATCTGACCTATGATCTGCGCACTGTCGCAACCAGCCTGATCCGCTACCCCAACTCCACCATCGAAGTGGTCGGCCACACCGACAACGTGGGCGAAGCCGCCTACAACCAAGACCTGTCGCAGCGCCGCGCCTTTGCCGTGGCCGATGTGCTGCGCTCCTCGGGCGTGCCCGCCGGGCGGATTGCCACCATCGGGCGCGGTGAAGATGCCCCCATCGCCACCAACCAAACCGAAGGCGGCCGCGCGATGAACCGCCGGGTAGAGATCATCATCCGCACCACGAACTAAACCTGACGAACTGACCGGGCACACGTCACCTGTCAGGAATAGTCTGGGCCGGAGGGAAAATCTCCGGCCCTTCTTCATTGAAATCCTGCCGGAATTGGTAATATGTTTGAACCAATTGCCGGAGGCCTCCATGCCGTTCCAGAAGATCGAAGCGGAAAAGCTCTCACAAAGCGTGGTCCACCAAGTGGAACTCCTGATCCTGCGCGGCATCCTGCGCCCCGGTGAACGCCTTCCCTCCGAACGCGAGCTTTCCGACCGGTTGGGCGTCTCACGTCCCAGCCTGCGCGAAGCGATTGCCGAATTGCAGGACCGGGGCCTTCTGACGGCCAAACCCAATGCCGGGGTCTTTGTCGCCGATGTGCTGGGCTCGGCCTTTTCGCCCGCCCTCATCGACCTTTTCTCAACCCATGAAGACGCGGTCTTCGACTATGTTTCCTTCCGCCGCGACCTTGAAGGGCTCGCCGCCGAACGCGCCGCCCAGTTCGGGTCCGACACCGATCTTGAGGTGATCAACACCATCTTCCAAAAAATGGAAGCCGCGCATCAAAAGCGCGACCCGACCGATGAGGCCGAGCTTGACGCGAATTTCCATATGGCAATCATCGAGGCCAGCCACAACATCATCATGCTGCACATGATGCGCTCGATGTATGACCTTCTGCGCCAAGGCGTGTTCTACAATCGCCAGATGATGTTCAAGAACCGCCTGACCCGTGACATGCTCTTGGACCAGCACCGCGCCATCAACATTAGCGTGCAATCGCGCAATCCCAAAGCCGCCCGCGCCGCGGTCGAGGTGCATCTGGACTATGTGAAACAGGCGATGACCGACCAGATCAAAGCCACCCGCAACGAGGCGATTGCCCGCCAGCGCCTGCAGCACGAGAAAAATCGGCAATAAAAAACCCCGGGCGCGGCCCGGGGTTCTAAAGATGGTCCGATGAGCAGGCTTAGTGCAACTTGGCCTCAACCTGTGCAATCGCCTCATCAATCGACGCCGCCGCAGTTTCAGCCGAGCTTTGCTTGGCCAGAACCTCAGCCGCCGCCGCGACAGCAACCGACACAGCACGCTCACGCACTTGACGCAGGGCCGAAGCCTCGGCGCTGGCGATCTGGTCCTCGGCCGCAGCCAGACGGCGCGCGATCGAAACCTTCAGATCATCCTTGGCCAGCTTGGCCGCCGCCATTGCCTCATCCTTGGCAGCCGCAACAATGCGATCAGACTGCTCTTGGACTTCCTTTTGCTTCTTCTCATAAGAAGACAGCAGGGCACGCGCCTCTTCACGCAGCGCCCGGGCCTCGGCCAGCTCGGCCTTGATCTGGTTTGCGCGCGCATCCAGCATGCCCGTCAGCATCGCCGGAACCTTGGCCCGCAGCAAAATGCCAATGAACACCAGAAAGGCCAGCAGAACCACAAAGTTCGAGTTCCACAGCGAGAAGAACGGGCCACCGGCCGCAAAGGCAGGGCTGGCGCTCAGCAAGGCAAGGGGAAGGATCAGATGTTTCATGGCCTTACCCTTTCAACGCGGCAGTGACGGCTGCAGTCACGGCCTTGGCATCCGCCTTGCCGCCCAAAGCAATCACCAGTTCCTTGGCGGTGTCCCGCGCAACCTCGGTGACAGCTTCCATCGCGCCTTCGCGAATTTCGCCAATCCGCTTTTCAGACTCTGCCGATCTGGCCGAGATCTCTGCGTCAGCCTTGGCCAATGCCTTGTCCAGATCCTTCTGGATGTCCGCCTTGGCCGCCGCCACGATCTTGGCCGCCTCGGCACGGGCCGCAACCAGCGCGTCATTGTAGGCTTTCTCAGCCCCCACAGCGCTCTGCTTCAGCTCTTCCGCCGCAGCCAGATCATTGGTGATCGTGCCTTTGCGTTCGGCCAACACCCCGCCAATGCGCGGCAAAGCCACGCGCGACATCACAAGGTAGATCACGACCAGCGTGACCAGAAGCCAGAAAATCTGGTTGGGGAAGGTCGAGAAATCCAACTGAGGCATGCCAGCCTCGGCGGTTTTCGCGGCCCCATTCGCCACATCAGTGGCTGTCGTTTCGGTCGCCATATCTCTTGTCCTCCGTCGGACCCTTTGGGAGTTTCAGGGATGCAAGGCGGGTCGCCAAGCATCCCTGACCGTAAGGATGCGAAGGTGAGATTAGACGGCGAACATCAGCAGAAGCGCGACGAGGAACGAGAAGATCCCCAGAGCTTCGGCGAAGGCCAGACCGATGAACAGGGTCGCGGTTTGCGAACCAGCGGCCGACGGATTGCGCAGCGCGCCCGCCAGGAAGTTGCCGGCCACATTTCCAACACCGATGGCGGCGGCGCCCGAACCGATGGCGGCCAGACCGGCACCGATGAATTTGCCCATTGCGGCGGCTGCTTCGATTTCCATGTGTCTTCTCCTTACGATGGAATAGTCAGTTGATAGTCCGGCCTGCGGATCAGTGCCCCGGATGGAGCGCGTCTTTCAGATAGACGCAGGCGAGAATGGTGAACACGTAGGCCTGGATAAAGGCCACCAGCACTTCCAGCGCATAGATCGCCGTGATTGCCAGAATTGAAATCGGGGTGACCACAAGGCCGATGCCCGTCGAGATCAGGACCAAAGGCGCAAAGGCTGCAAACACCTTGATCACCGCGTGGCCTGCCATGATGTTGCCGGCCAGACGGATCGAATGGCTGACCGGGCGCACAAAGTACGAGATCACCTCGATCACGGCGATGATCGGGCGCAGCACCAAGGGCGCATCCGACATCCAAAACAGGCCCAGGAAATGGAACCCGTGCTTGGCAAAGCCCAAAATCGTCACAAAGATAAAGAAGCCAAAGCCCAGGACCGCCGTCACGGCGATATGGCTTGTCGGCGTGAACGAACCCGGGATCAGGCCAAGGAAGTTCGCGGTCAGGATAAAGATGAACAGCGTCATGATCAGCGGAAAATACTTGGCCCCGTCGTGGCCCGCCACATCCTCAACCATCTTGTAGACAAACCCGTAGGCCAACTCGCCAACCGACTGCATCCGCGTCGGGATCAGCGCGCGCCCCTTCGAGCCCAGCACGAAGATCGCAAAGATCGTGATCACGGCCAGCGCCATCCACAGGGTGGTGTTGGTGGGGGTATACCACTCGATCGGGCCTTCGCCGAACAACCGGGTGATCTTGAACTGGTCCAGCGGGTGGAAAACCAGGCTTTCGCCCTGTGCTGCGTTCTCAGTTGCCACGTCCGTCTTCCCCTTCTTCAGCCGCCTTCGCGACCCGTCGCGTCTCTACTTCCTTCGCCGAACGCAGCATGGTTTTGATACCCGCCGCGAGACCCGCGAAGATGAACAGCACCAGAAAAATCGGCATGGTCCCAAACAGGTGGTCCAGCCCGTATCCGATACCAAAGCCGATCCCAAGACCGGCCACCAGCTCAATCACCATCCGCCATGCCAACTGGGCCTGCGAATACTTGTCTCCTTCGGCGCTGCGCGGCGGATCAACCGCCTTCTTCGCCACGGCGATCCGCTTTTCCAGCGCCTCAAGTCGTGCGCGGTCAGCCTCTGACACCATGGCAAACCGCCCCCACAGAAGTTGCAGGACACCTACGCAAGCCATCGCGCTGAGTCAAGACAGCAAAACACCCCCCCAAACCTCCACATCGCCCTGAAAACGCTTGTTTTTCTAACTCGCCGCGCCCCACGTCCCATAGGCATGGCCCGAACCGGGTCGCATTCGTCATTCAACCATCCGGTTGACGATTGCCGCCACCCATCGCAATAGTCTGCCATGGCCCCCTCGCTTGACACCACCTTCGCCGCCCTTGCCGACCCCACGCGCCGGGCCATTCTGGCCATGCTCTTGGAAGATGACATGGCCGTCACCGACGTGGCCGACCCCTTCAACATCTCGCTGGCCGCCATCTCAAAACATCTTGGCATCCTCGCCGAGGCAGGCCTCATCAGCCGCGAAAAACGCGGCCGGGTGATCTGGTGCAAACTCGAACCCGACGCCCTGCGCGCCGCCTCGGTCTGGATGCAAGGCTTTGGCCAGTTTGAACCCATCGACCTCGACGCCTTCGAGAAATTCCTCGAAACCGAACTTGTCGAACCCGAGTTTCATCTTGGCGAAAATACTCTCGGGGGGTGAGCGCGGCACGCGCGAGGGGGGCAGAAAGCCCCCCTGACAGCCCCCCTGACCGCACCCCCGACGAGACGCCGAAGGCGTCCGAGGAGGCGCGGCTTAGCCCTGAAACCACCCCGCATAGGTCTTGCGCAGTTCCGCCTTTTGCACCTTGCCCATCGCATTGCGCGGCAAGGCCTCCAGCACCACCGCCGCCTTGGGTTGCTTGAACTTGGCCAACCGCTCGCGCAGCCCGGCCAGCACCGTGGCAGGCTCCAAGACCACACCCTTCTGCGCCACCAAAACCGCAAACACCGCCTCGCCAAAGTCCGGATGCGGCAACCCGATCACCGCGCTTTCCAAAACGCCGGACTGGTCATCCAACGCCATTTCGACCTCAATCGGATACACATTGAACCCCCCTGTGATCACCAGATCCTTGGCCCGCCCCACGATCTGCACATAGCCATCATCGTCCACACGCCCCAGATCGCCGGTGATGAACCACCCATCCGGGCGCAGCTCTTCGGCGGTCTTTTCCGGCATCTGCCAATAGCCCGAAAACACATTCGGCCCCCGCACCTCAATACCCCCCACCTCACCCGGCGCGACTTGCGCCCCCTCGCCCATGATCCGCACTTCCACCCCCGGCAAGGGGAACCCCACCGTCCCCGCGCGGCGTTCGCCCTCATAGGGGTTCGAGGTGTTCATGTTGGTTTCCGTCATGCCATAGCGTTCCAAAATCCGGTGCCCGGTCCGCGCCTCAAAGGCGACATGGGTTTCGGCCAACAAGGGCGCCGATCCCGACACAAACAGCCGCATATGCGCCACCAGATCACGGCTGAACCGCGCATCGTCCAAAAGCCGCGTATAAAAGGTCGGCACGCCCATCATCGCCGTGGCACGCGGCAGCGCGGCCAGAACCTGCTCCTGATCGAACCCGGACAGAAAGATCATCTGCCCCCCCGTCAACAGGCTGACGTTGCTCGCGACAAACAGCCCATGGGTGTGAAAAATCGGCAAGGCGTGCAGCAGCACATCGCGCTCGGTAAACCGCCACAGATCGGCCAACACCTGCGCATTCGACAAAAGGTTGTCATGGCTCAGCATCGCGCCCTTTGACCGCCCCGTGGTGCCCGAGGTGTACAGGATCGCCGCCAGATCCCCCGGCGCGCGGTCAGCTGGGGCAAACTCAGTGGGCTGCGCGGCCATCCGGTCGGCAAAACTGCCCGATCCGGCAGCGTCCAGCGTCTCCATCGCCACGCCATGCGACTTTGCCAGACCCGCCATCGCCGCCGCGCGGGCCGGGTCGCACAAGAACAAGGCCGGCCCGGCATTGCCCAGAAAATACCCGATCTCCTCGGGCGTATAGGCCGGGTTCAGCGGCAAGAACACCGCCCCGATCGACACGCACGCCGCATAAATCGCCAAAGCCTCCGGCGACTTGGCAATCTGCACCGCCACCCGGTCCCCCGGCCGCACCCCCGCGGCGCGCAAGCCATGGGCCGCCTGTGCGATGCAGGCATGAAACGCGGCCCCGGTGATCTCGCGGCCATCAGGCAGGTGCATCAGCACGGTGCGCCGCGCCGCAAGCGGCGCAAAAAGCGTTTCGTAAAGCGGATTTGCCATCAAAGCCCCCAGATCGACCGGCTTTGGTTCTGCCATGCCAAGCCGCCAGCCTTCAAGCGGCTTTGGAAACCGATTAAGCCCTTATCCTTGCGGCCGTGCCGCAAGTCAGCCCACCACAGCCACGCGCTTGTCAGGCGCGCAGATCAGGATCGGCCCCCCGCAAGGCGCGGGCGCGCAGCCTGGGCCGGGCGTTCAGAAGTCGACCGTCACATTCGGCAGGCGCAGCGACTTCATAAGCTCGCGCACCTCTTGCCTTGCGGCCACGTTGGACAGGTTCATCTGATCCACGCCGGTCTCCTTCAGATCCAGAACCGTCAGCCCACGCGGGAAAAGTTCGCGGAAAATCACCCGCTCGGCAAAGCCCGGCACCACACGAAACCCGATGCGGCGCGACAGATCTTCCAAGGCCGCACCCACCTTGCGCTTGTTGTGCATGGCCTGCGCCCCCAGACGGTTGCGCAACACGATCCAGTCAATCGGCTTCAACCCCGCCTTCGCGCGCAACTGGCGCGCATTCCACACCATTTCCGAATAGATCGACGGGCCTTTGACCTTGCCGGTCTCCGGGTCCACCCGCGCCAAAAGGTCAAAATCGACAAAACTGTCGTTCAACGGCGTGATCAGCGTATCGGCCAGCGAATGGGCCACTTGGCTCAGACGGGTATGGCTGCCGGGGCAGTCAATGACGATGAAATCGCTCACCGCCTCCAAGGCCGCCATCCCGGCCGACAGGCGCGCGTCAAAGACATTTTCGCCCGGCTTCAAAGCCTCCGGGGACAGATCGGGCAGCTCGGTGTAATTCGGGCTGGGCAGCGCCAATCCGGCGCGCTTGAGATAGGCCACACGGTTCTCGACATAGCGGCCAAAGCTTTTCTGGCGCAAATCCAGATCCAGCCCGCCCACCCGAAACCCCAGACGGACCAGCGCCGTGGCGACATGCATCGAGGTGGTCGATTTGCCCGATCCGCCCTTTTCGTTTCCGACAACAATAATATGCGCCATGGCAAGCACCCCCAAACCCAAGCCCCAACATGGGGCACCCTCAAATCATAGGACGCCTCGGCTAGCGAAGGAAGTGCGCCAATGCAAGAGGACAAAGATCAAGCCCCCCCGGCACCCACCCCAAAAACCATGGCCCCCAAAGCGATGTACGCA
>JBILYK010000013.1:0-51725 GCA_044377735.1 Paracoccaceae bacterium | reverse complement strand
CCGCCAAAGCGAAGGCGCAAACGAAAAGGGGCGCCCAAAGGCGCCCCCCAATCTTCGCGGCAGATCGGGTTCAGAAACCCAAACCGGCGTATTTGTTCTTGAACTTCGACACGCGGCCGCCAGTGTCCATCAGCTTGGCGGTCTGGCCGGTCCAAGCGGGGTGCGACAGCGGATCGATGTCCAGCGACATCGTCTCGCCTTCCTTGCCCCAAGTGGTCTTGGTGCGGAAGGTGGTGCCGTCGGTCATTTTCACTTCGATGAAGTGATAGTCGGGGTGAATACCGTCTCTCATGGCGCCTCTCCTCACTCAGCTTTTTCTTTGTAGTTGGTGACTTCGGCGATACGGGCCGACTTGCCGCGACGCGCGCGCAGATAATACAGCTTGGCGCGACGCACCTTGCCGCGACGCACCACGTCGATGCTGTCGATATTGGTCGAATACAGCGGGAACACACGCTCCACGCCTTCGCCAAACGAAATCTTGCGAACCGTGAACGAGGCCGAGATGGTCATGCCGCCCTTGCGGCCGATCACGACGCCTTCGTAGTTCTGCACGCGCGAACGCGTGCCTTCGGTCACTTTGTAACCGACTTTCACGGTATCCCCGGCTTTGAAATCCGGAATTTTCTTGCCAAGCGCAGCAATCTGCTCGGCTTCGATTTGTTCGATCAGGTTCATGCCTGTCTCCATATGCCTGTGGTATGCCCACAGAGGTGATGCCGCGTCAGAGCTTCTGGTCTTCGACCGGGTCCCTACATTCGTAAGCCCGCCAGAGTTGCCGCATGCCGTGTCTTGCCGCGCGCCCCTTTGCCTTTGGCCGGTGGAAGGAACCGGAAACAGTCATAGGGAATCGCATCCGATGGGCAAAAGCCCCGGACAGGCGGCGTATAGGGAAACGGGCGGCGGGGGTCAAGCGGAACCACGCCCCCCGCCGCCCCCAAATACCGCCTGCCTGCGGTCCGTCATCGCGCCGTTACATGGCCCCCCTAGCCTGTGCAAGACCACGGGCCGCGCAGCGGTCCCGCCCCTGACATCGGAGACCATCGTGCTTGCCGCTGCAGATCATATCACCATCCCGCAAGGCATGTCCCCGACCGAGGCCCTTCTTCATATCGCCGACAGCTTGACCACAACCGTCGAAGCCAACCTCAGCCTCTTGATGGCTGACGACAGCGCCGAGCCTGTGCACAAGGCCCGCGTTGCCCTGCGCCGTTTCCGCGTCCTTTTGGACGCCTTCGCGCCGATCCTTGATGATGACCTTGCCGATTCCCTGCACGACCGTGCCCGCGCGCTGTTTCGCGTCTTGGGCACCATCCGCGATGCCGATGTGATGGCCGCCCGCTTTCAGGGCACCGACCGCGCTGCAAAATCTGCCACCCATGCCGCACACCAACGCCAAAAGGGCCGCAAGGCGCTCAAGCGCAAGAAGGCCGCCGGGTTTCGCGACTGGGTGCAAAAGCGCCTCAGCGGCAAAAGCTGGCGCCAAACCGGCAAGAAGGCCCGGATGCTGCGCGACGGCCCCGAGACCACCCTTGCCGCACTGGCGCTTGACCGCGCATGGGCCGAAGCCCTGTCGAACGGCACAGATCTGATGCAAATGTCGGCCCGCGCCCAGCACGACCTGCGCAAAGACCTCAAGGCGCTGCGCTATCTCAGCGAATTCTTCCAAGACCTTTGGCCCGAGGCCCCGTCAGACCTGTTTCTGGCCGATCTGCGCGCCATGCAGGACGATCTGGGCGAGGTCAGCGATTCTGAAACCGCCCGCGCCCTTGGCCATCACGACACCACCGACATCCAAGGTCCCCAATCCCGCGCCGCGACCGCCTGGGCCAGCCTGGTGGCGCGCGGTCCGTGGTGGCAGGCTGATCTGTTTGAGGCGGACAGCTGACAAACCTCCTCGAGCACGTCGTGCACGCGTCGGTGCGGCCCCACGAGGAGAGCACGAAGTGCCCGACGAGTGAGCCGCGCCGCATGTTAACCGCGCGGCTTCCCCCACAAATCCGGCCGCCGCTCCTGCGTCAGCTTCTCGGCCTCATTGCGGCGCCACTTGGCGATCTTGCCATGATCCCCCCCGGTCAGCACCGCCGGAATCTCGCGCCCCTCCCACTCTTGCGGGCGGGTGTATTGCGGATGTTCCAACAGCCCGTGGCTGTGGCTTTCCTCTTCAATGCTCTCGGCATTGCCCAAGACGCCGGGGATCAGCCGCACGGTGGCATCCAGCATCGCCTGCGCGGCAATCTCGCCGCCGGTCAGCACAAAATCACCCAAGGACACTTCCTCAATGTCCCAATGGTCCAGCACCCGCTGATCCACGCCTTCAAACCGCCCACACAACAGCGTGATCCCATCCGCCGCCGCCCATTTGCGCGCCTTGGCCTGATCAAAGGGCTTGCCGCGCGGTGACAGGTAGACCACCGGCCCGCGCGCCCGGTCACGCGGCGTGCCATCGGCAGCCACCCGCAACGCGGCATCCACCACATCGGCGCGCAAGACCATCCCCGCCCCACCACCCGCAGGCGTGTCATCGACATTGCGATGCTTGCCAAGCCCAAAGCCCCGCAGATCAATCGCCTCCAGCCGCCAGCGCCCCATCTCCAGCGCCTTGCCCGTCAATGACAGGCCCAAGGCCCCCGGAAAAGCATCGGGAAACAGCGTCACAATCCTGGCCACCCATGCGCCTTTCAGCAAAAGCGGCTCTTCCATCAAGACACGCGGCTTCAGGCTGGCGCTGATCTGCAGCCGGCCATGGGATTTCGGCTTGTCAGGTATCTCGCTCATGCGCGGCTCGCGGCTCAAAGGGGTCTTCGCGGTTCTAACCGCCCCGGCACGGGGGCGAAAGGGGCGATCAGCCCTCCTCCCCCTCCAGCATCCGCATGACACTGCGCATCGCCATTTTCGCCTGCTCCAACTCCTCGGGCGGCAGCTTGGCCCGGTTCAGCATGATAAACTGGTCCGCCAAGCCCTCGACCGAACGGCGCTTGTGCGCGCGCCAGTGGCGCATCGCCCGCGCCGCCTCAGCCACGCGTGACAGCCCGAACAGTCCCAACGGCTTGCCTGTCGTGGATCTCCCCTAAACCAATGCACCACCATCGTGGCGCGGGGCGGGGCGTTAGTCCAGCCCCTCTGGCAGGTCCACCACCACCCGGCCTGCGGCCAGATCAACCGTCGGCACCGCCGCCAGCGTAAAGGGCAGCATCAAGACGCTCTTGCGCCCCGGCCCGGTGATTTCCAATATATCCCCGGCCCCATGATTGTGCACCGCAGCGACCAGGCCAAGCACAACGCCGCCCGTGTCCACCGCCTGCAAGCCAACCAGGTCAGAATGATAAAACTCGTCATCCGGCAACGAAGGCAACCGGCTGCGATCAACATAAAGCTCGGTGCCGCGCAGCGCGTCGGCCTCTTCCTTGGTCTTGATACCGATGACGCGCGCGCCAAGGCCACCGGCCACCGGGCGCGTCAGCTTGACCACAAAACTGCGGCTGCCATCTTGGGTGTACAAAGGGCCATAATCGGCAATCGCCGTGGGGTCGGCACAAAACGACTTCAGCCGCACCTCTCCGGCCACCCCAAAGGCCCCGGTTATCGCGCCAACACAGATCCGCTCAGTGGTCATGGATCACGCCTCACTTGTCAGGTCCGATGGATGACGGCTGAAAGCGCGGCCCCTCATGGCTGAGGGGCCGCATTGGTACAAAACCCGCGCGGGTCAAACTGGCCGCCAGCGGCCGCACAGGCACTGGCCTGCGTGGACCCGGCAAACTGGACACCGGCCCAAAACGACGCCGCACACAGCGCAATCGTGATGGACCGGCGGATCAGACCCAATCCGGGGATGATCGAAAACAAGGCTTATTCAGCAGCAGGCGCTTCCGAACGAGCCGCCTTCTTGGCAGCGCGTTCCGCCATGGCTTTGCCGGGGGTGCCAGCCTTCGGGTTCGAACGAACCTTTTTGGCCAGAACGCCAGCCGATTCCAGGAAACGGGCAACGCGGTCGGTCGGCTGGGCACCGGTGGCCAGCAAAGCCTTGATGCGGTCAAGGTTCATGACAACGCGCTTTTCGTCGTCCTTGGCCAGCATCGGGTCATAAACGCCCAGCTTTTCCAAGAAACGGCCATCGCGCGGCATGCGGCTGTCGGTGGCGACGATGGCATAATGCGGACGCTTCTTGCTGCCACCACGGGCCAGACGGATTTTCAACGACATGGGTAGTCTCCTTTGGGTTTTCGTTTGGCAGGGTCATCCCCGCCGGGGTTGGTTATTTCTGCAGTTTCTCGTGATGCCTGATGACTTCACCGATGATGAAGGTCAGGAATTTCTTGGCGAGGTCGGGGTCAAGGTCGGCCTCGCGGGCCAACTGTTCCAGCCGTGCCATCTGATGCGCCTCGCGGTTCGGGTCGGATGGGGGCAGGTTGTGCTCGGCCTTAAGCCGCCCCACCGCCTGCGTGCGCTTGAACCGCTCGGCCAGCGTGTAAACCAGAATGGCATCCAGCCGGTCAATCGACTGGCGATGCTCCTTCAACACCTCGGCGGCACGGGTGGCGGTGTCCATTACAAGGCACTCCTGTAGCGATAGGGGCGGGTCATTCAGACACCTGCGGGGCGGGGTGGCGGTAGACATGGTAAGGCCGCGTCAGGCCGGGATCTGCGCGCTCGAACAGTGCACCCAAACGCGTGGCCAACCGGATCGAGCGATCATTCTCGGGCGCGATCATCGAGATCAATGGCGCAGGCGATATCCGCGCGTGAAAGTCTGCGCGGGCGGCTAGGGCAGCCTCGGCGGCATAGCCCTTGCCCTCGAACCCATCGAACAGATGCCAAGCAAGTTCGGGTTCGGGCCAGCCATCATTGCAGATCACCCCGATGCGCCCGATGAACGCGCCGTCTTTGGTATCAACCGAATAAAAGCCAAAGCCGCGCAGGGCCCAATGGCCAATGCCTGCCAGCAGATACAACCAGACACCGCGACGGTCGACCGACGACATGAACTGCGCCCGCGCGCCAAGGAAAAACGCCCGCATCGCGTCAAGATCCGCCTCGCGGGGCTCGCGCAGCACCAGACGCTCCGTCGCCAGCACGGGAATGTCGAAGGGCAGCGTCATGCCACCCCCCGCAGATCATGCACGATCACCACATCGCCCGCATCAATCCCCGGACGGGCCGCGTCAATCCGCCCGCCCAACCGCAGGCCCAGCGCGATGGACCGCGCATTGCCCCCATCAATGATATTGGTGATCTCATCCCAACCAAACTGCGCCCGCACCCAAGCCATCACGGCGCGGGCCGCCTCGGCGGCAATGCCGCGCCCCTCAGCTTGTGGCACCACAAACCAGCCCAGTTCCGGCTCGGGGTACTCGGCGGCGTGACAGATGCCCACCTCGCCAACATACTCCCCGGCCTCTTCCACCGAGAACGGACCATAGCCCATCAGCGGCCATTGCCCGACCTCAGACGCCCAAATCCGCCACGCGGCAGGGCGCGACAAGGGTCCACCCTCCCACACCGACCGCTCCGACGCATAGAACGCCGCGCGCGGGCCGAAATCGGCCAGCACGGGCATCCGCAGCGTCAAGCGGCCTGTCTGCAGGGTGGGGGCGATCATTTCTTCTTCATCATCCCCGACAGGCCCGAAGGCAGCGTCATCCCGCGCGGCATACCGGGGAAACCGCCGCCCATGCTCTCTTTCATGCCCTTGGCGGCCGCTTCCAACTCGGCGGGCGACATCTTGGACGGGTCGGGCAAGCCGCCCTTGCCCATCATCTGCTTGATGGCCTGCTTCATCATGCCACCCTTGCCCATCTTCTTCATCATGTCGGCCATCTGCTGATGCTGCTTGAGCAGCTTGTTCAACTCCGACACCTCCAGCCCCGCGCCCTTGGCGATCCGCTTCTTCCGGCTCGCCGCCAGCAAATCCGGATTGGCCCGTTCCTTCTTGGTCATCGACGAGATCAGCGCGATCTGGCGCTTGAGCATCTTGTCATTCAGCCCCGCCGCCTCGGCCTGCTTGGCCATATTGCCCCTGCCGGGCAGCATCCCCATCAAGCCTTGCATGCCGCCCATCTTGATCATCTGCTCAAGCTGGCCGCGCATGTCGTTCATGTTGAACAAACCCTTGGCGAACCGCTTGGCCATCCGCTCGGCCTGCTCGGCCTCAAAGGTCTCGCGCGCCTTTTCCACCAGGGCGACGATATCGCCCATCCCCAGAATCCGGCCCGCCACACGCTCGGCCTCAAAGGTCTCCAGCGCATCCATCTTCTCGCCCAGACCGACAAACCGAATAGGCTTGCCCGTCACAGCCCGCATCGACAGCGCCGCCCCGCCGCGCCCGTCGCCATCCATCCGCGTCAGGACCACGCCGGTAATGCCAACCTTGCCATCAAACTCGGTCGCCACATTCACGGCGTCCTGACCGGTCAGACCATCGACCACCAACAAGGTCTCACGCGGCTGGGCAATATCGCGCACCGCCTGAATTTCATCCATCAACACTTCGTCAATGTGCAGACGACCGGCGGTGTCCAGAAACAGCACATCATAACCACCCAAAGTGGCCTGAGTTTTCGCCCGCTTGGCGATCTGCACCGCCGTCTCGCCCTTGACGATCGGCAAGGAATCCACCCCCACCTGCCCCGCCAAAATCGCCAACTGCTCCATCGCCGCCGGACGGTTGGTGTCCAACGACGCCAGAAGCACCTTCTTGCCGGCCTTCTCCTTCAACCGCTTGGCCAGCTTGGCCGTGGTCGTGGTTTTCCCCGAGCCTTGCAAACCCACCATCAGTATAGCACTCGGCGGGTTGTCGATCTTCAACGCTTCCGGCGCGCCGTCCCCGGCCAAGACCCGCACCAACTCGTCGTGAACGATCTTCACCACCTGCTGGCCCGGCGTGACCGACTTGGTCACCGCCTGCCCCGTGGCCTTGACCTTCACCGCCTTGATGAAATCGCGCGCCACAGCCAACGAGACATCGGCCTCCAACAGCGCCGTCCGAACCTCGCGCAGGGCTGCATCCACATCCGCCTCAGACAGCGCACCGGCCTTGGTCAGCCGGTCAAAGACAGACCCAAGGCGTTCGGAAAGGCTCTCAAACATCAGCGCACCTGTTTCGGTTTCGCCCCCGTGGGGGCCTGTCTTTTCGGTTCTGCCCCAAAGGCGGCCCAAACCCCAAAGCGAAACGACACCTGCGGGCGCAACGCGCTGGCAGGTGGCGATCCTTCGCACAGGGCCAAGGACCGGAAGCATGGGCCTCCGGGGAATTCAAGCGTGCGGATAGGGGGAAACGGCGGGGGAGTCAAGGAAGGAAGGCAAAGCGACCACGACAAGCGCCGCACAAACCATCACCCCCCGCACCTCCCCTCCCAAGCAAAAGCGCCTCCCCCAGAACGCCCGCCTCCCCTCCCCCTCGTGGGGAGGGGCTGGGGGTGGGGGGGAACGTTCGTCACAGGCTTCAGGCGATCAAACCTCACTCTCGACGCCTCGAGTCGACGAAAGCAGTTGATGCAGCGGCTGTGGATCTGGCAAGACACGTGGAAGGCAAACAACAACCGGTAAGCCACGCGGTTCAGGGTGTGAAATCAGCAGTTGGTTATCGGGACGAATTTCAATTTTTGGTTGATCGCCTGTATAGACGTACCGATACCATTTCTGAAACTCAGCGATGTTACTCTCTTGAAAAAAAGCATGGGCCGAACGGACGAAGCCAACGCCTTCTTCGATCAATTCAATTATTGCCCTCCTCTTATTCATGAGTTCAGTGATTTTCTTGCCCTTGATCAGTTCCGGGTGTTCAGCTTTGGACGCGAGAGATGATAACCCTCCCTTAGCCAAGCCCATCGCTTTGCGCGTAGTTAGTAGGCACTTACCACCTTGAACCTTAGCGTGAACCTCATCGTATGTTTCTTTCTTGCGAATTTCGCGACCATCGCGGGCGACAGTGTCGACCCACTTTGTCTTGGTTTTCCTAAGAAGGATCGAGTCCCCAGCTAGGTCTCGCTTGACATCATCAAGTTCGATCCAGGCCTTAATGCCCCCTACTGCGGCACAGTAGGCTCGTTCTATTTCAAGCCAGTCATTTTCCATTATCGCGAGCGCCGATGCCGCACCGTCGACAGTCCTAGCAAGAATTCTCTTCTGGTTATGACGCTCGATTTGCTGCTGGAGGACCGACTCAAATCGGGAGGCGACCTCTTTTCCGAAAAAATCTTGCGCGCAAATGATCCCACAAAGCGCGGTTCGACCATCATCCAACCTCACGGTAAAGCCACGATGATGCGGGGTGTGTCCCTTACAGAAGGCGCATCTGACCTTATCGGCAGCATCATATCTGTTCAGGAACTCTTTAGGTCGCGTGCCGGGCTCAATCTCCATCGACAACCCGACTTGAAGGTCGGGAGATGAAACGACAAACTCTGACGAATCGGTGAACTCTTTGCTCATACGAACAATATTAGAACATTTTCAGTCACTTTTCAACTAATGGTATAGTTTCGAGCGCTTATGACAACATATGCGCTCGTTCGGCTCATGGAGCCTCCACCAGCTTCACAAGTGGTTAGCCCCATCCGAAGAGGGAATGCGCGCTGAACTGAGACAATCCCCCCCTCACCCCACCTTCCCCTCCCAAGTCGCCTTGATCGCCTTCAGCCGCGCCGTCTCCACCGCCTTGCCCGCCAGCCGGGCCTCGGCGGTTTCCTTGGCCTCTTGCTGCGCCCGGATCACCGCAAAGATCTCATCCCTGATGCGGTGTTCCACCTCTTTCGCGGTCATCTCATAGCGGGCCTCGGCCTTTACCACCTCGGCCAGACGGGCCAGCATAAAGGCCCGCAAGACCGCGTTCATCCGCGTCAGGTGCCCCTGCCCCATGGCGCGGAAAAACCGCACCACGTCCTCATCCAGCCGCAGCGTGATCTTGGTCTTGGCGGGCGTCTGGCGGTCTTGGGCAATCTCGTGCCACGCCGCCGGGATGCGGACCGATCCGTCCAGTTTCCAGCGCAGGTCGGTTTCCAGATCGCGCAGCACTTGGCCAAGCTGGTGAAAGGCAAACTCGGTTTGGGCTTTGGTGGGCATGGCGGGCCTCTGGCATGGGGACCGGGCAAGCCTGCCATGGGGGGGTTGACGGCCCGTTAGACCACCGAACGCCCTGTCGGGACGGATGCGGGACGCAAACCCGGCGCAGGTGGGACGCCTTACCAGCGGGTCAGCGCGGCCTCGTCGCTGTCCTTCGCCGCCACCCAATCGGCGCCCGAGGCGCTGATTTCCTTCTTCCAAAACGGCGCGCGGGATTTGAGGTAATCCATCAGAAATTCGGCGGCCGCAAAGGCATCGGCCCGGTGCGAGGCGGCTGTGGCAACCATCATGATCGGCTCTCCACTGCGCAAAACGCCATAGCGGTGAATGACCAAAGCATCCGCCAAACCCCAGCGCGAAACGGCCTGATCCATGATCGCCGAAATCGCCTTTTCCGTCATCCCCGGATAGTGCTCAATCTCCATCGCGCTCAGCTGCCCGCCGTTGTCACGCACCAATCCGCTAAAGGTGACAACCGCGCCTACACCCTTCAAATCATGGGAAAAACGGTTGGCCTCGGCCCCCAGGTCAAAGGCCGCCTCTTGCACGGAAAGCCGCATGTCAGCCCCCCGTCATCGGCGGGAAAAAGGCCACTTCACGCACCCCGGTCAGGGGGGCAGAAAAGCCCGAAAGCTCTTGATCCACCGCCACACGCAGGCTGGTCTTGTCGGCAAAAGCCAGCGCATGGCCTTCAGATCGCGCCTCCAACTCGGCCACCAGATCGGCAACCGTGGCCGCCTGTGTCTCAACCCGCTCACGGTTCAGGCCAATGCGCTCGCGCAGCCACGCAAAGTAAAGCACGTCGATCACTTGTCATCCCTCAGGAAGGGCTGGGCTTTGCGGAAATAATCAAGACCGGTAAAGGCAGTTAGCGCCGCCGCAACCCACATCAGCACCAGCCCGACATCCCCCGCCAACGAGGCGCAATCGCGCTTGCCACAGGCGCGAACCGGGTCGGCCTGACCGTCGCTGACGGCTTGGGCATACTCACCAGGGGTCATGCCCTGCATCGCAACCCCGTTTAGGTATTCCAGCCCGGTGCCCAAAAACAGCACCGCAATCGCCACCATCTGGGCCGTGGTTTTCCATTTGGCCAGCTGCGTGACCTTCAGCGTGCCGGCAGCCGCCCCAAGGAATTCGCGCAGGCCCGAGACGAACACCTCACGGAACAAGATCACCGTAGCGGGCAGGATTAGCCACGGGTTCATGCCATTATAGCCGGTGATGACCATGATCGCGATCACCACCATGGCCTTGTCCGCTATCGGATCCATCATCGCGCCGAACTTGGATTCCTGCTTCCACAGCCGCGCCAAATAGCCGTCGAACCAATCGGTAACAGCCGCAAGGACGAACAGCGTCAGCGCGAACCAGTCAGCCCAGGGGCGGTGGAAATACAAGAACATCACCGCAACACCGGGCGCTGCCAGCAGGCGCAGGATGGTCAGAATATTGGGCAAGTTCCATGTCATGCCGCAATTGGTAACGGAAGCCACGCCCGGGGGGAAGGGTTAAGGCACCAATGCGTGCGCGCAACTTTGACGGGGCGCATGAGCCCAGCATCCAGACAAGACACCCAAAGGTGCATTCCCAATCAAATTCCAACTATTGAATTTAATAGAGCAGCATGTTATGCAAGACGCCAAGCTTACCCCCTTGTTGGAGACACTCATGAACCTTGATCGTTCCGTTACCCTGTTTGCCGGCGGCATGGTGCTGCTATCCGTGATCCTGACCCAAATCGTCAGCCCCTATTTCATGTGGTTCACCGTGTTCATCGGAGCAAACCTCATTCAATCGTCGATGACGGGCTTCTGCCCGGCAGCTTCGGTCTTTCGCATGATGGGCATCAAAAGCGGCTGCGCGTTCAAATAAGACAAAGGCGCCCCACGGGGCGCCTTTTTCGCGGCTTGGTGGCGTCAGGTAAACCAAAAGCACTATACCAGCAACCCACCGTCGCTGTCGTCTCCGGCCTCTTCGACCAACCGGTCGAAATCGGGCACCATGATGTGGCGTCTGCCGTCCAGCCCGATCACCCCGTCGCGTTTCAGCGCGCTCATCTGGCGGCTGACAGTTTCGAGGGTCAGCCCGAGATAATCGGCCATCTCCTCACGCGTCAGCGGCAAATCAAAGGTCACATGGCCCGTGGCCGAGCGCAGCTTCAGGCTCGCATCCCGCCGCGCAAAGATCGACAACAACGAGGCGATCTTTTCGCGTGCCGTCTTGCGGCCCAAGAGAAGCATCCACTCCCGCGCCGCATCCAACTCGTCAAGTGTCATCTCCAAAAGGCGTTGTGCAACATGGGGGGTCTGGGCCATCAAGTCTTCGAACGGCTTCTTGCGGAAACAGCACATCACCAAATCGGTCGCCGCCGTGACATCATAGGCAGCAGATTGCCGCCCCGGACGGCCAACAAAATCAGATGGCAGCAACAGGCCAACCATCTGGCGGCGGCCGTCCTCCATGGTCTGGGTCAAGGTCGCAATGCCGGTCACCACCGAGGCCACGAAATCCATCCGGTCCCCAGACCAGACCACGGTCTGGCCCGCCTGATAGCTGCGGTAGTATTTGATCTGTTCAAGCCGCCGCAATTCATCCGTTTCACAGCGGGCGCAAACCGCGCGGTGACGGATCGGGCAAGAGTCGCAATCTTGAGACAAAAGATGCAAATCCTGATGCGGCATAGGTTCAAACTCCACTTGATCTGCGTCAAAGAAAGTTTGACCTCACCTGTCTAGCATAGCCGCATGACGATAAAATCGCAACTCATGCGAATGGGGCTCTTTGACGCCCGCGTGCCCAGATATACCTCTTACCCCACAGCGCCGCATTTCGCGGGTGGGGTGGGCCCAGAGAATTTTGCCCATTGGATCGGGACGATCCCGGCAGGGAGTGAGATTTCGCTTTACCTGCACGTGCCGTTTTGCCGTCGATTGTGCTGGTTCTGCGCCTGCCGGACGCAAGGCACCTCGTCGGATGCACCGGTTCTGGCCTATGCCAAGGTTCTGAAAACGGAAATCGCGCTGTTAAAGCGGCATCTACCGCGCGGTGTGCGGCTTAGCCACTTGCATTGGGGCGGCGGCACGCCAACGCTTTTGGCACCGGGTTCGATACGCGAACTGGCCGACGCGGTGTTTGATGCCGTGCCCATGGCCGAAGGGGCCGAGTTTTCCGTCGAGATTGACCCGAACGAGATCGACGACGCCCGGCTGGATGCCTTGGCCGCATCGGGCATGAACCGCGCCTCGATCGGGGTGCAGGATTTCGACCCCGAGATCCAAAAGACCATCGGGCGCGAACAAAGCTATGAGCTGACCAAGCAGGTCGCCGATATGATCCGCGACCGCGGGATTACCAGCCTGAACGCTGATATCCTTTATGGCCTGCCCTTCCAGACCAACGCGCGCATCTCGGATTCCGTGCAAAAACTGCTCACCCTGAACCCCGACCGCGTGGCGCTTTATGGCTATGCCCATGTGCCATGGATGAGCCGCCGCCAGCAGATGATCCCCTCCGACGCCATGCCCACCCCGCAAGAGCGGCTCGCGCTGTTTGAAACCGCGCAGCAGTTGTTCACCGGGCACGGTTACGACGGGATAGGCATCGACCATTTCGCGCGGCCAACCGATGGCATGGCCAAGGCGGCCCGCGCCGGCACCCTGCGGCGCAACTTTCAAGGCTATACCGATGATACGGCCCCGGTTCTGGTGGGGCTTGGGGCCTCGTCCATCAGCCGCTTCCCGCAGGGCTTTGCCCAAAATGTCAGCGGCACCGCCGATTACACCCGCGCCATCCGCGACGGCGGGTTTGCCACCCATCGCGGCCATGTGTTCACCGGCGAAGACGTGATGCGCGCCCGGATCATCGAGGCGTTGATGTGCGATTTCCGCGTTGACCGGGCCGAAATTCTGGCCGGGTTTGATATCACACCCGAACGGCTGGACAGCCTGTTGCGCACCGCCGCCGATGGATTTGTCGGCATGGTCACGCTCGACACCAAGGGGTTGATGATCTTGCCCGAGGCGAAACCCCTAACCCGCATGATCGCCCGCGCCTTTGACGCCTACGACCAGACCAAGGCCCAACATTCAGCGGCGATTTAAGGGGGTTGGGGGCATTAGGGTCTGCTTTGCGGACAAAGCGGACGTCAATCTGCCTCTTGCTCTATTGCCCGGAATCAAGGCGCGAATGCGCCGCCGGGCAGCGCCCGACCGCCCCCTCGGGCGGGCGCTTTTGCAACGACACCAGCAGAACTTCGGGGGAAGAACTTGAGCTATAAAGCGCCTAGAACCAGCGTTACAGCGCCCACCCGGCGGTCAGACGCTGCCCTCTATCAGGACCACTTGAAGGTCCGCCAAATGCTCAAACCGCCCCCTTACTTCGGCCCAAACCCCTCCACATACTCCACCATCGCCGGCAAGCAGACCGACCGCAGGTCATAGCCCTCCAGAATGGTCTGCCGCGCCGCCCGGCGCAGGTCCAGAAACTCCTCAGGCCGCGCCAATGCCTTGGTCAGCGCCTTGGACCAGCCCTTGACGTCAAAAAAGTCCACCAGCGTGCCGTTCTCCCCATCGCGGATCAATTCCCGCACCGGCGCGGTATCCGACCCCACCACATGCGCGCCCGCGGCCATGCTTTCCAGCATCGACCACGACAGCACGAAGGGATAGGTCAGATACGCATGCGCGCGGGACACCTGCATCAGGCTGACAAAGGTCGGGTAAGGCACCTTGCCCATGAAATGCACGCGGCTCAGGTCCAGCTGATCCTTCACCTCGTTCAGGAAAGTGTCTTTCCATCCCTTTCCCCCCTTGGGGGCCGCGCCATAGCTCACCTCATCACCGCCCACGATCACGACCTGCGCCTTGGGGCGCTGTTTCATCACAGCAGGCAGGGCGCGCATAAAGGTGTGATAGCCCCGGTAAGGTTCCAGATTGCGGTTCACAAAGGTCAGAACCTCATCCCCCGCCTTCACGATCTTCCCGTTCGGCAAGGTCACCTGCGCCTGATCGTCGGGGCGCATCACCGCCGTATCAACCCCGTCAAAGATCACACGGATCCGCTCACGCAGTGCGGCCGGATAGGTTGACGCCTGCCACTGGGTCGGCGACAGCCCGGCATCGGCATGCAACAGCGCCTGCCCCAAATGCGCCGTGCGTCCCTGGGCGATCATCACCTGATCGAAGTTTTGCGCGCTGAATTCCGGGTCAAACCCCACATCCGCGCCACGCCCATGATAGTAGAATTCGGCATAGATGATCAGCTTGGCCTCAGGCCAAACCTCTTTCAAAAACAAGGTCTCGCCCCAGCCGGAATGACCAAAGATCACGTCCGGCACATAGCCATTTTCTCGCAATTGCAGGCAGGCACGCGCCACCACAACGCCGCGGTCCGACATGGTGGTGTAATTGCGACCCAGCCGGGTGGCGGTGGGGTCCACCGGAACAGGCTCGAACTTATAGCGAAACCCCTCGGTCGAAAATGTGCGGGAATTAGACACATCGGTCAAAACCCGAACCGCATGGCCGCGGCGCTGGAGTTCTGGAGCAAGATGTAAAAATTGGCCGGGAAAATTCTGGTGGACGAAAAGAACCTTCATACAGTCTCTCCAAAGGCGGCCGCAAATAGGGCGCGCGTGTAATCACTTTGTGGGGCGGAAAACAGGGCATCACCCGTACCCGCTTCGACAATATCGCCATCTTTCATCACCATGACCTTGTGTGACAAGGCCCTGACGACGCGCAAATCATGGCTGATGAAAATATAAGCCAGCCCCCATTTGCGCTGCAATTCGCGTAACAATTCGACAATCTGCACCTGCACGGTCATGTCCAAAGCGCTGGTGGGCTCATCCAGCACCACCAGTTTGGGCCGCAAGATCATGGCGCGGGCAATGGCGATGCGCTGGCGCTGACCGCCGGAAAACTCATGCGGATAGCGGGTCATGGTGGCAGGGTCCAACCCCACCTCGGCCATGATTTCGGCCACCATCTCGCGCCGATCCCGGCCCGGTTCCAGCCCGTGAATCCCCAATCCCTCGGCGATGATCTCTTCCGCCGTCATACGCGGCGACAGGCTGCCAAAGGGGTCTTGGAACACGATCTGCAAATCGCGGCGAATGCCGCGCAGGGCGCGGCCTTGCAGGCCACTGATCTCTTGGCCCAAAAGGTTAATCCGCCCTTCAGATTGGATCAGCCGCAGCAAAGCCAGCGCAATCGTGGTCTTGCCCGACCCGCTTTCGCCCACAATCCCCAACGTCTCACCCGCCCGCACCGACAGGCTGGCATCGTTCACCGCCTTCACATGGCCCACGGTCTTGCGCAAAAACCCTTTCTGAATCGGGAACCACACCCGCAGATGATCGGCGCGGATGATCTCAACGGCATCCGGCGCAATCGGGTCCGGGCGACCCTTGGCCTCGGCGGCCAAAAGCGTTTGGGTATAGGGGTGCTGGGGGTTGGCAAAGACCTCGGCCGTTGGCCCGGCCTCCACAATCTCGCCGCCCTTCATCACGCAGACCCGGTCGGCGATGCGGCGCACGATGCCCAGATCATGGGTGATGAACAGCATCGACAGCCCCTCAGCCGCCTTCAATTCCGCCAAAAGGTCCAGGATCTGCGCCTGCACCGTCACATCCAGCGCGGTCGTCGGCTCATCCGCGATCAACAGCTCCGGTCCATTGGCCAGTGCCATGGCGATCATCACCCGCTGGCGCTGCCCGCCTGACAACTGGTGCGGATAGGCGGTCAGCCGTTCTTCGGCATTGCGGATGCCCACCTTCAGCAACAAGGCCAGCGCACGTTCCAGCGCGGCCTCGCCCTCCAACCCCTGATGCAGGGACAGGCTTTCGCAAATCTGCCGCTCAATCGTGTGCAAGGGGTTCAGACTGGTCATCGGCTCTTGGAAGATAAAGCTGATGTCATTGCCGCGCACCCGGCGCAATTCCCGCTCAGACGCGCCAATCATCTGGGCAGATTGATAGGTGACCGACCCTTCCACAATGGCATTGTCCGACAACAGCCCCACGGTGGACAGCGCCGTCACCGACTTGCCCGACCCGCTTTCGCCCACCAAGGCCACGGTTTCGCCCTTGGACACGGTGAACGACACGCCCCGAACCGCCGGGATCACCCGGCCATCCTGACGGAAGCTGACATTCAGCCCTTCGACATTCAGAACAACCGTCATTGGAAGGTTTTCCTCGGGTCAAAGGCATCGCGCACGCCTTCAAAGATGAACACCAAAAGCGACAGCATGATGGCAAAGGTAAAGAAGGTGACAAAGGCCAAGGACGGCATCTGCAGGTTCTGCTGCGCCTGACGCGACAATTGCCCCAGCGAGGGCAATTCCGGCGGCAGACCAAATCCCAGATAATCCAGCGCCGCCAAAGACCCGATGGTGCCCGTCACGATAAAGGGCATCATCGTCAGCGTCGCCACCATCGCATTGGGCAGCACATGGCGGAAGATGATCGTGCGGTCCGGCACGCCCAAGGCACGGGCCGCACGCACATATTCAAAATTCCGCGCCCGCAGGAATTCCGCCCGCACCACGCCAATCAGCCCGGTCCAGCCAAAGGCCACCATAATGCCAACCAACAGCCAGAAACTTCGGTCCCAGACCGCAAAGATGATGATGATGACATACAGCATCGGGATACCGCCCCAGATTTCCAGAAACCGCTGGAAAACCAGATCCACCCGGCCGCCAAAATACCCCTGCACCGCCCCCGCCGCGATGCCGATCACCGATGTCAGCGCCGTCACCATCAGCGCAAAGGCGACCGACAGGCGGAACCCGTAAATCACCCGCGCCAACACATCGCGGCTGGCGTCATCGGTGCCCAGCCAATGCTGCGCATCCGGCGCCGACGGTGCCGCCTTGCCGCCCAGATCGTTGATGGTGTTATAAGAATAAGGGATCGGCGCCCAGACGATCCAGCCCTCAGCAAAACCTTCGGTCGTGGTGTCAAACCTGCCCTCCGCCACGGCTTTTGTGATGCCGTCCGGATCGTCGAAACACTCCAAAAGCCCGCCCGTCACGATCAGACACTGTACCTCGGTCGATTTGTAATTCGCCTCAGTCAGGAAATCGCCGCCGAACTCCTGCTCGGAATAAAACCGCAAGAAGGGCGTGTGCACCTCGCCGCGATAGCTGACCATCAGGGGTTTGTCATTGGCCAAGACCTCGGCAAACAGCGTCAGGCCAAACAGCACCGCAAACAGGATCATCGACCAATAGGCGCGCCGATTGGCCTTGAAATTCCGCCAGCGGCGCTGGTTCAGGGGCGACAGCTTCAGGGGCGACGGGCGCATCACTGCCTCCGGTCAAAATCAATGCGGGGGTCAACCCAGACATACATCAGGTCCGACAGGATCCCGACGACAAGACCAATCAGGCCAAAGGCAAAGAGCGTGCCGAAAATCACCGGATAATCCCGCTCCACCGCCGATTTGAACCCCAACTGCCCCAGCCCGTCCAAGCTGAAGATCGTCTCGATGATGATCGACCCGCCAAAGAACACCGACACAAACAGCGCCGGAAACCCCGCAATCACGATCAGCATCGCATTGCGGAACACATGGCCATACAGCACCTGCCGCTCTGACAACCCTTTGGCGCGGGCGGTCATGACATAGTGCTTTTTCACCTCTTCCAGAAAGCTGTTCTTCGTCAAAAGCGTCAGCGTGGCAAAAGACGAAATCGTCGAGGCCACCACCGGCAGGGTGATGTGCCACAGGTAATCCAGCACCTTGCCCATCATCGTCATGTCCTCCCACCCCGGAGAGGTCAGCCCGCGCAGGGGGAAGATTTTCCAGTAAGACCCACCCGCAAACAGCACCAACAACAAAATGGCAAAGAGCAGCCCCGGAATCGCATAGGCCGCGATGATGATGCCGCTGGTCCAACTGTCAAACGCCGACCCGTCGCGCACCGCCTTGCGAATGCCAAGGGGGATGGAAATCAGATAGGCGATCAGCGTCGACCACAGCCCCAGCGTGATCGACACCGGCATTTTCTCCAAGATCAGATCGGTCACACTGGCTGACCGGAAATAGCTTTCCCCAAAGTCAAAGCGCAGGAACTTGCCCATCATGATGGTGAAACGCTCCCAAGCCGGGATCATCTCCTTTTCGCACTCTTGCGCTTGGGCCAAGAGATTGCCCTCAAATCCCTCGGGGCAATTGAAGCGGGCAAAGCCGAACTCCACCTCCAGCTTCGCGCGAAACTCGGGCGGCAAACCACGCGCGCCGACATAGCCGCTGTCCCCCGTCGCACCGGGGTCTTCGCCGCTGGCCCCCGTCACCGCCTCGATCGCATCACCGCCACCTTCCAGCCGCGCTTCGATCTGGTCAAACGGGCCGCCCGGCACAAACTGGGTGAGGGCAAAGTTGATCAGCATGATCCCGAACAAGGTCGGGATCACCAGAAACAAACGGCGAAGGATATAGCCGCCCATCGGTTACTTCAGCGCCCCGGCCGCGCGCAGGGCGGCCTCTTTGTCGGGGTTGTGCCACCAGAATTCCAACTCGCCCCGCGAATAGGGCGGCAGGGTTTCAGGATGCTCATACATGTCGAAATAGGCCACGGTATGGGTCGCCTTATACCACTGCGGCACCCAGATATTCTCGGCCCGCAGCACCCGGTCCAAGGCTTGCACCACCACATCCAACTCTTCGCGGGTCTTGGCGGCCTCGACCAGATCCAACAGCTTGTCCACCGCCGGATGGGCAAAGCCCATGCGGTTGCGGCTGGAATTGTCCTTGGTCACCGTGGCCCAGGCCTGCTTCAATTCCGCCCCCGGCTCATAGCCGCCATTCGTCGCATTGCCGACGATGATGTCGAAATCAAAGGTCGGTGGGTCGATGCGCTGCACCAATTGGGCAGAATCCACCATCACCAACTGCGCATCCACACCCAGCGCGCGCAGGTTTTCCACATAGGGGCTGATCACACGCTCAAAGGCGGGGCTGTCCTCGATGAACTCTACCTTCAACACCTCGCCCTTGGCGTTGCGGCGCATGCCACCCTCGCCCACGGCCCAGCCCGCCTCATCCAACAGCGCCGAGGCCGCACGCAGGTTCTTGCGGTCCATCGCGCGGTCCACGGTGGACACGGCACCCATCACCGCCTCATCCGTCAAGATCGTCGCAGGCAGCAGACCCTCGTCGATCAGCGGTTGCAAAACCGCTGTCTCCTCGGGGCTCGCCGGACCTTTGGCCGCCATGGCGGTGTTTTCCCAGATCGAGTTGATGCGGCCATAAAGCCCGTAGAACAGCGTCTGGTTCGACCATTCAAAGTTGAACATCAGCCCGATGGCTTCGCGCACCCTTGGGTCTTGAAATTTCTCCCGCCGCAGGTTGAACAAAAACGCCTGACCCGAGGCGATCGACCCCGAAGGCAGCGTCGCCTTGATGATCTGCCCATTGGTCACGCCCGGAAAGTCATAGGCCGTGGCCCAGTTCTTCGACGAGTTTTCATTGCGGAAGGTGTAGACGCCGGATTTGAACCCTTCCAACGCCGCCGCATCATCGCCGAAATACTCAATGCGGATGCGGTCGAAATTGTTGTGGCCAATGGCCAGGGGGTGATTCGCGCCCCAGTAATCCTCATCGCGCTTGTAAACCACCTGCTGGCCGGGGCGGATGCTCTCCAGCATATAAGGCCCGGTGCCCAAGAATGGCGTCAGGCTGCTTTCCTCAAGATCGCGCGTGTTGGCGGTGTAATCGGCCTTTGAGATGATGGTCAGTCGGCCCGCCTGCGCCGGCATGCCGCGAAAAGCCGTACCGGGGGTAAAGGTGAACTTCACCCGGTAAGGGTCCAGCGCCTCAACCGATTGGAACTTCTCGTTGAACACCGACCGGAACTCGGCGATTCCCTTGTCGCGAAACAGCCCATAGCTGAACACCACATCCTCGGCGGTCATCGGGCTGCCGTCGGAAAAGGTGACATCGCGGCGCAGGTTGAAAATCACCCACGACCGGTCCTCGGGATACTCCATCGTCTCGCACAACCGGCAATAGGCCGCGCCCACCTCATCGGCAGTGCCCGACAGGATGGATTCGTAAAAGATCTGGCCCAGCGCCACCGAGGCGCCCTTGATGGTGTAGGGGTTCACAGAATCAAAGGTGCCCGGCGCCCATTGGCTGATCTCGCCGCCCTTCGGGGCACTCGGGTTCACATAAGGCAGATGCGGGAAATCGGCGGCAAGCTTCAGCGCGCCAAAGGTGGAAATACCATGCGCCACGGTCACCGGCTGATCGGCCGCGCGGCTTTGAACGGCCCAGAGCGTCGCGGCCAGACCCAGCAGTCCAGCGGTCACAATCGCCCGCAGATCGGGGCCTGCCGCAGCCGTTGCGATGTCCTGTTGCGCCCGGTTTCTCGCCATTTCCAATGCCTCTCCTGCCAGCAAACCATTCAACCCCGCCCCTGTTTCGGGGCGCTTGGCCGCGAATCTAGTCTGCACCCTGCGCCCTCACAAGGCGCGAATGCGTGAAGCGCAGGGGTGGTAACGAAAAAGGCCGCCCAAAAGGCGGCCTGTCGCGGCAAAAATCGGCCCCAGATCAGGGCCAGATCAGGGCCAGATCAGGGATTGGCTTCCAGATACTTGATAAGGTTCGCACGCTCTTCGCCCTTGGGCAGACCGGCAAACGACATCTTGGTGCCCGGCGCATATCCCTTGGGGTTCAGCAAGAACCCATCCAGGTTTTCCGGCGACCACACGTCCGAGGCCATGGCCAACAAAGCGTCGGAATAGCCAAATCCGGCCGAGGCGGCCTTGGCCTTGCCCACGATGCCGTTCAGATGCGGACCGGTGCCGTCGGAACCGTCCAGCTTGTGGCAGGCTTTGCACTTGCCAAACACCTTTTCACCGGCGGCAGCATCGGCAGCGGCGTAAAGATCGGCAAACGCCGGGCCTTCCTCGGCGACTTCGGTGGTGGCCTCTTCGGCACCGGTGTCAATCGTATAGGCTTGCGCCACTTCCTCATCGCCATGGGCGGCGGGGGCGGTGGCGTAAAGCTCGTCCGAGGCCCAAGTGGCGAAAAGATATACCAGAAGCGAGCCGCAAATGGCTCCGGTCACTTTGGTCAAGGTCATCGTATCGAACATGTCTCGCCTTCCTCTGGGCTGGATTGCGCGCTATCTACCCGCTTCCCCCCATCGGTTTCAAGGTGTACATGCGCGACCAATCGCCCCAATCGGGCCAAATCGTCATGGGAGCCTGCCAAAATGTCGGGTCGCATCGCTTTCCAAGGGGAACTTGGGGCCTATTCGCATCAAGCCTGCGCGCAGGCGCGGCCGGATTTCACCCCGGTTCCCTGCCAAACCTTTGAAGATGTGGTCGAGATGACGCGCTCCGGCGCGGTCGATCTGGGCATGCTGGCGGTGGAAAACTCCACCTATGGCCGGGTGGCAGACGTTCATTCGCTCTTGCCCAAGGCCGGGCTGCACATCGTGGACGAGGCGTTCGTGCGGGTGCATGTCAACCTTTTGGGCGTCAAAGGCGCCAAACTGGCCGATGTGACCGAGGCACATGGCCATGTGGTCATTTTGCCGCAATGCGCGGGCTTTCTGAAAGATCACGGCATCAAGGGCAAGGTCAGCTCTGACAACGCCCGCGCTGCGCGCGAGGTGGCCGAAGCCGGGGACAAGACCTGCGCGGCGCTCGCCAGTGAACTGGCCGCCGAGATCTACGGCCTTGACGTGCTGGCCCGCCATATCGAAGACCACAAGAACAACACCACCCGCTTTCTGGTCATGTCGCGCCACGCCGATCATTCGCGCCGGGCGGATCGCATGGTCACCACCTTCACCTTCCGCGTCCGCAACATTCCGGCCGCGCTTTACAAGGCGATGGGCGGCTTTGCCACCAATGGCGTCAACATGACCAAGCTGGAAAGCTATATGGTCGGCGGCACCTTCACCGCGACCGAGTTCTACGCCGACATCGAAGGCCACCCCGAAGATACCAACGTCAAACTGGCGCTGGAGGAATTGGCCTATTTCACCACGCAGGTGCAGATTCTGGGTGTTTACCCCTCAGACCGGATGCGCGGCTAGGCCCCGGCCTGACGCACCGGCTGCTTGCCATGCGCTTCCAACTCGGTCGCGAATTGCGCGATGCGCGCCTCGAACCGACGGTCCACCTTGGCCCGCGCCAACCGCAGCGATTGCAAGAACAACCGCGCCCCAAGTGAGCGGGGCTTGATCTCGGTCGTGACATGCATGCGCGTGCGCTTGGCGCTCATCTCCATCAGCTCAATCCGCATTCTCCACTCAACCGCGGGCGAGACAAGGAAAAACGCCAGCGCCCCGGGCGCGGTCATTTCGGTCAGCGACAGATCCACCTTGCGCTGCTTGGCGCGGTACAAAAACCGCGCGTGCCACGACATGCCGACAGCAGGTGCGCGCAATTGATCGGTGCGCGCCACCTCAGCCCCACGGCGCATCGCGGCCTGTTCCCAAGTCTCGAAATCGGCAAGCGCGGCCCAGACTTTGGCAATCGGGGCCTCGACGTCTTTCTTACTGGCAAGTTTCATGCTGTGCCTATCCGTTGTGAAATGACTTGTCGCACGACGTCGCTGTCGCACCTTAAAAAAGAAATTAATGATCCGAACTTGGGGTCAATCCAGCCGATCTGCAAGCCAGTTGCGCAGAAGAAATTCCGCAATCGCGCCTTTTCGCGGCGGTCGCACCTGCGGGTGCTGGCCAGCAAAGACCCGCAACAGGCCCTGACGATCCAGCCACAGCGCATCTTCCAACTCGCTGGGGTCCACGGTGATCGCCTCGTCCAGCGCCTCGCCTTGGCAGCCCAGCATCAGACTGGCCGGAAATGGCCAAGGCTGGCTGGCCAGATAGCGCACCGCGCCCACGTGCACCCCCGCCTCCTCCAGCACCTCGCGGCGCACGGCGGCCTCAACGGTTTCGCCCGGTTCAACAAACCCGGCCAGCAGGGAATACATCCCCTCGGGCCAAACCGCATTGCGCCCCAAAAGCACGCGGTTTCCCCTGGTGATCAGCATGATGACCACCGGATCGGTGCGCGGAAAGTGATGCGCACCGCAAGCAGGGCACTTGCGCTGCCACCCCGCCTGCTCCACCTCCGACGCCGCGCCGCAGGCGGCGCAAAAGCCGTGGCTGCGGTGCCAATGCACCAACGCGCGGGCCGTGGCCGCCAATTCCGCATCACGCGGCGACAGGCGCATCATCGCGTTGCGCAAATCCTCAAAGCCCATTGACGCGTCCAAGGCCGGGTGGGGCTGGCGGCTTTGGTCAAAAAAGGATTGCTCTGCGCCCGAACCGCTTTCCGGCTCCCAAGCCGACAGATCGGCGGCAAAGCTCGCTTGCCCATCCTCCTCCAGCCCCAGAAAGGCCAAGGGGGCCGCATCGGCCAAAACCCGGTGATCGGCAGGAACCCATCCCAACGCGCCCTCGGCACGAAACAGGGGCTTGCCGCGCCAAACCGGCAACACCCGCCCCTGTGCCTGCAACCGTGCCAGCACTTCGGGCTGGCCGCGCAGGGCCGCCGCCCGGTCCAGCCCGGATGTGCCAAAGGTCACCTCTTCGCCCCCGCGCATGGCGCGCCCTCCTGTCCCAAAGTCGCCCTGCAGATCGCCCTGCCGACGGGCTATCTGGCACAAGCGCGGGGCAGAACGCAATTTGCACTGGGGCCGGATGAGGCGGCTTTTTCTTATGGGACAGCGCCCCAACACGCCCCAAAAGAGATAGATAAACAAAAAATACAACTAAAGAGAGAATTTTCTCTTGGTTTACCGGGATCGGCGCTATATAGTCAAAGACAGGCAAGACCTGCGCGCAGCTTTGGCTCTTTGGCCGGGCGGCGATATTCGCGAGGAACCGGCATGACAGGTCAAACAGCCCTGGCCCATCGCGGTGACCGCCGTGAGTGAAAACTTGCGCTTTTCGACCGAACTCTCCGCACCAGTCGCGCCCGCGCCACCCCCCCGCGTCACCTTACGCATTCTGGCCACAACCGACCTGCACGGCCATATCCTGCCTTGGGATGATCTGGGCAACCGCCCGGCACCAGACCGGGGCCTTGCCCAGATTTCCAGCCTGATCGCCAAGGCACGCGCCGAGGTGCCGGGCAGCCTTTTGTTGGACAACGGTGATTTTCTGAACGGCAGCCCGCTGGCCGACCACGTTGCACAGGCAGCGCGTCCCAACTCTCGGCTGGGCCAGGGCCGGGGCAATCAGCCCCACCCGATGATCGCAGCCATGAACCATCTCGGTTACGACGCGGTGACCTTGGGCAACCATGAGTTCAGCGAAGGGCTTGGCCTGTTGCGCCACGCGCTGCGGCAGGCCCGCTTTGCAACGGTCTGCACCAACCTTGACCGTCTTGACCCAACCGGGCAGGCGCGCAGACCCTTTGTGCCCCGCCAGATCCTGCTGCGGCGTCAGCTGTGGGACCAAGACGGCACCCCTCATGAGGTCGTGGTGGGCATCCTTGGCTTTCTGCCACCCCAGACCACAGTCTGGGAACGTCATCACCTTGCAGGCAAGCTGGCTGTGCGCTCGATCCTCGACAGCGTTCGCGCCGCCGTGCCGCGGTTGCGCCACGCGGGGGCGGATCTGGTGATCGCCCTCTCGCATTCCGGAATTGGCGAGGCCGACGGCACCAAAAGTCCCGACCCGCAGGGCGGCGGAGACGAGACCATCTCGGGCAAGCTGGCCCAGATCGACGGAATCGATGCAGTTGTGGCCGGTCACACCCACCAACTCTTCCCACCCGCCCCGGCACCGGGCTTGGCCAAAGCCAAGGACCACCTGCCCGGGGCTTTGGCCAAACCCATCGTGATGCCGGGGTTTTATGGCTCCCACCTGGGGGTGCTTGACCTTGCGCTTTGCCGCACCGCGCAGGGCTGGCGGGTAGAGCGTTTTGCCACCAGCCTGCGCCCAGTGGCCCGCAGGATCGGCCCGCTGGGCAGGCTGCAGTCCTTGGTCAAGCCTGACCCCAAGCTTGCCACACTGGTCGCACGTGACGTGGCCAACATGCGCGCGGCGGCGGACCAGCCCATCGGCGTTACCGCCGGGCCCTTGCACTCATACTTCGCGCTCATCGGCTGGGCCCCGGTGCAAGAGCTTTTGGCCCGGGCGCAGGCCGCCAACATGCGCCGCCTGCTGACAGGCAAGCCCGAAGCCGACTGGCCCCTGCTTGTCGCCGCAGCACCGTTCAAGGCGGGCGGCCGGGCCGGGCCGTCGAACTATATCGACATCCCGCCCGGCCCCCTCACCGCCCGCCATATCGCCGATCTCTACATGCACCCCAACAGCCCCGTCGCGCTGCGCATGACCGGGGCGGATCTTGCGCGCTGGTTGGAACGGTCAGTCAGCCTCTTCCACACGGTCCAGCCCGGCAGCACCGACGCCACTTTGATCGACCCGGGTTTTCCCTCGCACAACTTCGACATGATCCACGGCCTAAGCTACACGATCGACCTGTCGCAACCCGCCCGACATGACGCCTTCGGCCATGTCATAGCCCCGAAGGCCCAGCGCATCCGCAACTTGCGCTATCAAGGCCAGCCGGTGCGGCCAACCGACCGCTTCGTGCTGGCGACAAACAGCTATCGAACCGGCAGTGCGGCCGGGTTTTTCGGCACCCACCCACCGGATATGCTGGCCGAGGACAACCGCCCAATGCGCCACGTCCTGCACGACCATATCCGCACCGCCAGCCCCCTGCACCTGGCCACACAACCGCATTGGGGCTTTGCCCCCATGCCCGCCACCTCGGTGATCTTCGACACCAGCCCCGGCGCGCTTACCCTGGCCGACCAGGTCCCACCGATCGAACCGCTTGGCCTGCAACCCACAGGCTTTCTGCGCTTTCGTCTGCGCCTGTGATCGGCTACTCCGCCAAGACCACCCCTTAAGGCGGATCTGCCATGCCCTATGACGCCCTGCTGTTCGATCTTGACGGCACATTGATCGACACCGAAACCGTCGCCATGGCCACCGGCATGGCCGCTTTTGCCGCGATGGGCCACCCGGTGGACCACCACTTCATGCAGCGCCTGGTCGGGGTCGATCTGCCCACCGCCGCCGTCATCATTTCCGCAGCCCACCCAACGCTGGACCAAGAGGGCCTGCAGGACCACTGGCACCGCGCCTTCGTGGCCGAGATCGACCGTGAATTGCCGCTGAAACCCGGCGCGCTGCAACTCCTGTCCGCCCGCCACCGCCCCATGGCGCTCGTCACCTCCTCCGGCCATGACGAGGCGCATCACAAACTGCGCCGGACGGGCCTGCACGTCTATTTCGACACAGTGGTGACGCTGGCCGATGTCACCTCGCCCAAACCCGCGCCCCAGCCCTACCTTCTGGCCGCCGAACGGCTGGGCGTCTCCCCCACCCGCTGCCTGGCCTTTGAAGACAGCGAAACCGGCGCCGAGGCGGCGCATCGGGCGGGCTGCACCGTGGTGCAAGTGCCCGATGTCGGGCAGGCCACAGGCCGCTGGGCACACCATCTGGCACGCGATCTGATCGAAGGCGCAGCACGGGCCGGGCTGACGACACCCAAACTTTAGAGACGATTTCGTTAACTTCTGCTTGATCCTTGACCTTTCGACAGTCATTCTCGCACCAGTTTGGTGAGAGTGGAGGGTTTGTTCGTGCGCAAAGGCATCGGAATCGGCGTACTTGGCTTGGGGCTTTTGGGTTTGGGCTGGTGGGCACACGGCCACCACGGCCCCCGCATCCAAGATCAGGTGCGCCAATGGGCCGAAACGGCTGTGGCCCCCTCGATCCACGGCGCAACCGCCACGGTGTCAGGCCGCGACATTCACCTCAGCGGCATCGCCGACAGCAAGGCCGAGGCCGAGGCGCTGATGGCCGCGCTTGACGGGCTGCCCGCCCGCCGCGTCGTCACGCAGGACATGACGGTGCTGGAAACCGTCAGCCCCTTCACCCTCTCAGTCACCAAAACCACCGCCGGACTGGCCGCAACCGGCCATGTGCCCACCGAAGCCTTGCGCGCCAAACTGGCCACCGCCTTGGGTGAGGGTGCCGCCGCCCTGACCCTCGCCTCCGGCGCACCGCAGGGCTGGGGCGATCTGGCCTCCGCCGGGCTGGCCGCCCTTGGCCCGCTTGATGACGGGCAACTGACGCTGACCGATGGCCAACTGACCCTGACCGGCACCGCCGCAACCCCGGTTGAGGCGGACGCAGCCAA
Organism: Paracoccaceae bacterium; assembly: GCA_044377735.1. Taxonomy (GTDB): domain Bacteria; phylum Pseudomonadota; class Alphaproteobacteria; order Rhodobacterales; family Rhodobacteraceae; genus Tabrizicola_A. Next base: position 24,463 of record JBILYK010000013.1, on the reverse strand, counting down.
GGCCGCCCTCGCCGGGCTGCCCGCAGGCTCTACCACCACCGAACTGACGCTCCTCGACGATGGCACGCCCCCCGCTTGGACGCTGGACTACACCGCCACCACGGGTGCCACCGCAGATGGAAAGCTGCCAAAAGGGCTGGATCTGGCCGCTGTGGCCAGCGCCATGGGCCTTGCCAGCATTGGCGGCACCCCCGCCACCGCCCTGATGGGCGAGCCCGCCGATGCCGCTCCCTTTGCCGGGCTGAAAGACTGGATGGGCCAGATTGAAACCTTGGCTTACGCATTCGCCCCCGAAGGCCAAAGCCTGCGCGTGGGCGTGCAAGGCGGGGTGGACGCCGAGGCAATCAAATCCGCCCTGACCGCCAACCTTCCCGGTGTGGCCCTCACGGTCGAAACGGTCACCGCCACCGGCGAAAACGGCGCGCGGCGCACCAATGCCGCCACCGGCGCCGATGAACGCTTCATGGGCGGCTATTGGCTCGCAGTGCCGGACATCAAGCTTGACCTGCAAGGCTGCCAAACCGCCGCCGAAGAGGTGCTGACAACGGGTACGATCAATTTCGTCACCGGATCAGATCAGCTCGACACCTCAGCCTTGCGCGTCATCAATGATCTGGCCGCCGTCATGGCCCCCTGTGCCGAAGAGGCCGGGCTCAAGGCGGCGATCGGCGGCCATACCGACAATGTTGGGGATCAAGCGGCGAACCTTGGCCTCAGCCAGCGCCGCGCCACCGCCGTGCGCCGCGAGATGATGGATCGCGGGGTTCCCCCAGCGGCGCTCAGGGCTGTGGGGTTTGGCGACGCCCAGCCCATTGCCGACAATGGCACCGACTCAGGCCGCGCCGCCAACCGCCGCACCACGATTCAATGGTCAGAATGACCAACAAAACAAGTGTAGGGAGTGAGAGATGTTTCAACGCTGGGGTTTTCTGATGGGCGAAATCTGGCTGCTGTTGCTGGTGGCCGCCCTTTTGGGTCTTTTCGCAGGCTGGTTGATCTGGGGCCGTCGCGCGACCAATGACAAAGCAACGGACGAGACGGCCAGCTTGCGCAGCGCACTGGACAGTTGCACCGCCAAAGGCCGCGATCAAACCGCCCGCATCGCCACCCTCGAGCGTGATCTGGCCGCCGCAAAGGCCAAAGCTGCCGACGGCGCAGCACAAGCCTCAGCCACCGCAGCCGGCCTCGCGCTCAAGGCAGCCCCGGCCCCCAATGCCGAAGCGGCAGGCGGCGTCACCACCATGTCCCAGACAGGCGCGGCAAAGGCGGATGCAGAAAAACCCGCCATGGCAAAACCCACGACCAACTCCGAAGCCGCCAAATCCGATTCTGGCGAAACCACCGCCCCCAAACTCGCCGACAAACCGCAAGGCCTGACCAATGCGCGCAACGGCAAGCCAGACGATTTGAAACTCATCAAAGGCGTCGGTCCCAAGCTCGAGGCGCTGTGCAACAAACTCGGCTTTTACCACTTCGACCAGATCGCCAACTGGACAGCAAAGGAAGTCGCTTGGGTGGACGACAATCTCGAAGGCTTCAAAGGCCGCGTGACGCGCGAAGACTGGGTGCAACAGGCGCGTGATTTGATGAACGGCCTGCCCCCGCGCCCCGGCGGCCAGACGTAAAAGCGGTGGTTTGAAAACCCACCCAATGCCCCCGAAAAAGCCCCCCACGCGGGGGCTTTTTCACTCCGTGTTCTGCGAAAGCATCCCGCCTGCCAGCGCCCGACGCTGTCGGGACGGATGCCATACGCAAACCCGACGCAGACCAGACGCCCGCCAGACGGGCCAAAAAGCCCCCAACAGTTACGGCGTCATATGCCGCACCCGCGCGCCCCACTCGATCGCCGCCGCATGCAGCCGATCAATCTCCAACTCCTCGCGCACCTCTTCCAGCATCTGCAACTCAACCTGACTGTGCTTGCCATCGGCCGTGACCACATCGCAGGCCAAGGCATAGGCGGTCTCATTCAACCGCTCAGGCAAGGCGGCGCGGATCAGGCCAAAAAGGGCATCCAACCCGTCCTCTTCTTCAAACAAATCAAACACAATCTGGCTAACCCGCCGAATGCGGTCGGCGTCATAATCGGCAAACACCGGCATGTGGTTGACCATCCGCTGAATGGCCACCAACTCGGCCGTGCGCATGTTCTGGTCGCTGGCACTGGCCGCCACCATCACCGCAATCAAGGCATCTTGTGCCGACATCGGCGCCGTATCAGACATGTCCAAATCCCTTTGCATCTGCGGCGAGATTATTGACGGCCCGCCCCCATGGCAATATGGCAAAGATATCCGCCAGGCATGGGGTTTTGGCGGCGTTTGAGGAACTGACCATGACCGCGCTCCGTGATGCCGCGATGACGTCGAAAGCCTGGCCCTTCGAAGAAGCGCGTGCCGTTCTCAAACGCTTTGAAAAAAAAGGCCCTGAAAAAGGTTATGTGCTGTTTGAAACCGGCTATGGCCCCTCGGGCCTGCCCCATATCGGCACCTTCGGCGAGGTGGCCCGCACCACCATGATCCGCCGCGCGTTCGAAGTGATCTCAGACATCCCAACGCGCCTGATCTGCTTTTCCGACGATGTCGACGGCATGCGCAAAGTGCCCGAAAACGTGCCCCAGCAAGAGATGCTGCGCCAGCACATGCAAAAGCCGCTCACCTCGGTGCCCGACCCTTACGAACAGTTTGAAAGCTTTGGCCACCACAACAACGCGATACTGCGGCGGTTTCTGGACACGTTCGGCTTTGAATATGAATTCATTTCAGCGACCGAATTCTACAAATCCGGCCGCTTCGATGACACCCTGCGGCTGGCCACGGAACGCTATGACGCCATCATGAAAATCATGATGGCAAGCTTGCGCGAAGAGCGTCAGCAGACCTATTCCTGCTTCCTGCCGATCCACCCCGAAACGGGCCGGGTCCTCTATGTGCCGATGAAGCAGGTCGACGCCAAGAACCACACCATCACCTTCGATGATGAGACCGGCCGCGAATGGACGCTGCCGGTGACGGGCGGCCATGTGAAACTGCAATGGAAGCCCGATTTCGGCGCCCGCTGGGCGGCGCTGGATGTGGACTTTGAAATGTACGGCAAAGACCACTCCACCAATACCCCGATCTATGACGGCATCTGCGAGGTCTTGGGCGGGCGCAAACCCAACCATATGACCTATGAGCTTTTCCTCGACGATCAGGGCCAGAAGATTTCAAAGTCAAAAGGCAATGGCCTGACGATTGATGAATGGCTGACCTATGCGGCCACCGAAAGCCTTTCTTATTTCATGTATCAAAAGCCGAAAACCGCCAAGCGGATGCATTTCGATGTGATCCCGCGCGCGGTGGACGAATACCACCAACAGCTGCGCGCCTATCCCACGCAGGATGTCGCGGGCCAAGTGAACAACCCGGTCTGGCACATTCACCACGGCAACCCGCCGACGTCGAAAATGGTGGTGCCCTTCTCGATGCTGCTGAATCTGGCAAGCGTGGCGGGGGCCAAGGATGCCAAGGGACTGTGGGGATTCATCAAGCGCTATGCGCCCGATGCCTCACCCGAAGGCAACCCCGATCTTGACGCCGCCGCAGGCTTTGCCGTGCGCTATTTCGCCGACAAGATCGCGCCCACGCGGGCGTTCCGCCTGCCCTCCGACCTTGAACGCAGGGCCATGGAAGACCTGCGCGCGCGGCTGGCGGCATGGGACGGCGGCCTTGATGATGAGGCGCTGCAATCCATGGTTTTCGCCGTTGGCAAAGATCACGGGTTTGAGCCGCTGCGCGACTGGTTCAAAGCGCTTTACGAGGTGCTTCTAGGCGCCTCCGACGGCCCGCGCTTTGGCGGCTTTATCGCGCTTTACGGCGTCGAGGAATCCATCGCGCTGATCGACAAAGGGCTGGCAGGCGCGCTGATCGCCAAGGCTTGAGACAAAGGGGCCGGGGCCATCAGCGCCCCGGTCCTTTCCTTTTTGGTAACCGCGCTATGTTTTTCTCTCATCCAAGGGAGGTTTTCATGCGCGCTTTGCTTGCCTGTCTGTTTCTCGCTTTTCCTGCCACCGCGCAGGAAGCCCCCATCCAATCCACCATCGAACGCCAGTTGCAGGCCCTTCAGGCCGATGACTTCGCCACCGCCTTCACCTTTGCGTCCCCAAACATCAAAGGCATCTTCGGCAGCGCCGAAAACTTTGGCCGGATGGTGACCGAAGGCTACCCAATGGTCCACCGCCCCGGCGCGGTGAAGATGCTGGAACTGCGTGAGGTGTCGGGCCTGCTGTGGCAACGCGTGATGATCACCGACCAAATGGGCCGCACCCATATCCTGGATTACCAGATGATTGAGACGCCCGAGGGCTGGCAGATCAACGGGGTGCAACTTCTGAAATCCGAAGGCCTGGGGGCCTAAGGGCGCAAAGATGAGTATTTGGAAAGGCGCAAATCCAAGACACCGCGCGCCCTTGGATTTGCGCCTTGCCAAATACTCCGGGGTCCGGGGTGGAACCCCGGGGGCGACGACTATGCGCCTTTGGGGCGATAGGCCTTGATAACGCTTGGGTCGGTTTCAATTCGGGATGCGCCGATCAGGTCAAGGCAATAGGGCACGGCGGCGAACACGGCCTCAAGGCTGGTCGAGATGGCATTGGGACTGCCCGGCAATGTGATGATCAGCGTGCGCCCCCGCACGCCCGCGCCTTGGCGTGACAGGATGGCGGTCGCCACCACCTTACCATTGGCGGCGCGCATCGCCTCGCCAAAGCCGGGCAGGTCAAAGCTGATGACATCGGCCATGGCCTCGGGCGTCTGGTCGCGGGGGCTGGGGCCGGTGCCGCCAGTGGCAAGGATCAGGTCGGCACCCCATGTGTCGGCCAGATCGGTCAGCGCGGCGGCCACCTCGGCGCGGCCATCGGGGGTGATGCGGCGCAGGATTTCAACCGGCGTGGTAATGACCCCACGCAGCCACTCTTCACAGGCCGGGCCGCCCCGGTCTTCGTATTCTCCGCGCGCGGCGCGGTCAGACACGGTGAGAATTGCGATGCGGGCCATGGGTTGCTCCTGTCTTTCACTGACACGTCGCGCCGATTGCAGCCGGGTTCAAGCCCCAAACGCCCAGCGCATCTGGGCCTTGGTTTCCACGGCACAAGGCCGGGCATCGCGCAGGCGGGTCAACGCGGGTTCCGGTTCTTCGCCCGCCTCGATCATCAGGCGCAGGGCAATCATGCCCGACCGCCCGCAACCGCCCATGCAATGTACCAAAAGGCGCGGGCTGCCGCGCAGCCGGGCCGAGGTTTCGGGCCAGAGGGCGCGCAAAACGGCCGGGGGCGTGCCGAAATCGCGGATCGGCAGATGCAGCCACCCCACCCCCGCCGCCGCCAGATCGTGGGGCAGCGCCGCAGCCCCGCGCGCGGTTAGCTCGCCGGTTTCGGCCAGCGTCAGCACAAGGCTTGGCCGCCAGCCCAGCATCACAGCCAGATCGCCCGCATAATCCCCCGTCCGCCCCGGCATCGGGCACAGGCCCAAGGCCCCGCCCGCCACCGTAATCTCTGCCACCTGCATCGCCAGTTTACCTTAGCCCCCCAAGCGCCTAGTCTTGGCCCCGCACGAATCCCGCGAGGTATGATGACAGACGCCGCAAATCCCGCCGCGACGCAAGCTTATCAGGTTCTGGCGCGGAAATACCGCCCCGAAACCTTTGCCGATCTGGTCGGCCAAGAGGCGATGGTGCGCACGCTGAAAAACGCCTTTGCCGCTGACCGGATTGCTCATGCCTTCATCATGACGGGCATTCGCGGCACCGGCAAGACCACCACGGCGCGCATCATTGCCAAGGGGTTGAACTGCGTCGGCCCCGATGGCACCGGCGGCCCCACGACCGAGCCTTGTGGCCGGTGCGAGCCCTGCCGCGCCATTGCGGAAGGCCGCCATGTCGATGTGATGGAGATGGATGCCGCGAGCCGCACCGGCGTGGGCGACATCCGCGAAATCATTGATTCCGTTCACTATCGGGCTGCCTCGGCGCGCTTCAAGGTCTATATCATCGACGAAGTGCATATGCTGTCGACCGCCGCTTTCAACGCGCTGTTGAAAACGCTGGAGGAACCGCCAGCCCATGTGAAGTTTATCTTTGCGACCACTGAAATCCGCAAAGTGCCGGTCACGGTTTTATCGCGTTGCCAGCGGTTTGATCTGAAACGGATCGAGCCCGAGGTGATGATGGCGCTGTTGTCAAGGATCGCCAAGGCCGAAGGGACCAGCATCAGTGAGGGGGCCTTGGCGCTGATCACCCGCGCCGCCGAAGGGTCGGCCCGCGATGCGACCAGCCTTCTGGATCAGGCGATTTCCAACGGTGCGGGGGAAACCAGCGCCGATCAGGTGCGCGCCATGCTGGGGTTGGCCGACCGGGGCCGGGTGCTTGACCTTTTTGACATGATCATGCGGGGGGCAGCCCCCGAGGCTTTGGCCGAGATTTCGGCGCAATATGCCGATGGGGCCGATCCGATGGCGGTGTTGCGCGATCTGGCTGAGATCACGCATTGGATTTCGGTCATCAAGATCACCCCCGCCGCCGCCGAAGACCCGACCACCCCGCCCGAAGAACGCACACGCGGGCTGGAGATGGCCGCCGCCTTGCCGATGCGGGCGCTCAGCCGGATGTGGCAAATGCTGCTCAAGGCCATTGAAGAGGTGGCGCTGGCCCCCAATGCCATGATGGCGGCTGAAATGGCCGTGATCCGGCTGACCCATGTGGCCGATCTGCCGGACCCCGAAACACTGGTGAAAAAGCTGCAATCGCAACCTGCCCCGCCCCCCGCACCCGGTGGTACTGTGGCGGGCGGCGCACCTGCGGGGGGAAATTATGGCGGCACGGTGCATCGGCCCATAATGGCGGTGCCACAAACACCTGCGCGCGGGCCGACCATGATGGGCGGGCAGGCCACAGCCTTGGCCGAGGCCCCAGCGCTGATCTTGCCGACCTTTCAGCATTTGGCCGATCTGATCCGCGAAAAACGCGACATGCTCCTTTTGAAAGAGGTCGAGGATGGGGTGCGCCTCGTGCGCTATGCCCCCGGCCGGATTGAGTTTCAGCCAAGCCCCCTTGCCCGACCCGACCTTGCCGCACGCCTGTCGCAGCGGCTGCAGGGCTGGACCGGCGCGCGCTGGGGCATTTCTGTGGTCAATGAGGGCGGTGCGGCGACGCTGGCCGAAGACCGCGACGCCGAAGAGAACGCAGCCCGGGCCGAGGCGCTGACCAACCCCTTGGTGCAGGCGGTGATGGCGGCTTTCCCCGGCGCCAAGATCGCCGACATCCGCACGCCCGAGGCCATGGCCGCAGCTGCACAGGCCGAGGCCCTGCCCGAGGTGGAAGACGAATGGGACCCGTTCGAGGATGCCTGAAGGTGCGCGCCACATCTTTTCGAAAAGATGTGCAAATTTCTTCGAAGAAATTTGATCCCGCCGCCCCCTGCGCATATCTTGCGGGCCAAACAAAAGAGGTGACCAGATGCTGAAGGGTTTGGGCGGGCTTGGCGACATGGCCAAGATGATGAAGATGGCCCAAGAGGCGCAGGCCAAGGTGGGCGAGTTGCAAGAGGAACTGGGCCGCATCGTTGTGGTCGGAGAGGCGGGGGCCGGATTGGTCAAGGCACGCGCCACGGCCAAGGGCCAGATCACTGGGCTGGACATCGACCCCTCGATTCTGGTCCCTTCGGAAAAGGAAGTGATCGAGGATCTGATCCTTGCCGCGCTGAACGATGCCCAAGCCAAGGCGCAGGCCCGCACGCAGTCGGAAATGGGCAAGCTGACGCAGGGCCTGGGTCTGCCGCCCGATTTCAAGCTGCCGTTCTAAGTCATGGAAGGCACCCGCGACATCGAGGCGCTGATCGAGTTGATGGCGCGGCTGCCAGGGCTTGGGCCGCGATCGGCCCGCCGCGCGGTTCTGGCGCTGTTGAAAAAGCGCGGGCAGTTGATGGCGCCTTTGGCCCAAGCCATGGCCACAGTGGCACTGAACGCCCGCGATTGCGCGGTTTGCGGCAATATCGGCACAGCCGACATCTGCCCGATCTGCGCCGACCCCGCCCGCGCCACCGGCGAGATTTGCGTGGTCGAGGATGTCGCCGATCTTTGGGCGATGGAGCGGGGCCAAGCCTTCAAAGGGCGCTATCACGTTCTGGGCGGCACGCTCTCGGCGCTGGATGCGGTGGGGCCGGATGAATTGGGTATCCCGCGGCTTGCCGCGCGGGTGGCCAATGAGGGGGTGCGTGAAGTGATTCTGGCGCTGAATGCCACGGTGGATGGTCAGACGACCGCGCATTACATCGCCGATGCGCTGGCCAGCACCAGTGCGCAGATCACCAGCCTTGCCCAAGGCGTGCCGGTTGGGGGTGAGTTGGATTATCTGGACGATGGCACCATCGGGGCCGCACTGCGGGCGCGGCGAAGATTCTAAGCGTTGTGCAACCTGATCGCGCTTTTGCCACCTTCCTGACCCAGTTGAATCGATCACAGGACCAACCGGACAAGGCAAACCCTGATGGCAAGTGTTGCGATGATCTTTGGTCACGTGTCGGGCTTTGTGTCGGCCTTGTTTGCGTTGATCGCTTTTGAAGCTGGCGGGCTGTTCGCCCTTGGCCTGTGGTCTGTCACCGGCGCGGCAATCGCGGTGAGCCTGATCACGCTGGCGATGTCGGGGCATCAGCCGCAGATGCAACTCCAGACTGAACACGCCTGGGCACACCACATCGTTGATCGTTTTGACCCTTGCCCCCATAACACTGGGGCGAAGTTATATCGCGTCGATCCCTGTTTTCGTCTTCAGCCAGAGCAGTCGACCAAAGGCTGACAAGGCCGGGCCCCTGCCCCGATGCGAGCGGTCGCAAGCGGCTCACCCGCATGGAGGAGCGTGACCTAGGTGATCCTTCTGTTGCCCTCAGCCATTGTTAAATGGTCAATTGCGCCGAAACTTGGCACAATGCCCAGCGGTTCTGGGGTCATTGACGGCCAGTGCTTGGCCATTGCCGCGTTCCGGCATTGTCGCCATGATGGTAGCAGGCCGCTCACCTTGATCGGCCCGAGTCTTGGATACCGCATGACAACTGCTGATTACCAAAGCCTGATCGACGCCCCAACCTGGGGCTTCATCGAGGCGACCAACGCCGCTTACCCCCCAGACACCGCCGCGCTGACGATTTCGGATCAGCGCGCGATCTATGATCGGATGTGCCGGGTGTTCTTTCAGGGATATCCGCCGGGCGTGACCGCACGCGATGAGGCGGTGGCAGGGGTGCCGTGCCGGATATATCCCGGCGCGGGTCCCGTGGTGATCTATCTGCATGGCGGCGGCTATGTGGTGGGGGGGCTGCACAGCCATGACGACGTCTGCGCCGAGATCCGCGCCCGCACCGGGCTGACGGTGGTGGCGGTGGATTACCGACTGTCGCCCGAACATCTGCACCCAGCCGCCTTTGACGACGCCTGCGGGGTAGTTCGGGCTTTGGCAACAAAAGGGCCGGTCGTGCTGGCCGGAGACAGTGCCGGGGCCAATCTGGCCGCCGCTGCCGCCCATGCGCTGCGCGGAACCGGCTTGGTGATTTTGGGACAGGTGCTGATCTATCCCGGTCTGGGTGGCGATGTGAACGCGGGCAGCTATCTGACCCATGCCCATGCCCCGATGCTGACGCGTGATGATGTGCTCTTCTACAAAGACATCCGCCACGGCGGTCCACCGCCCGAGGATGACGCCACGGTTTACCCGCTGCGCGACACCGATTTTTCAGGCATGCCGCCGACGCTGACCATTGGGGCAGAATGCGACCCCTTGGCCGATGATGCCCGCGACTATGCGGCCAAGATCCGCGCGGCGGGCGGGCGGGCGCAGTGGGTGGAGGAGCGCGGCCTTGTGCATGGCTACCTGCGCGCGCGCGCCAGCGTGCCGCGCGCGGCGGCAAGTTTCACCCGCATCGTAGATGCAATTTCCGCCTTTTCCAAATCTCACCGGCCCTATGATGGAGATGCAAAATGAACGCCCCAACCGCAAACATGACAAATTGGGCAGAACGCGTGGACATGGCGGCCGCGTTTCGATGGGCGGCACGGTTGAACATGCATGAAGCGGTGGCCAACCATTTCTCATTGGCGGTAAATGCGGATGGATCAAAGTTTCTCATCAACCCGAATGGGCGGCATTTCAGCCGGATCACCGCCGGTTCCTTGGTGGAAATCGACGCCAACGACCCCGCAACGATGAACCGCCCCGATGCACCAGACCCGACGGCTTGGGGCTTGCACGGCAGCATTCACCGCGCCCTGCCCCATGCGCGCTGTGTGCTGCATATTCATTCGATTCAAGCGACCGTGCTGGCCAGCTTGGCCGACAGCCGCCTTCCGGCGATTGACCAAAACACTGCGATGTTCTTTGGCCGGCATGTGGTGGATGAACAGTATGGCGGCATGGCGTTTGAGGAGGAAGGCGCGCGCTGTGCGTCGATGTTGTCGGACCCCAAGATCACCACGATGGTGATGGGCAACCATGGGGTGCTGGTCGTCGGGCAGACGGTGGCCGAGGCGTTCAACCGGCTGTACTATTTCGAACGCGCAGCCGAGACCTATATCCGCGCCCTGCAAACCGGCCAGCCCCTGAGGGTGCTGCCCGATGCAATTGCCGAAAAGACCGCGCGGGAATGGGAGGCATATCCCGGCTTTGCCGAGGCGCATCTGCGCGAGATCAAGGCGATGCTGGACGAAAGCGGCGACGGCTACGCCAGCTGATCCTCGTCGTCGGCTTCGCCGCTCCTCGGACGACGAGCAGGCGAAGCCGCACGAGGAGGTCAGGCGGTGAAGAAGGGTTTGGCCTTCATGGTCGCGGGGACGGGCACACCCAACCGCGTCAGGATTGAGGGCGCGAGCGCCAGTTGATCCAAAACCACATCCTTGGCCGGCATCTCACTGTCACCGAAGTAATAGAAGGCTGCGTCCTGCTGCAATTCACCGGTGCCGCCGTGATGGCCGCGTTCGTCCTGCCCGTGGTCGGCGGTGACGATCACCTCATAGCCCTTGTCGCGCCAGCGCTGCAGGAACGGGGCGAGCATCGCGTCCATCATGTAGCAGGCGTTATCCATCTCTTCGCAGTCATGGTAAAAGCGGTGGCCCATGCTGTCCAAGGTGCAGGTGTGCAGGATGCCGTAATCGATGCCATGCACCTCGCACAGCCGGGTGAGCGTGGCGAAGAGATCGACATCCGAGGGCGTCATCTGATTGATGTTGCCGTAACCGGTCATAGTGTGGAACCGGCCATGGGTGATGGGGCCGCCCGGCTCATCATATTCGATGTCGCGCACAAAATCGAACGGCGCGCGGTTGAAGAATTCGGACCAAAAGCTGTGCGTTACGGCCCCGGTCTTAAGCCCCGCCTTGGTGGTTTCCGAAAACACATCTGGCTGCTCGAGCCGGTAAACCGCCTCATTGCCCCAAACTCTGTGCACCTGCGGCGGCACCCCGGTGTGGATCGAGGCATAGCACGAGGCTGAGGTCGAGGGCAGCACCGCACGGATGCGGTGCACCGTGGCATCGCCATTCGCAACCCAGCCTTCCAGATTGCCAAAGAGCCGCCGCCAGTTGCGGTAGGGCACACCGTCAAGGATGATAAGCAAGAGTTTGGTCATGGTCTGACTCCTTGTTGCGGGTTGCACCGGCGGTGCCTCCGGCGGGAGTATTTGGGCCAAGATGAAATCAGTTGCCGGCGCTTTCCATCTTGCGGGTGGTGATCACCTTTTCCAGCCAGCCCAGTTCCATTTCCGGGACCGAGGAGAGCAGAAGATCGGTGTAATCGTCAAAGGGCGGGGCGAGCACATCGGATTTCTGGCCATAGCGCACCACCTCGCCCTTGAACATCACCGCGATCTTGTCGGCGATGGCGCGCACGGTCGCAAGGTCATGGGTGATGAAGAGGTAGGCCACATTCTCACGCGCCTGAAGATCGAGCAACAGTTTGAGGATGCCGTCTGCCACAAGGGGATCAAGCGCGCTTGTAACCTCGTCGCAGATGATGAGCTTGGGTTTGGCCGCCAGCGCCCGTGCGATGCAGACGCGCTGCTTTTGCCCGCCGGAGAGTTCGGCGGGATAGCGGTCGGCAAATCCTGCGCCCATTTCGATCTGGTCGAGCAGTTCCTGAATCCGATGGCGTTTCGCCTCGCCGGTCAGACCGAAGTAAAACTCAAGCGGGCGGCCGATGATGGTGCCAACGGTCTGGCGCGGGTTCATCGCCACGTCGGCCATCTGGTAGATCATCTGCAATTCGCGCAGATCATCCTTGCTGCGGCCGGCAAGGTCAGCCGAGAGCGTACGACCGGCGAACTGGATGCGGCCCGCCGAGGGCGGCAGAAGCCCAGTGATGGCGCGCGCCAGCGTCGACTTGCCCGAGCCACTTTCGCCGACGATGGCAAGGGTCTGGCCCGGGGCGACATCGACCGTCACGTTTTTCAACACGTCGAAATTGGTGCCTTTGTAGCGCGCCGTCACGTTTTGCACTGTCAGCACAGCAGGTGCCGGGGCCTTTTCAGCGTGATCGATCGAGCGGACCGACACCAGGGCCTGCGTATAGGCTTCGCGCGGGGTGTTGATGATCTGATCGGTGGTGCCGTATTCCACCATCTTGCCGTGGCGCAAGACGAGGATGTTGTCAGCCACCTGCGCCACGACCGCAAGGTCATGGGTGATGTAAAGGGCTGCCACTCCGGTTTCGTGGATGGCGCGTTTGATAGCCGCCAAGACGTCGATTTGCGTGGTCACATCCAAGGCCGTGGTGGGTTCGTCAAAGATCACAAGGTCGGGCTGGGGGCACAGCGCCATGGCCGTCATCACGCGCTGCAATTGCCCGCCCGAAACTTGGTGCGGGTAACGTTCGCCTATGGTTTCAGGATTGGGCAACGACAGCTGGCGGAACAGCGAAACCGCGCGGGCTTCGGCCTCGGTGCGGGTCATGACACCGTGGCTGACCGAGGTTTCAATCACCTGCTCCATAAGCCTTTTCGCCGGGTTGAAGCTGGCAGCAGCCGATTGGGCGACGTAGGTGACTTCTTTGCCGCGCAGGCTTCGCAACGCGCCCGCATCTGCGGTGCGGATGTCGCGGCCATTCAGCACAATCTCGCCCCCGGTCAGGCGCACACCGCCGCGGCCAAAGGCCATGGCCGAGAGACCAATGGTGGACTTGCCTGCACCGGATTCGCCGATCAGGCCAAGGACCTTTCCCTTTTCAACCGAAACCGAGACACCGTCGACCAACACCACGTGGCGCGGGGGTTCCCCAAGCGGATAGGCAGTGGCCTCAATCTTGAGGTTGTTGAACGACAATAAAGGCTCAGCCACCGCGGCCTCCTTTCAAGCTGGAGGTGCGCGACAAGATCCAGTCGGCCACAAGGTTCACCGAAATGGCCAAAAGCGCGATGGCCCCGGCCGGAACAAGAGCAGCGGATTTGCCATAGACAAGACCACTCTTGTTTTCACCGACCATGCCACCCCAATCGGTCAGGGGCGGCTGGATGCCCAGTCCAAGAAAGGACAGCGTCGAGATGAAGAGGACGGCGAAGATAAAGCGCAACCCGAACTCGGCGACCAAGGGCGAGAGCGCATTGGGCAGGATTTCGCGGAAGATGATCCAGCTTTGACGCTCACCCCTGAGACGGGCGGCTTCGATATAGTCCATGACCGAGATGTCGACGGCGACCGCGCGGCTTAGCCGGAAGACGCGGGTGCTGTCCAAGATGCCGATCACAAGGATCAGGACCGTCAGGTTCAAGGGCAGCACCGAGAGCATGACAAGCGCCACGATCAGCGAAGGCACAGCCATGACGAGGTCAACGATGCGGGACAGAAGCTGGTCCACCCAGCCGCCGCGCACGGCCGCAAGAAAGCCCAGGAAAGAACCCAGCGAGAAGGACAGGATCGAGGAGGCAAGGGCGACGAAGATGGTGATCTGCGCGCCATAGATCAGGCGCGAGAAGATGTCGCGACCGATGGTGTCGGTGCCCAGCCAATGCGTGGCCGAGGGGCCATCCCAGACGCCACCGACGGTGCTATCGATGGGATAGGGCGCAATGAATTGGGCGAAAACAGCGATGAACAGGAACCCGCCGGTCAGCACCAGCCCCACAAGGGCAGAGAATGGTATCCTCATTTCGGGTGCCTCAGGCGCGGGTTGGCCAAAATCGAGATGATGTCGGCGGCCATGTTCAGGAAGATGTAGACCGCCGCGAAGATCAGGCCCACCGCTTGCACGACGGGAAGGTCTCGCTTGGTCACATGATCGACGAGGTATTTGCCAAGGGCGTTGTAGCTGAAGACCACCTCAACCACGACAACACCGACCACCAGATAGGCTAGGTTCAGCATCACGACGGAAACGACCGGTGCGATGGCATTCGGCAAAGCATGGCGCCAGACCACTTGCATGGGGCCGAGGCCTTTGAGTTCAGCGGTCTCAACATAGGCTGATTGCATCACGTTCAGGATCGCGGCACGAGTCATGCGCATCATGTGCGCAAGCACAACCATGACCAGCACGATCACCGGAAGCGCGATGGCCTGCAGCTTGTCCCAAAAGCCCATACCCGGCAGAACCATGGACACCGGCTGGAAGATCGGGAACACCTGCGTCAGCAGGAAAATGACAAAATAGGCCGCCACAAACTCGGGCAGGCTGATTGTGGTCAGGGTCACAGCCGAAATCAGCTTGTCCGGCCAGCGGCCGACATAGCGGGCGGCGACGATGCCCAGAAGGATCGCCAGCGGCACAGCGATCACGGCTGCTGCCCCGGCCAGAAAGAGCGTGTTGCCCAAACGCGTGCTGATCGACTGTGCGATATCAGCCTTGTTTGACAATGCGGTGCCAAGATCCCCGGTGAGGACGCCGCCAAGCCAGCTGAAATACCGCTCCAGAGGGGAGCGGTCGAGACCCATCTCGGCCCGTAGATTTTCCAGCGCCACCGGTGTGGCAGACTGTCCAAGGATGGCTTGCGCTGTGTCCCCCGGCAGCGCCTCAACGCCCAGGAAGATCACGGCGGAGACCGCGAGTAGAAGAAGGAGGCCCAGCGCAATGCGCTGGACCAACAGTTTCAGGACGGGATGCACTGGATTCCCGCGATCAGGCAGTCAGCCAGCACTTGTTCAGTGCCGTGCCGTTCATCAAAGTGCCCTGCGGGTCAGCGATCCAGCCACCCACTTCGGCGCGACGGCCTTCGACCCAGTCATTGAACATCGGGCAGATCAAGCCGCCTTCGTCCCGGACGATATGTGCCATTTCCGAATACATGCCCTTGCGCTTGGCCGCGTCCAGTTCGCCCTTGGCAGCCAACAGCAACTCGTCGAACTTGGCGTTCTTGAACTTGGTGTCGTTCCATTCGGCAGTCGAGAGGTACGCGGTGGTGTACATCTGGTCTTGAACCGGACGGCCACCCCAATACGAGGCGCAGAACGGAGCTGCGTTCCAGACGTTGGACCAGTAGCCGTCATCGGGCTCCAGCTTGATCGACAGCGGGATGCCAGCAGCATTGGCCGAAGCGGCAAAGAGGTTGGCCGCATCTACAGCGCCCGGGAAAGCACCCGGTGCAACCTGCAACACGATCGGCGAACCGTCATGGCCGGACTTCTTGTAGAAGTCTGCAGCAGCAGCAGCATCATACTCGCGCTGCGCGATGGAATCGTCGAACAGCGGATAGGCGCCGTTGATCGGGAAGTCGTTGCCGCGCGAACCATAGCCGCCCAGCACTTTGTCCACCAACTCCTGACGGTTGATCGACATTTTCAGCGCCATCCGCAGGTCGTTGTTGTCAAAGGGTGCTTTGTCGCAATGCATGATGAACACATAGTGGCCAGGGCCACCAACCTGCTCGATCGCGACATCGGTATTGCCTGCAAGCAGAGCGACGATCTTCGGATCCACGCGGTTGATCATGTGAACCTGGCCAGACTGGATGGCGGCGGTCCGAGCGGTGTCGTCGTTGATCGTCAGGATCTCGACCCCGTCGGCATGGCCGCGCGACGAGTCCCAGTAGTTCGCAAAACGCTCGAACGTGGTGATCACGCCCGGCTCGCTGGCGGTGACCTTGTAAGCGCCCGTGCCGTTGCCGGCTGCCGGATTGTCAACGCCGCCGCCCGGCTGGATGCTCAGGTGATAGTCGGCAATCAGGAACGGCAAGTCGGCATTCGCCGAGACCATCTTCAGCGTGACCATGTCACCTTCGGCCGACATCTCAGAGATGCCCTGCACGATGCCAAGCGCACCCGACTGTGATTTTTCATCCGTGTGGCGCTTCAACGTGGCAACCACGTCATCGGCCGTAACGGTGCCGCCGCCGTGGTATTCCACGCCCGCGCGGATCTTGAACTTCCATTCGGTCGCATCGGCGTTCGACGACACTTCCTCGGCAATCCGCATTTCGACGGCGCCATTGGCGTCCACGTCGACCAGGGTTTCACCCCAGGTGCGGTTGATCATGTAAGGCACGTCCGAGGCCGCCAGTGCCGGGTCCAGCGAGTTGGTGCTTTCGCCGCCGGTGACGCCCGCGCGCAGAATGCCGCCCTTTTTGGGCTCTTCGGCATGGGCAGCCTTGGTGAACAGCGCACCGGCCAAACCGGCCGACAGGCCCATGGCGGTGGTGCGGCCCACGAATTCACGGCGCGTCATGGCGCCTTTGCGAACACGCGAAATCATCAGATCGAGTTGGTCAGTCATTGTGGTATCTCCCTGCGTTTTTCTTGATTTGACCTGCAGGCCACTTTAGCAGCCTGCAGGCATTTTTCTCAGTCATTATGTCAAATCAGGCGTTAAGCCAGCATTTGGACATTGCGGTGCCCCCCATCATGGTGCCAGTCGGGTCGGAAACCCACCCGCCAACTTCGGCGCGACGGCCTTCGACCCAGTCGTTGAACATCGGAGCGATCAGGCCGCCCTCGTCGCGCAGAAGATGGGCCATTTCCGAATACAAGCCTTTGCGCTTGGCGGCGTCCAGTTCGCCGCGTGCGGCGACCAACAGCTCGTCAAACTTGGCGTTGACGAAACGGGTGTCGTTCCATTCGGCGGTCGACAGATAGGCAGTCGAATACATCTGGTCCTGCACCGGACGGCCACCCCAATACGAGGCGCAGAAGGGTGCGACGTTCCAGACGTTCGACCAGTAGCCGTCATCAGGCTCAACCTTGATGCTGAGCGGAATGCCTGCGGCATTGGCCGAAGCGGCAAAGAGGTTGGCCGCATCGACTGCACCCGGGAAAGCACCCGGCGCAACCTGCAACACGATGGGCGAGCCATCATGGCCAGACTTCTTGTAGAAGTCAGCCGCCGCCGCCGCGTCATACTCGCGCTGCGCGATGGTGCCGTCGAACATAGGATAGGCGGCGTTGATCGGAAAGTCGTTGCCGCGCGACCCAAAGCCGCCCAGCACCTTGTCCACCAACTCCCGGCGGTTGATCGACATTTTCAGCGCCATCCGCAGGTCGTTGTTATCAAACGGCGCCTTGTCGCAATGCATGATGAAGACATAGTGGCCCGGACCCGAGGCGCGCTCGACAATGACTTCCGGCGTAGATTTCAACAACTCCACAATCTTGGGATCAACGCGGTCGATCATGTGAACCTGACCCGCCTGGATCGCCGCGGTGCGGGCGGTGTCGTCGTTGATGGTCAGAATCTCGACGCCATCCGCATGACCGCGCGAGCTGTCCCAATAGTTCGGGTTACGCTCGAACGTGGCGATGACGCCTGGCTCGTACGAGGTGATCTTGTAGGCACCGGTGCCGTTGCCAGCGGCCGGATTGTCCACGCCACCGCCGGGCTGGATGATCAGGTGATAGTCGCCAATCAGGAAGGGCAAGTCGGCATTGGCAGAGGCCAGTTTCAGCGTGACCATGTCGCCCTCGGCCGACATCTCGGAAATGCCCTGCACAATGCCCAAGGCGCCCGACTGGGATTTCTCGTCGGTGTGGCGCTTCAGCGTGGCGACCACGTCTTCGGCGGTCACCGTCCCACCACCGTGGAATTCAACGCCCTGACGGATTTTGAACTTCCACTCGGTCGCATCGGCGTTCGACGACACTTCCTCGGCCAGACGCATTTCCAGGGCACCAGATGGGTCGACATCCACGAGGGTCTCTCCCCAAGTGCGCAAGATCATGTAGGGGTTCGGCGAGGCCGACAGTGCGGGGTCCAGCGTGTTGGTGCTTTCGCCCCCCGTCATGCCCACACGCAGCACGCCGCCCTTCTTGGGCTCATCAGCATGGGCAGCCTTGGTGAACAAAGCCCCTGCCAAACCGGCAGAAACACCCATCGCCGTGGTACGACCGACGAATTCGCGGCGCGTCATGGCGCCTTTGCGGACACGTGCAATCATCTGGTCAAGTTGATCGGACATCGTAGTCTACCTGCTGCGGCCCGGATCTGCCGGGGCCTTTTTTTGTTTGAAACCTTTAAACCGCTTAGAAATCGGGATGGCAACGATTCTTGCCACCTGCCGGCCTCACACAAACCGGCGCGCCACCGCTTCGTCGAAGCTGCGATCGAACACCAAGTCATCCCCCTCAAACGCCTGCAAACGCGCCTTCAGACGCAGCTGGCTGGCCGTGGCGGTCATCTCGGCCCAAGCCTCGGTGCGCACGCGCCAATCCCCCCGCGACAGGCGCTGCTCCCAGGTATGGACAGCACGGGCCGACAAAGGATCCGCCGGATGAATCTCCCAAAGCTCGGTCATCGTCTCGCCTGTCCGCATCCCGTGGGTCAGGTTTTCCACATCCCCAAGATCATCGCGGATCGCCAAGGACACCTTGCCCGAGATGAGATCGGTCTCGATCTTGCGCGTGGTCTGGCCTTGACGCAGCACCTTGTGCGCCCATGGGGCGGCATGTGCAACTGCCGGCGGAACCCACTCACCGGCACCGCCCTGATGCACCGGCAGATCAAGGCTACCGCCCAAAAGCGTCAGACGGCCCGCCTCGGGCGAAGGCCAGACAAAGGGCCAATAGCTGTTGGACAGCGCCAGCCGCACATGGTGGCCCGGGGCCAGCCGATAGGCCATCTGGTCAATGTTGAAGGCCACCTCGACCGTCTGTCCCGGCACCATCGGTGCAGGCGCCTCCATGCTGTCGCGGTGGCACAGGTTCAGCATCCCATGGGCAATGCGCACCGAAGCACCATCCGGCCCCACATCGCACAGCCGCGCCACGACAAACCCCAAAGGCGCATCGGAAGACAACCGCAGCGACAACCGCGCCGCCCCCATCAAATCAAGCGGCGCCTCCAGCACCGGCCCATCGAAACAGACCGACAGCGCATCATCGCTGGCCTGATCACCCGGCATTTCGGCATTCAGCCCCATCGGGAAAAACTCGCCCGTGTGCATCCCCAGATGCTGCGGCGTCGAAATCTCGGCCCGAACATCGCCTTCAATGCGGCCCAAATATCCCACGGGGTGCGACCATGGTTGCGCCATTGGTCCGAGTGACCATGGTCGCGGGGGGTGTGAAACCCCCGGCGCTTGGGCCAAATGCCACCGCTCCTGCTGCACCTGCGGGCTGGGCCAGACGGCCTCGGCCATCCATTGCCCGGCGCGGTGCGCGGGGCTGGCGTTCGGGGCCTCGCTGTCCAGGCGGTACACCCGGTAAGCCGGGTCATCCTCGGCCCCGTTGGCCACGCCTTTCAGCCAGCGATCCCACCAACGCAGCGCCTCTTGCAAAAACCCAACGCGAGGCGCGGGCACGGCGGTGTGCGGATACTGATGCACCCAAGGGCCGACAATGCCCTTCACCGGCGCGGGCACATTGGCCACCAAGGCGGCGACCGTGTTCATGTAATTGTCCGCCCAACCACCCCAGATCTGCACTGGAATTGTCATGCGGGCGTAATCTTCGCAGACAGACCCATGTTTCCAATAGGCGTCGCGGGCCTGGTGGCCCGCCCAGCGCGGCGCGAGCCACGGTTCGGCCTCCAGCCGGGCCAGCCAATCGGCCCGCCAGTCAGGCCGCAGGACCGGATCGGCGGGGCGGCTGGAATAAGACAGCATCACCGCCCCCCAGCCAAAATTCTCACCCAAAAGGCAGCCGCCCTTGTAATGGATGTCATCTGCAAAGCGGTCGGTCGTGGCACAGACTGACACCACGGCCTTCAGCGCGGGCGGCTGGCGGAAGGCGGTTTGCAGGCAGTTAAACCCACCCCAGCTTTTGCCCATCATCCCAACGGCGCCGCTGCACCAAGGCTGGGCGGCAAGCCAAGCGATCACCTCCTCGGCATCTCGCAGTTCCTGCTCGGTGTACTCGTCGTCGATCAGCCCTTCGCTGTCGCCACAACCGCGCATGTCCACCCGCACGGCGGCATAGCCGTGACCGGCGAAATAGGGGTGCATCATCTCATCGCGCGGCAGGGTTCCGTCGCGCTTGCGGTAAGGGATGTATTCCAAAATCGCCGGGACTGGATTGCTCGCCGCATCCTCCGGCATCCAGACCCGCGCCGAAAGGCGGCAGCCATCCGACAGCACAATGCCCATATCCGGCGTTTCAACCACCTGATGCGGAAAGTCAGAACGAATGGTCATGGCAGTTCTCCCCGACACTATGAGGCAATGGAAAATCGCAAAACGCGCAACGAATTCGCCGCTTCGACCGACAATTGCGACACAGGCGCGCTGCACGACAAAAAACCCGCTTGCCCGCCCGATCAAGCCGCTGCACCCATTGGAAAACCGACTGCGAGGCCCAGATGACCAAACGCCCCAATATCCTGATCCTGATGGTGGACCAGCTGACTGGCACCTTGTTTGAGGACGGCCCCGCCGATTTCCTGCATGCGCCCAACTTGAAAAAGCTGGCCGCGCGGTCGGTGCGCTTTGCCAACAGCTACACCGCCTCGCCCCTATGCGCCCCCGCGCGTGCCGCCTTCATGTCAGGCGCCCTGCCCCGGCGCACGCGGGTCTATGACAACGCAGCCGAGTTCGCATCCGACATCCCGACCTATGCCCACCACCTGCGCCGCGCGGGCTATTACACTGCGCTGTCGGGCAAGATGCATTTCGTTGGCCCCGATCAGTTGCACGGGTTCGAAGAGCGTTTGACGACCGACATTTACCCCGCCGATTTCGGCTGGACCCCCGATTACCGCAAGCCCGGTGAACGGATTGACTGGTGGTATCACAATATGGGGTCGGTCACCGGGGCGGGCGTGGCCGAGATCACCAACCAATTGGAATATGATGACGACGTCTGCCATCAGGCGGTGCAAAAGCTCTATGATCTGTCGCGCGGCCTTGATCCGCGTCCGTGGTGCCTGACGGCCAGCTTTACCCATCCGCACGACCCTTTCGTCGCCCGCAAGAAATACTGGGATCTTTATGAGGGCGTCCCCGAATTGGAGCCGCCCCCGGCCCTTGCCTATGAAGATATGGACCCCCATTCCAAGCGCCTGATGGACGCCTGCGATTGGCGTGGGATGGAGGTGACGCCCGACTATATCCGCCGCTCACGCCAAGGCTATTTCGCCAATATCTCGTATATCGATGACAAGATCGGCGAGATTTTGGCGGTCTTGGAGGCCAGCCGCCAAGAGGCGATCATCGTCTTCGTGTCGGATCACGGCGAGATGCTGGGCCGCAAGGGGCTGTGGTTCAAGATGAACTTCTTCGAAGGCGCGGCCCGCGTGCCCTTGATGATCTCTGCCCCCGGCCTGACGCCCGGCCTTGTCACCACCCCGGTCTCCACCATCGACCTGACGCCAACGCTGTGCGATCTGGCGGGCATTTCCATGGAGGCGGTGATGCCTTGGACCGATGGCGAATCCTTGGTGGCTTTGGCCAAAGGGACCGAACGCACAAGCCCCGTCGCCATGGAATACGCCGCCGAGGGAACGATCACGCCGATGGTGTGCCTGCGGCAAGGCGCGTGGAAATACATCCACTGCCCGGCCGATCCGGACATGTTGTTTGATGTGGCGGGTGACCCCGAGGAAATGGCCAACCTGGCCGATGACCCGCGCGTGGCCGAGGTGCTGGCGCATTTTCGTGGCCTCGCGCAGGCCCGCTGGGACTTGGCCGCCTATGACGCCGAAGTGCGCCAGTCCCAAGCCCGGCGCTGGGTGGTCTATGAGGCACTGCGCAACGGCGCCTATTACCCATGGGACCACCAGCCGCTGAAACTCGCCTCCGAGCGCTATATGCGCAACCATATGGATTTGAACGTGCTTGAGGAAAACAAGCGCTTTCCGCGCGGGGAGTAAGGGGCGCACGCGGTGGGCGTTTGCGCCGCTGATTACCCGCCCGGGGAAGTCTTTTGTGCTGGGTGCGGTTGCTTCCCTGGCCAGCGACTTCGACGCCCTGGCCGCCGTGTGGGCGACCTTTCCCAAGGCGAACCCGTCGGTCTATCTGACTTCGTCATTGACCATCACGTTTCCTTGCACGTTGCTTGCCGGAGTGCCTTTCGTCTGGCAAATGACAGCTTTCTGGCAGGGCTTTTGATGATGACACCGAGGTGTCCAGACCAGGTTGCACTGGGCAAAACACACGGCAAAGAGACAGCCATTGCGCCGGTCGCCAAGCCTTTGCCGAAGTCTCTAGCCGGCCCTGGCTCGAGCGGTTCCTTAGCCACCCAAGCCCTGCGCCCAAGGGGACAGACCAAAGCTAGGCCCCCAAACACTACCCTCCACCCCCCAAGCCACCTTGCACCAAAACCAAAGGTATGGAACGACAGGCCCAACCCGCCCTGCCTGTTCGGAGCCTGCCCATGTCCACCCTCACCAACCTGTTCGTCACGCCCCTTTACCGCGCCAAGCTGAACGATCTGGCCAAGAAAAAGGTGAGCTACGACGAACTGCGCGATACCTGCATCGCGATTGCCGAGGATGATGAGGCGGGACAGGAATGGTGCGAGCGGGAAGGCTATCCGGGCTATACCTCTTACGCCTCACTTGACGACCTGCCTTGGCGCGCCCCGATCTTCGGCGATCTGGAAAAGGCGCTGGACAAACATGTGGCGGCCTTTTGCGACGCGCTGGGGTTTGATCTGCAGGGCAAGAAGCTCAAATGCAACGCCTTTTGGATCAACATCCTGCCCGAAGGTGGCACCCACTCCAGCCACATTCATCCTCATGCGGTGATCTCTGGCACCACCTATGTGGCGATGCCCGCAGGCACCTCGGCACTGAAGCTGGAAGACCCGCGCCACGCCATGATGATGCTGTCCCCCCTGCGGAAGAAAGACGCCCCGCAGGAGTTGCAGCCCTTTGTCTATGTGAAGCCTGAGGTGGGGGAACTGCTCTTGTGGGAAAGCTGGCTGCGGCATGAAGTGCCGATGAACATGAGCGAGGAAGAGCGGATTTCGGTTAGTTTCAACTATAATTGAGGGTGAGGCTTTAGGGTGGGCATTCTTTGGGAACCTTCGCGGTCATGATATGGTACGCGATCAGGATTTGGATTGCGGAGCGATCGTCACGAATAATGGGGTCTGAATGCAATATGTTTCGATAGCAATCTCTGTTCTAGCACTACTGGTCTCTGGGTTTACTCTGTGGCTCTCGCATCTCCGACGCGGAAAGCTGAAGATGACAAAGCCGACCTTGATTTTCTTTGGTCCAGATGGAGGAGAGCGAGGAATCTCAAAACTCTACCTCAGAACATTGCTATATTCGACGGCGAAGCGAGGTGTAGTCCTAGAACACCTCTACGTTCGTCTTCGCCGTGGTGAAACCCAGCAGAACTTCAACATCTGGGTCTACGGAGAGAAGGACTTGGCGCGCGGTAGCGGTCTGTTTATCGGTCAAGAAGGCATGGCGACAAATCATCACTTCCTGTTGCCCACTGATATTAGCAATTTTGATTTCTCTTCCGGCGACTATCGGCTGGAAGTGTTTGGGAAAACCGTGGAATGCGACCGTGTCCACCTGCTTTCTTCCATTGAGGTTAGCATTTCTTCGGAAGAGGCGAGCAAACTCCGGGAACCCGGCCACGGGATTTACTTCGACTGGGGTCCAGACGCGGGGCGCTATCAGACAAAAATCGACGGCAAGCCAAGCCGCCAGGCCGACGCTTTGAAATTGCTTGAGGCATTCAAGAGCGAGATGGCTGGTGATCCTGTGAAGTAGGTCTGAGTCCCCCAACATAACCCTTGCCTTCCCACCCCCATCCCCCCTATACGGCCCCATCCAACGATTCCGGGCAACCGCGAATCGTAGGTCTATTTTTGTTCCACCGGACCCAAGGTGACCCGTAAGGGGCCTTCTGGTGACTGAGAAAAGGAAAAGGCGCATGAACGCCAAAGAACTGCACGGGAAAACCCCCGAAGCGCTGCGCGAGAATCTCGTTGCGCTGAAGAAGGAAGCCTTCAATCTGCGCTTCCAGGCCGCCACCAACCAGCTGGAAAACACCGCCCGCATGCGCGCTGTCCGTCGTGACGTCGCCCGCATCAAGACTGTGCTTGTCCAAAAAGCTGCTGAAGCTGCGAAGTAAGGGGAA
>JBILYK010000135.1:0-5000 GCA_044377735.1 Paracoccaceae bacterium | reverse complement strand
GAGGGGGCGGTCGGGCGCTGCCCGGCGGCGCATTCGCGCCTTGATTCCGGGCAAAAGAGCAAGAGGCAGACTGACGTCCGCTTCGTTTCGCAAATCGGACGTACGATCCGTCCCCTCACACCGCCAGCGGTGTGGTTTTGACCACCGTCCTCAGCGCAAAGCTTGATTGCATCCGCCGCCGCGAAGGCAGGCGCGACAAACTTTGGCGGTGGATGCGGGATTTGATGCAGGTCAAGGCAAGAGTGTTCACTCTCGGCAAAATGGCGCTCAGATGCCCGCTTGCAAAGGCTGCGGCATTGCACCGGCGCTTCGTCCTGTTCGCGCGTTTCCAAGAGGTGTCGGTGCCTCCCTCCCCCTTTTGACCCCTGTCGCGGCCAAGATTCCCCTTGGCGCAGCGACCGCATGGGCCCAACACGGGTGCGGGGCAATCTGCCACAGGGGAAAGCTGACTTCGCGATAGATAATTGATGCAGGTCAAGGCGGCAGAGCGACGCGCGGCGGATACCAAGGTCATACGACCAAGCCTGAAATGCCGGAGCCCCCCTTGTCCACCCCCGATACCAACCCGCCCAGCCTTTATGTCGCGCGCGAGCCGATCTTTCCACGCCGCGTGAAAGGGCAGTTTCGCACCCTGAAATGGTGGCTGATGGCGGTGCTTTTGGGCATCTATTACATCACACCCTGGATTCGCTGGGACCGGGGTCCGAACCTGCCCGATCAAGCTGTCCTGATCGACATGGGCGGGCGGCGCTTCTTCTTCTTCATGATCGAAATCTGGCCACATGAGTTTTACTTCGTCGCCGGTCTGCTCATCATGGCGGGCTTGGGGCTGTTTCTCTTTACCTCGGCGGCTGGCCGGGTCTGGTGCGGCTATGCCTGCCCGCAGACCGTCTGGACCGATCTTTTCATCCTTGTCGAACGCTGGGTCGAAGGCGACCGCAACGCGCGTATCCGCCTGCACCGCCAGAAATGGGATGGCGAGAAGATCCGCAAAAGCCTTGTGAAATGGACGGCCTGGTTTGCCATCGCTTTGGCCACGGGCGGGGCGTGGATTTTCTATTTTACCGATGCGCCGACCTTGTTGGTTGATCTGTTCAACGGCACGGCCCATCCCATCGCCTATACCACCATGTTCATTCTGGCCGCGACCACCTTTGCCTTTGGCGGCTTTGCCCGCGAGCAGATGTGCATCTACGCCTGCCCTTGGCCACGCATTCAGGCGGCGATGATGGATGAGGACACCCTCACCATCGGCTACCGCGAATGGCGCGGAGAGCCCCGCGGCAAGCAGGACGTCGAAGGCAACGGCGACTGCATTGATTGCATGGCCTGCGTCAACGTCTGCCCGATGGGGATCGATATCCGCAATGGTCAGCAACTGGCCTGCATCACCTGCGGGCTGTGCATCGATGCCTGCGATGACATGATGGACAAGATCGGCAAGCCGCGCGGGCTGATCGGCTATCTGGCGCTGACCGATGAGGTGCGCGAGCGAGAAGGCAAGGCCCCGAAATCGGTCTGGAGCCATGTGTTCCGTGTGCGGACGATGATCTACACCGCGCTGTGGTCAGCCGTCGGCATCGCGCTTGTGGTCGCCCTGTTCCTGCGCACCGAGATCGACGTCAACGTGACCCCCGTGCGCAACCCGCAGTTTGTGGTTCTGAAGGATGGCTCCATCCGCAATTCCTATGAACTGCGTCTGTTGAACAAGCACGGCGATGACCGTGTGTTCCTTGTGTCCAGCACCAACGAAGAGGGGGCGGAGTTCGTGCTTTCTCTTGAAGGGCAAGAGGCGCTCAAGGTGCTGGTGCCAGCCAATCAGACCAAGACGCAGCGGCTTTACATCACCGCCCCCGCCGGGTCCGAGGCGGCTGAGGAAGAGCGCACCAAGCTTCGGCTGTGGATCGAGGACCTTGGGTCAGACACGGCCACAAGCACCGACCGGGTTCACCATGATACTGTTTTCAATGGCAAAGATGAGGATTGAAATGCGCGAGATCACCGGCAAACACGTCCTTTTCTTCACTGTTTCGGCCTTTGCCGTCATCATCACGGTGAACCTGACCATGGCCTACAAAGCGGTCAGCACCTTTCCGGGGCTGGAGGTGAAAAACTCTTATGTCGCCAGCCAGACCTTCGACCATGACCGCGCCGCGCAAGAGGCCTTGGCCTGGAACTTGGCACCCGAATATGATGCGGCAAGCCAAGAGGTGCGTCTGGTGTTCACCGATTCGGCAGGCATGCCGGTGACGCTGCAGGACCTCAGCGTGCTGATCGGCCGCACCACCTCTGCATCCGAAGATCGCCGCCCCGACTTCTCGCGCCAAGCCGGGGCCTATGTGGCCAAGACCGCTTTGGGCATGGGCAAATGGATGATGCAAATCGAAGCGCGGGCGGCAGATGGCACGCTCTTTCGCCAGCGCATCGATCTTTCAATAAAGGGCTGACGGCATGACCGCCGCGTTGGAACCTGAAACCTTTTCCGACGCTGGGCGCGCGTCGCTATCGGCCTGCCCGGCCTGTGTCGCCGCCCCTTCAGCCGAACGCATCGCCCAACTGGCCCAACCCGACCACGCGCGAATCATGCTCTCCCTGCCCGCCGCCCATTGCGCGGCCTGCATTTCCACCGTCGAACAGGCGCTTGCCACCACGCCGGGCGTGCAATCCTCGCGCGTGAACCTGACCCTGAAACGCGTCTCGGTCGATGCCGATGCCGCCCTGACCGCCGATCAGCTGATCAAGGTGCTGGCCGACGTCGGCTATGAGGCGCATGAGCTGGACGCCGGGCTGTTGTCGGCGACCGAGACCGACAAGCAGGGCCGCGATCTTCTGATGCGTCTTGGAGTGGCGTTCTTCTCCATGATGAACGTCATGTTGCTGTCTGTCGCCGTCTGGTCTGGCGCCGAGGGGGTGACGCGTGACCTTTTCCACTGGATTTCCGGCGCCATCGCCATTCCGACCGTCCTTTTCTCCGGCCAACCTTTCTTTCGCTCGGCTTGGGCCGGGGTGAAAGTGGGCCGCCTGGGCATGGATTTCCCGATCTCGCTGGCGTTGGTGCTGGCAACCGGCATTTCGATTTTCGAGACATGGAACTCCGGCCACCACGCCTATTTCGATGCCGCCGTGATGCTCTGCTTCTTCCTGCTTTTGGGCCGCTATCTCGACCATCGCACCCGCGCTGTGGCGCGGTCAGCCGCCGAGGAGCTGGCGGCGCTGGAGGTTCCCCGTGCCACGGTATTGGTCGATGGGGCCGAAGTCACCCGGCCCATTTCCGAAATCGCCGTCGGCGATCTTGTCCGCGTGCGCCCCGGTGGGCGGATGCCAGTCGATGGCGTCGTAATCGACGGCACGTCCGAGGTGGACCGCTCACTTCTCACCGGCGAAAGCCTGCCGGTTTTTGCTGGGCCCGACACCGTGGTCTCTGCCGGCGAGATCAACCTGACCGGCCCCCTGACCCTGCGCGTCACAGCGGCGGGCAAAGACAGCTCGCTGCACCGCATGGCCGATCTGGTGGCCATGGCCGAAAGCGCCAAGACCAAATACACCACCTTGGCCGAACGCGCGGCCAGCTGGTATTCGCCCTTGGTGCATATCCTGTCCTTCGGCGCCTTTGGCTTTTGGATGTGGGAAACCGGCGGCGATTTGCGCTTTGCCATCAATATCTCGGCCGCAACGCTGATCATCACCTGCCCCTGCGCCTTGGGGCTTGCGGTGCCCGCCGTGGTCACCTCTGCATCTGGCCGTCTGTTCCGCAAGGGCCTTCTCATCAAACATGGCACCGCGCTGGAGCGTTTGGCCGAAGTGGACACGGTCGTCTTTGACAAGACCGGCACCCTGACCATGGGCGCGCCCGAGGTCACCAACCTTTCCGACCATCCCCGCACGGCCGTTGAGGTGGCAGCCGCCTTGGCCTCCGCCTCCTCGCACCCGCTTGCCACCGCCTTGGCCGATGCGGCCCGCGCCGCTGGCATCCACCCCGCCCGCGTCGAAGAGTTGCGCGAAGTGCCAGGCTATGGCGTCGAAGGCATCTGGAAGGGCCAAAAGGTAAAGCTGGGCCGCGCCTCATGGTGCAACGGAGATGAGGCGGGCATGACCGCCACCTACCTTTGCACCGGCGAGGGCAAGCCCCGCGCCTTCACCTTCACCGACCGTCTGCGCCCCGGGGCCGAGGCCGCGATTGCCGAACTGACTGCGCAAGGCAAAACGATCCGCCTGATCTCGGGCGATACCGAAGGCGCGGTGGCCGCCCTCGCCACCCGGCTGGGCATCACCAACTGGGTCTCGGGCGCGCTGCCTGCCGAAAAGGCCGCGCTGGTGCGCGGTCTGACGCTGCAAGGCCGCAAGGTCCTGATGGTCGGCGACGGGCTGAACGACACCGCCGCCTTGGCCGCCGCCCATGTCTCGATCAGCCCGGCCACGGCACTGGATGCCGCGCGCGCCGCGTCCGACATGGTGCTTTTGGGTCAGGACATGACCGCCATCGGCGACGCCGCCCGCATCGCGCGCCAAACCACCCGGCGGATCATGGAAAACTTCGGGATCTCGGCGGCCTACAACGTCATCGCCGTGCCCTTGGCGCTGGTCGGTCTGGCCACACCCTTGGCCGCCGCCTTGGCGATGAGCTTGTCGTCGATCACCGTCTCTTTGAACGCCCTTCGGTTGAAATAGGTGCCATGGAAATCCTGACCTACCTGATCCCGGTTTCCCTCTTGCTTGGCGGCATCGGCCTTGCGGCCTTCTTTTGGGCGCTAAGAACAAAACAGTTTGACGACCCGACAGGCGACGCCAACCGCATCCTGACCAAGGATTGGGACGACAAGCCGAAACCGTGATCAGGCCAATGCCCTCTCGCGGGATTTCACCCCAAAGCGCGCGGCTTCGGCCCGCCCAAGGCCCAATCCAACAGCTCCACCGTATGCACCACCGGTATGCCAGTGCCGGACCCGATCTGCATCATGCAGCCGATGTTGCCTGCCGCAATCACATCGGGGCTCTTGGCC
>JBILYK010000067.1:0-19237 GCA_044377735.1 Paracoccaceae bacterium | reverse complement strand
CACGCTTGAACGCGTCTTGGCTTTCCTTGATCTTCTTGAAATTCTCGTTGGTGGCCGAGATTTCCGCATAGGTCGCATTGGCCGCATCAAAAGCCGCGCTTAGCACATCCTGCGGGAAGGGCTTAAGCTGCGCACCATTGGCCACCAGCGACTTCAAGGCCGTCGGGTTCTTGTGGTCATACGAGGCCAGCATATTGCCGTTGGCCGCCTCGCAAGCGGTCTTGATCGCGGCTTGGTAATGGGCCGGCAGTTCGTTCCACTTGGCCAGGTTGAACATGGTGGTCAGGGTCGGGCCGCCTTCCCAATAGCCGGGGTAGTGATAAATCGGGGCCACTTTGAAGAAGCCGGCCTTTTCATCGTCATAGGGGCCAACCCATTCGGCCGCGTCGATGGTGCCCTTTTCCAGCGCCTGATAGATTTCACCGCCCGGAATCTGCTGCGGCACAACGCCGAGCTTTTCCAGAACCTTGCCGGCAAAGCCACCAACGCGCATTTTCAGGCCCTGCATATCGGCCAGCGAAGTGATCTCTTTGCGATACCAGCCGCCCATCTGCGCGCCGGTGTTGCCAGCGGCAAAGCCGATCAGCCCTTGGGTCGCGTAAAACTCGTTCAGCATGTCCTGACCGCCGCCGTAGTAGAGCCAGGCGTTCATCTGACGGGCGTTCATGCCAAAGGGGGTGGCGCAGCCCAGCGCAAAGGTCGGGTCCTTGCCCCAGAAGTAGTACGGTGCGGTGTGGGTCGCTTCGACGGTGCCGGCAGCCACGGCATCAGCGGTCTCAAATGCGGGAACAAGTTCGCCTGCCGGGAAGACCTGCAGCGTCAGCCCACCTTGGGTCATTT
The DNA here is from genome assembly GCA_044377735.1 of Paracoccaceae bacterium. Classification (GTDB taxonomy): domain Bacteria; phylum Pseudomonadota; class Alphaproteobacteria; order Rhodobacterales; family Rhodobacteraceae; genus Tabrizicola_A. The sequence goes on along the minus strand of JBILYK010000067.1, from coordinate 18,397 downwards.
CGCTGATGTACTTCGACATGGTTTCGGCCGCGCCGTAAATCGTGTCAAAGGCCTTGGGGAATGACGAGGCCACGCGCCACGTGATCTGGGGGTTTTCCTGTGCAATGGCAGGTGCGGCAAGCGCTGCAGCACCGGCTGCGGCGACACCGCCGACAGTTGCCTTGGTCAGAAAGGAACGACGATCCATATAATTTCTTCCTCCACTGTTGGCCCTCGGCTCGTCCTCGGGCATTATGTTACTGACAGAAACGCTAACCATCGATCTTGTATTTGAGAATAGAAATCTTTGCCGATTGGCAGTTTTTGGTAATTTCTTCTTACCACGACCGTCGGATCCCGCACAAAGAGTGGTCCGGACAGCGCATTTCTTCTCAATCTCTCTTCCTTTTGGCCAGCCCTTGCCTATCTAGGGCTCATCGCAGCGCGTCAAGCAGGGTGTCCAATTGACCTATCTTCTTTTTGTTGTCGGCCTTGTGGGGTTGTTCTTCGGGGGTGAATATTTGGTGCGCGGGGCTTCGTCGATTGCCCGGCGCTTTGGCATCTCACCTTTGGTCATTGGCCTGACCATTGTTGGCTTTGGCACGTCAGCGCCCGAGATGCTGGTCTCGGTCAATGCCGCCCTTGCCGGGCAGCCGGCGATTGCGATTGGGAATGTGCTGGGGTCAAACATCGCCAATATCCTTCTGATCCTTGGTATTTCGGCGCTGATTGCGCCGCTGATCATTCCGGCGCGGCGGCTGGCGCGGGATCTGGCCTTTATGCTGTTGGCCAGCGGAGTGATCTGGGTGATGCTGCTGGACGGCATGGTCACGCGGCTGGAAGGCGGGGTTCTGATTGCAGGGTTGGTCGTGTTCCTGGTCATGGCGTTTTCGTCAGGATCGGTGCCACAAGAAGATGATCCTTTGGAAACCAGCATCGCCAAAGCCACCCTGATGACGTTGGGCGGTCTGGTGCTTTTGGTGATCGGTGCGCATTTCCTCGTGGAAAGCGCCAGCACGATAGCCCGCACTTTCGGCATTTCTGAGGCGGTCATCGGGTTGACCATTGTGGCCATCGGCACCTCGCTGCCGGAACTGGCCACAAGCGTTATTGCGGCTTTCCGGCGCCAGACAGAGATTGCCGTGGGCAACGTGATTGGCTCCAACATCTTCAACATCTTCGGCATCCTTGGCATCACGGCGCTTATTACACCGATCCCCTCCGAGGCGCGGTTTGCGATGATCGACATGCCTTGGGTGGCCGGCACGGCGATTGGGCTTTCGGTGCTTGCGGTTTGGCTTGGCGGCCTGCCGCGTGTGGCTGGGGTGGTGCTTTTGGCGGCCTATGGCGGCTATCTGGCACTGATGGGTTAAAGGGCCGCTGACTCGGCGGCGAAAACCGCTGTCGATTTGCGTTTCTTTCGATGCGGCGGTCATTCTTGTAATAAAACTACAAGAATTGGCCGCCACGCGACATTTTAGGCGTCGATTTGCAGTTGACGCCCCCTGCACCTGCCCCTAAGTTCCGCTTCGAAGGCTGGGGGGCAGCGATGCGTACGCTTATTGTATTCGCACTGTGGCGCATGGGTCGGTAACGACAGCCCATAACGGCTTCCATGCGCCCCCGGATCAGACCCCCGGGGGCTTTTTGTTGAGATAGAGCCGCAGGATGCGCGGCTGGAATGAGGACAGACCGATGACAAAGTCGATGACCGGCGCAAGGATGGTGGTTCAGGCTCTGAAGGATCAGGGCGTGGAGGTGGTCTTTGGCTATCCCGGCGGCGCGGTGCTGCCGATCTATGACGAGATTTTCCAGCAAAATGACATCCGCCACATTCTGGTGCGCCATGAACAGGGCGCAATCCATATGGCCGAAGGCTATGCGCGATCAACCGGCAAGGTGGGCGTTGCGCTGGTGACCTCGGGGCCAGGGGCGACGAATGCGGTGACGGGCCTGGTCGATGCGCTGATGGATTCCATTCCGATCGTGGTTCTGTCGGGGCAGGTTCCCACCTTTATGATCGGCACCGACGGGTTCCAAGAGGCCGATACGGTCGGCATCACCCGGCCTTGCACCAAACACAACTGGCTGGTGAAGGACACCGCCAAGCTGTCAGAGGTCATTCATCAGGCGTTCCACGTGTCCCGCTCGGGCCGTCCCGGCCCGGTGTTGGTCGATATTCCAAAGGATGTGCAATTCGCCACCTCGGAATACACCCCGATGCCCAAGGCCAAGGTGGATCATTACCAGCCGCGCGTGAAAGGCGACATCGACGCCATCACCCGCATGGTGGAAATGCTGGAAACCGCCGAACGCCCGCTGTTTTACACCGGCGGCGGCGTCATCAATTCGGGCACGGCGGCAAGCCAGTTGTTGCGCGAGTTTGTTGAGGCCACGGGTTTTCCTATCACCTCGACCCTGATGGGTCTGGGCGCCTATCCGGCCTCGGGACCTGCGTGGCTGGGCATGTTGGGGATGCACGGGCTTTATGAGGCCAATCTGGCGATGCATGGCTGCGATCTGATGCTGAACATCGGCGCGCGCTTTGACGACCGCATCACGGGCCGGATTGCTGATTTCAGTCCGAAATCGAAAAAGGTGCATGTCGATATTGATCCGTCATCCATCAACAAGGTGATCCGGGTCGATGTGGGCATCGTGGGCGATGTGGCCCATGTGCTGGAAGATGCGCTGCGCATCTGGAAGGCCCGCGGCCGCAAGGTCAACAAGGACGGTTTGGCCAAGTGGTGGAAACAGATCAACGAATGGCGCGCCGTGAAGTGCCTGAGCTACACCAATTCGACCAAGACGATCAAACCGCAATATGCGCTGGAGCGTCTGGAAGCCCTGACCAAGGGCATGGACCGCTATATCACCACCGAAGTCGGCCAGCACCAGATGTGGGCCGCGCAGTTCCTGGGCTTTGAAGGCCCGAACCGTTGGATGACGAGCGGAGGCCTTGGCACCATGGGCTATGGCCTGCCCGCGAGTATCGGCGTGCAGATTGCCCATCCGGACGCCTTGGTCATCAACGTCGCAGGGGAAGCGTCGTGGTTGATGAACATGCAGGAAATGGGCACCGCGATGCAGTTCCGCGCACCGGTCAAGCAGTTCATCCTGAACAACGAACGTCTTGGCATGGTGCGTCAGTGGCAGGAATTGCTGCACGGCGAGCGCTATTCCTCGTCCTGGTCGGAATCGCTTCCCGATTTCGTGAAGCTGGCCGAGGCCTTTGGTTGCAAGGGCATCAAGTGCCAAGATCCCAAGGATCTGGACGACGCGATTATGGAAATGCTCCGCTATAACGGTCCGGTGATCTTTGATTGTCTGGTGGAAAAGCATGAAAACTGCTTCCCGATGATCCCGTCCGGCAAGCCGCATAACGAGATGCTTCTTGGCAATGCCGATACGCAAGGCGTGATCAAGGCCGCAGGCGCGGTGCTGGTGTAATCGGGTGGACCGGGGGCTTGCCCCCGGACCCCCAGAGTATTTCTACCAAGATGAAAGAGGACCAAACATGTCCGCACTGAACATCAAAAAAGGCTCGACCAGCCATTCCGCCTATGACCTGCGCGATTCTCATGCGCAGGGCGTGGTGAGCCATACGCTGGCCGTGATCGTCGAGAATGAGCCGGGAGTTTTGGCCCGTGTGATCGGTCTGTTTTCGGCGCGTGGGTATAACATTGACAGCCTGACTGTGGCCGAGGTCGATCATACCGGGCACCGCAGCCGGATCACGATTGTCACCTCTGGCACGCCGCATGTGATTGACCAGGTGGAAAAGCAGCTGAGCCGTCTGGTCTCGGTCTATGCCGTGCATGACCTGACCGCCGAGGGACCTTCGGTGCAGCGCGAGTTGGCCTTGTTCAAGGTGGCCGGCAAGGGCGAGCATCGGATTGAAGCCTTGCGTCTGGCCGAGATTTTCCGGGCGCATGTGGTGGATTCGACCTTGGAGAGCTTCATCTTCGAGATGACCGGCACGCCAGAAAAGATTGACAGTTTTGCCGACCTGATGCGCCCCTTGGGGCTGCGCGAGTTGGCGCGCACCGGGGTTGCGGCCCTGTCGCGCGGCATTTGACCTTTGAACGCCAACAACAGCCTTTGACATTTCGTGCAAAGGGCGCGGCGGGCATTCCCGCCGCGCCCTTTTCGCATTATGCTGCCAGTCAAATGGGAGAAAGCCGATGATCGTCGAACTGGGCCATTTCGCCTTGATCCTTGCCTTTGCTGTGGCAATTGTGCAGTCCACCCTGCCGCTTTACGGCGCGGCACGGCGCGACAGCCGGTTGATGGCCTTGGCGGAACCTGCTGCCCTGATCCAGTTGATCCTTGTGGCGACATCCTTTGCTGCGCTGACCTATGCCTTTGTGGTGTCAGATTTTTCCCTGCGGCTGGTGACGCTGAATTCGCACACCGACAAGCCGATGCTGTACAAAGTGTCGGGCGTCTGGGGCAACCACGAGGGCAGCTTGCTATTGTGGTCTTTGTCGCTGGCGCTGTTTGGTGCCTGTGCGGTGTGGTTTGGCGGCAATCTGCCAGCTACCTTGAAAGCGCGTGTGCTGGCCGTGCAGGGCATGATCGGGGTGGCCTTCATGGCCTTCATGCTCTTCACCTCGAACCCCTTCTTGCGGCTGGCCAATCCGCCCTTGAACGGCGACGATCTGAACCCGCTGCTCCAAGATCCCGGTTTGGCCTTTCATCCGCCCTTCCTGTATTTGGGCTATGTCGGGCTTTCGATGGCCTTTTCCTTCGCGGTGGCCGCTCTGATCGAGGGGCGGGTGGATGCGGCTTGGGCGCGCTGGGTGCGGCCTTGGACGCTGGCGGCATGGGTGTTCTTGACCATTGGCATCGCACTGGGGTCGTGGTGGGCCTATTATGAGCTTGGCTGGGGCGGCTTTTGGTTCTGGGACCCAGTGGAAAACGCAAGCTTCATGCCGTGGCTGATTGCAGCCGCCCTGTTGCACAGTGCCATCGTGGTGGAAAAGCGCGAAAGCCTGAAGGCATGGACCATTCTGTTGGCGATCATGGCCTTTGGCTTTTCGTTGATCGGCACCTTTATCGTGCGGTCAGGCGTCATCACATCGGTGCATTCCTTTGCCAATGACCCTGAACGCGGCGTGTTCATTCTGATGATCCTTGGGGTGTTCATGGGTGGCGCGCTGACACTTTTTGCCTTCCGTGCCAGCGCTTTGGAGGCCAAGGGGCTGTTTTCCATCGTCAGCCGCGAAAGCGCGCTTTTGGCCAATAACGTGTTGTTGGCGGTGTCATGTTTCGTGGTCTTCATCGGAACGATCTGGCCCCTCGTGGCCGAGATGCTGTGGGACCGGAAACTGTCCGTGGGGGAGCCGTTCTTTAACGCGGCCTTCACGCCCTTTATGGTGCTCTTGGCGCTGATCCTGCCCGTGGGGGCGATGATGCCGTGGAAGCGGGCCGAGATCAGGCGCAGCCTGCTGCCGTTGCGCGGGGCGCTGGCTCTGGCGGTGGCGCTGGGGCTTTTGATCTATGCGCTGCAGACCGGGCGGTCAGCCTTGGGGCCGATTGGTGCGGCCTTGGGTGCTTGGGTGGTGTTTGGCGCTGCGGTTGATTTGTGGACGCGGGCCGGTCGCGGCGGCATTGGCAGCCGCTTGGGCCGTCTTGGCCGCATGGGCCGGGCCGATTGGGGCAAGGCCACGGCCCATTCTGGCCTTGGTGTCACGATCTTTGCCGTGGCCGCCATGCATGCTTGGGCGGTTGAGGATATCCGCGTGGTGCGGGTTGGTGAGACCTTCCCGGTTGGCCCTTATGAGGTGCTTTTGAAAGATGTGCGCGACGTTCAAGGGCCGAACTACCTGTCGACCACCGCCGAGATGGTGGTGACGCGCGGCGGGGCCGAGGTCGCGACGCTTTATCCTGAAAAGCGGGTTTATCCGGTGCAGGCGATGCCAACCACCGAGGCGGCGATCGACTATGGCTTTACCCGTGACATCTACCTTGTGATCGGTGATCCGCAGGTTGGGGGCGGCTTTGCCGTGCGGTCCTATGTCAAACCCTTTGCCAATTGGCTTTGGGGTGGCTCGGCGTTGATGGCCTTGGGCGGGTTCTTCAGCCTGACCGACCGACGCTACCGGCTGGCAGCGGGGGCGCGGCGGCAAACGCCCGCCGCCCAACCGGCGGAGTGAGCCGGATGCGCGCGGCGCTTGCCCTGTCTGTGGCGCTCATGGCTTTGGTCCCGTCGGGCCTGATCCTGTCTGCCCTCCCTGCCCTTGCCGTGCAGCCCGATGAGGTGCTCGCGGACCCCGCACTTGAGGCCCGCGCCCGCGCCATTTCGCGCGATCTGCGCTGCCCGGTCTGTCAGGGCGAGGCGATTGACGAAAGCAATGCCCCGATCAGCCGCGATTTGCGGCTTTTGGTGCGCGAACGGCTGGTGGCGGGCGACAATGACACCGAAGTGGTCGACTATATCGTTGCCCGCTATGGCGAATTTGTGTTGTTCAACCCACGCGCCAGCGGATCGGGGCTGATCCTGTGGCTGGCCGGACCGGCCATGCTGCTGGCGGGGGCGGCCTTGGCCTTTGCCGTCACCCGGCGGCGCGCCAAGCCTGAGGTGGATCTCTCTGAGGATGAACGCGCACGGCTTGCGGAACTGATGAAAGAGTGACGCGAGGTTTGGCTTTCCCCTATCGCCCACCCGGCTATGTTGGGCCAAAGGGAGCGCGCCATGGACAACACTTCGATCACCTATGATCTGACCGATGGCATCGCCACGATCACACTGAACCGGCCCGAGGTGATGAATGCGCTTTCTTCATCGCTGCGGCGGTCGCTTTTGGCGGCCCTGTTGCAGGCCCAGAGCGAGGCGCGGGTTCTGGTCTTGACAGGGGCCGGACGGGCCTTTTGCTCAGGGCAGGATTTGCAGGATGCCGGCAAGATCGGCTCTTTCGACCTTGAGCGGATCCTGAACGACGAATACGTGCCAATGATCAAGGCGATCACCGACAGCCCGATCCCGACGATTGCCGCCGTCAATGGCGCGGCGGCGGGGGCTGGGGCCAATCTCGCCTTGGCGGCCGACATCGTGATTGCGACCGAAAGCGCCAGCTTCATTCAGGCCTTTACCCGGATCGGGTTGGTGCCAGATGCGGGCGGATCCTATTGGCTGCCGCGCCAGATCGGGATGGCGCGGGCGATGGGGGCGATGCTGTTGGGCGACAAGATCAGCGCCACTCAGGCCGCCGATTGGGGTATGATCTATGAGGTGGTCCCGGATGCGGGCTTTGCCACCCATGTGCGGGCGCGGGCGGCGCAACTGGCGGCGGGCCCCGCTGTTGCCTATCGCGGGGTCAAGGCGATGCTTCGGGTGAGCTTTGGCCATGATCTCGATGCGCAACTGGCACTTGAGGCGCGGTTGCAAGGCGCTTGCGGGCAGACAGAGGATTTTCGCGAAGGGGTCGCGGCGTTTTTGGAAAAACGCCCGGCGCGGTTCACCGGGGCCTGACTATTTCCGTCCCGCCTTGCGCGTTGACAGCAAGAGATTGGTCTCGGACGTGACCACGCCTTCGATGCTGCGGATGCGGTAGATCACCTCGTCCAGCTCCAACAGCGTCTGCGTCGCCAGTTCAGCGATCAGATCCCACTTGCCATTGGTCGAATGCACGGCCAGCACCGCCGGAATTCCGGCCAGCCGCGCCATGACTTTCTCGCCACCCTTGCCTTCGATCCCGATCATGATCAGGCCGCGCACCGGGGCCGCGGTGACATCGGACCGGGTCAGCACGGTAAACCCGGCTATCTCGCCCTTTTCGGTCAGCCGCTCCATCCGGCTGCGGACGGTGGCGCGGCTGAGGCCCAAACGATCAGCCAAATCCGATAAGGTCGCACGCCCGTCACGGCGCAGTTCGGCAATGAGCCTTTGATCAGTATCGTCCATGATGCGCAATCCTGTCGCCGTTTCGGACAAAGCCTTTAACAAAGCGGTTCAAATGACGCTAGGATTCGTCGCAGCATACCGCAACAATTTGCAAAACCTACGGAGAGAGACATGCCCAACTGCATCCTGATCGGCGCCCCGATTGACGAAGGCCAGCGCCGCGCCGGCTGTGTGATGGGGCCAGCGGCCTACCGCGTGGCGGGGCTTGCGGGCGCGATTGCCGATCTGGGCCATGGCGTGGAAGATTGGGGCGATCTGACCCCGGCCGAGGTGACGGCCGCCCTCTGCCCCAATCCGGCAGTGCATGGTCTGGACAGGGTGCTTGGCTGGACGCAGGCGCTGAGCGACCGGGTGGATGACGCGCTGAATGCAGGCGGGATACCGATCATTCTGGGCGGCGATCACAGCCTTGCCTTGGGATCGGTGGCAGGTGCTGCCGCCTTTGCCAAGCGGCAGGATCGGCCCTTGTTCCTGTTGTGGCTGGATGCCCATTCCGATTTTCATACACCTGTCACCACCACCAGCGGCAATCTGCACGGCACGCCCGTGGCCTATATCGCCGGGCGCGACGGATTTGATGCCTTCCCCCGCTTCCCCGAGCCCATTGCGCCAGAACGGATTTGCCTGTTTGGCATCCGCTCGGTTGATCCGGCGGAGCATGCCGCCCTTTTGAAAGCAGACATTGCCATCAACGACATGCGCGTCTTGGACGAGCGCGGCATCGTCGCCCCCTTGCGAGAGTTTCTGGACCTTGTGCGCAAGGCTGCAGGCATGCTGCATGTGTCTTTGGACGTAGATTTTCTTGACCCCACCATCGCGCCTGCCGTCGGCACCACGGTGCCCGGTGGGACCACCTTCCGTGAGGCGCATTTGGTGATGGAGTTGCTGCATGAAAGCGGCCTTGTCACGTCGCTGGATCTGGTCGAGCTGAACCCGTTTCTGGACGAGCGTGGCCGCACGGCAAAACTGATGGTGGAATTGGTCGGCTCGATGATGGGCCGCAAGGTGTTTGACCGCCCGACCCGGAGCTTTTAAAAATGATTGCCCCTTCAAAACAAGCGTTTGTGCCGTTCTTGTCTGTCGCCAACATGATGCAGCTTGTCCATGCCATTGGCGTTGAGCAGGTGATGGTGGACCTTGCCGCCGAGATTGAGGCCGATTTTCTACGCTGGCCCCTGTTTGACAAAACCCCGCGCGTGGCCAGCCATTCGGATGTGGGGGTCATCGAATTGATGCCCACGTCTGACGGTGAAACCTATGGTTTCAAATATGTGAACGGTCATCCGTCAAACATGAAACGCGGACTGCAGACCGTCACCGCATTCGGCCTTTTGGCCGATGTGGCCACGGGCTATCCCTTGCTTCTCAGCGAAATGACCATCCTGACCGCGCTGCGCACCGCCGCCACCTCGGCCATGGCGGCCAAGTGGCTGGCCCCCAAGGGGGCCAGAACCATGGCGCTGATCGGCAACGGCGCGCAGGCCGAGTTTCAGGCGCTGGCCTTCAAGGCCGTGTGCGGCGTCACCGAGGTGCGGCTATACGACATTGACCCGGCGGCCACGACGAAATGCGCAGGTAATCTGGCGGGCAAGGGCCTGCGGGTGGTGGCCTGCAAATCGGCGGATGAGGCGATTTTAGGTGCCCAGATCATCACGACCGTCACCGCAGACAAGCAATATGCCACCATCCTGACCGACAACATGGTTGGCGCAGGGGTGCATATCAACGCAGTGGGTGGCGATAGCCCCGGCAAAACTGAACTGCACAAGGATATCTTGACCCGGTCCAGCGTCTTTGTCGAATACCCGCCGCAAACGCGGATTGAGGGCGAAATTCAGCAGATGGATCCCGATTTTCCGGTCACCGAGCTGTGGCAGGTCATTGCAGGCACGGCTGCCGGCCGCTTTGATGCGCGCGACATCACGTTGTTTGATTCTGTGGGCTTTGCGATCGAGGATTTTTCGGCCCTGCGCTATGTGCATCGCAAGCTGGGCACCCTTGGGCTGGCCGAGCAGTTGGACATGATCGCCGACCCCGACGATCCGCGCGATCTGTTTGGCATGCTGATGCGCGCGGCCTAAACATTTCACCCTCCTCGGGCGACTTCGTCTTCTCGTCGGGCGATGAGTGACGAAGTCATCGAAGAGCGGCCCCAAACCTTGCATACCAAGGCTTGATTGGTGTAGATATTCAGCATCAAAATATAGAACCTTGCAGCAAGGCGGCGTGACGTGAGCGATACCCCGGAAGACATTGAAACTGCAGGCGAAATGCCCGAGCGCCCCACCTATCACGGCCCCCAGATCGACATCGTCGATGAAATGAAGACGGCCTATCTTGATTACGCGATGAGCGTGATCGTCAGCCGCGCCATTCCTGACCTGCGCGACGGGTTGAAACCGGTGCATCGGCGCATCCTTTTTGCCATGCAGGAATCGGGTAATACGCATGACAAGGCCTACCGCAAATCGGCCCGTCCGGTGGGCGACACGATGGGGAAATACCACCCCCATGGTGACAGCGCGATCTATGACGCACTGGTCCGGATGGCGCAGCCGTTCAGCATGTCTCTCAAACTTTTGGACGGCCAAGGCAACTTCGGCTCGATGGACGGCGATTCAGCCGCCGCCATGCGCTATACCGAAGTGCGGATGGACAAGCCTGCTGCCTTTCTGATGGCCGATATCGACAAGGAAACCGTTGATTTCCAAGACAACTACGACGGAAAAGACCGCGAGCCCACGGTTCTGCCTGCGCGTTTTCCCAATATGCTGGTCAACGGCGCAGAAGGCATCGCGGTTGGCATGGCCACCCGCATTCCGCCCCATAACCTTGGCGAGGTGATCGACGGCACGCTGGCGATGATCGACAATCCTGACATCAGCATGGAACAGCTGATGGAGATCATCCCTGCCCCCGATTTCCCCACAGGGGCGACCATTCTGGGCCGTTCGGGCGCGCGGAAAGCCTATCTTGAAGGGCGCGGTTCGGTGATTATCCGCGCCAAGACCCATATCGAAGAAGTGCGTAAAGACCGTTGGGCGATCATCGTCGATGAGATCCCCTATCAGGTGAACAAGGCGCGGATGATTGAAATCATCGCCGAAATGGTGCGCGACAAGAAGATTGAGGGCATTTCCAACGTCGCCGACGAATCCGACCGGATCGGTGTGCGGGTGGTGATCGAGCTGAAACGCGACGCCACGGCAGATGTGGTCTTGAACCAACTGTACCGGTTCAGCCCGATGCAAACCAGCTTCGGCTGCAACATGCTGGCTTTGAATGGCGGGCGGCCCGAGCAGCTGACTTTGCGCGATTTCCTTAGCTATTTTATCGTGTTCCGCGAAGAAGTTGTGGCGCGCCGCACCGCGTTTGAACTGCGCAAGGCGCGCGAGCGCAGCCATGTGCTGTGCGGTCTGGCCGTGGCGGTTTCCAATGTGGATGAGGTGGTGAAAACCATTCGCTCCTCTGCCGATGCCGCCGAGGCCCGCGAACGGCTTATGACGCGCCGCTGGCCCGCGCTGGAGATCGCGCCCTTTATCCGGCTGATCGACGATCCCGGCCATACGCTGAATGAGGATGGCACTTACAACCTGTCCGAAATTCAGGCCCGTGCCATTTTGGACCTGCGCCTGCAACGCCTGACGCAGCTTGGCGTCAAGGAAGTGACGGACGAGTTGGAAGAACTGGCCGCCAAGATCAAGGATTACCTTGAAATCCTGGGCTCGCGTGATCGGATCATGGCGATCATTTCGGACGAGCTGCGCGAGGTGAAGTCCATGTTCGCCGTGCCGCGCCGCACCGAGATTGTCGATTGGGCCGGTGATATGGACGATGAAGACCTGATCGAGCGCGAGGATATGGTCGTCACGATCACCTCTGGCGGCTATATCAAGCGCACCAATCTGGCCGAATTCCGCGCCCAGAACCGGGGCGGCAAGGGTCTGGCCTCCATGCAGACCAAAGAAGACGATGTGGTCACGACGCTGTTCGTCGCCAACACGCACACGCCTTTGCTGTTCTTCACCACCGATGGCATGGTTTACAAGATGAAAACTTGGCGTCTGCCGCTGGCGGGCCGCACTGCCAAGGGGAAGGCCATGGTCAATATCCTGCCGATCGCCCAAGGGGTTAGCATTGCCGCCTTGATGCCCGTCGATGTGCCCGAGGAGGAATGGGAAAACCTGCAGATCGTCTTTGCCACCTCTGATGGCGATGTGCGCCAGAACGATCTGTCGGATTTCACCAATGTCATGCGCAACGGCAAGATTGCCATGAAGCTGCCCGAAGGGGTCACGCTGGTGAACGCCGCGATTGCCGATGAGAACGACGACATCATGTTGGTCACCGAACTTGGCCGCGCGATCCGGTTTTCCACGCAGGAAATCCGGGTGTTCAAATCGCGCGGCTCGACGGGCGTACGCGGTATTCGTTTGGCCGAAGGCGATACGGTCGTGTCGATGGCGATCATCCGCCATTTTGAAGCCGAGGCGGATGAGCGCGCCGCCTACCTCAAACAGCGCCGCCTGATGGCGGGGGTGACCGAGGATGAGGCGGATGACGAGGAAGACAGCGTCGCCGCAGGCCAGCTGAGCCCCGAACGCTATGCCGAGATGTCGGCGGCCGAAGATCTGATCCTGACCATCACCAAAGGTGGGTCTGGCAAACTGTCGTCCAGCCACGACTACCCGGTGCGCGGTCGCGGCGGCATGGGGGTCAAGGCGATTTCGCCCGGCCCGCGTGGTGGGCGGATCATCGCGTCGTTCCCGGTGACCTCCAGCGACCAGATCATGCTGGCCACCTCGACCGGCCAGTCGATCCGGGTGCCGGTGGACCAGATCTCGTTCCGCTCGCGCTCTGCGGGCGGGGTGCGGGTGTTCAACGTTGGGGCCGAGGAAGAAGTGGTCTCAGTCGCCCGAGTGGCCGAACAGGGCGAGGATGAGCAGGCTTGAGGCGCGGCTGGCCGAACTGGCCAGCGCAGGGCAAACCATCACCTATGGCGCGCTGGCCCATGAAATGGGCTGGCGCGTGCAGGATCTGACGGCAGCTCTTGAAAGGCTGATGGAGATCGACGCCGCCGAAGGCCGACCCTTGCGGGCGGCGCTGTGCGAGGGGCGGCTTCTGGCTGGCATGCCGGGGCGGGGTTTTTTCGAAAAGGCCGCCGAACTGGGCTTTGACTTGCGCGATCCGGCGGGATTTGTGACAGACATCCGGACAGCGTTAAGGGGCCAGTAACCGGGCCATGGTTCACTTTCCCAAAACGGGGATGCCGATGGACCTATATCATTGCATGATCGAACTGCGCGATGAGGCACATGCCCTCGCCTTTGCCCGGGCCACCAGCGATTGGATGGGGCATCTGCGGGCACGCGGGCTGGTGTTCGACTGGCGGCTGATGCGGCGCAAATTCGGGTTGGCCTCGGGGCCGCACAGTGACTTTCTACTGGAAATCTCGCTGCCCAATCTGGCCGGGCTTGACACTGCCTTTGCCGCACTGGCGCAGGCGGATGAAGAGGCCAGTCGACTTTATGAACGAATGCACGGCATGATTGCCCGCGCCGACGTTGGGCTGTACCGCCCCTTCCCTGATGCCAGCCCGCGTGAACGCATCGCCTTGATCTAGACGTGGCGGGGCGATACATCCCGCTGCATGGAAAGTCTTCACATCATCGGCGGCGGCATGGCCGGATCCGAGGCCGCCTGGCAGGCGGCAGAACTGGGTGTGCCCGTTGTGCTGCATGAGATGCGGCCCACTGTAGGTACATTCGCACACCGCACCGGGCATTTTGCCGAGATGGTCTGTTCGAACTCGTTCCGCTCCGACGATGACGAACGCAACGCGGTGGGCCTTTTGCATTGGGAAATGCGCGCGGCCAAGGGGTTGGTCATGGAAATGGCCCATGCCCACCGCCTGCCCGCAGGCGGCGCACTGGCCGTGGACCGTGACCCGTTTGCCGAGGCCGTCACCGCCCGGCTTTTGGCGCATCCGCTCATCGCGGTTGAATATGGCGAGATCACCGATCTGCCGAGAGATGGGCATTGGATCATTGCAACAGGCCCCTTGACCAGTGGCGCGCTGGCCAACAGCATTCGCACGGAAACCGGGGCGGAAAGCCTTGCGTTTTTCGACGCCATTGCCCCCATCGTTTACGCCGAAAGCGTCGATATGTCGGTGGCGTGGATGCAATCGCGCTATGACAAGGGCGAGACGGTCGAAGAACAGACCGCCTATATGAATTGCCCGATGGACCGGGATCAGTATTACGCCTTTATCGACGCGATGCTGGCGGCCGAAAAGACCGAATTTCACGAAGGCGAAACAGCGGGCTATTTTGACGGTTGTCTCCCCATCGAGGTGATGGCCGAACGGGGTCGCGAAACCCCGCGTTTTGGCCCGATGAAGCCGGTGGGTCTGACGAACCCCCATTCGGACAAAAAGCCCTATGCCGTGGTGCAGCTGCGCCGCGACAACAAACTGGGCACGCTTTACAACATCGTGGGCTTTCAGACCAAGATGAAATACGGCGCACAAACCTCTGTTTTCAAAATGATTCCTGGGCTTGAGATGGCAAATTTTGCCCGCCTGGGCGGTATTCACCGCAATACATTCCTGAACTCGCCCACGCTTCTGGACAGCCAGATGCGGCTGAAATCCCGGCCCAATATCCGCTTTGCAGGGCAAGTGACCGGGGTTGAGGGCTATGTGGAATCAGCGGCCATGGGACTTTTGGCCGGGCGCATGGCCGCCGCCGAAATGCTGGGGCGAACCCTGCCACCCCCGCCACCCGAAACCGCCATGGGGGCTTTGGTCACCCATATCACCGGCGGGGCCGAGGCGAAAACCTTTCAGCCGATGAACGTCAACTTTGGCCTGTTTCCACCGATTGATGCCAAGGGGGGACGGCGCGGACGCAAGGACCGCTACAAGGCCTATACCGACCGGGCCAAGGACGCGTTTCAGGCATGGCTGAGCGCGTAACCCGCTTTGCCCCCTCACCCACAGGCCCTTTGCATCTGGGGCATGCCTATGCCGCGTTGGTGGCGGCGATGCGGGGCGACCGGTTCTTGCTTCGGATTGAGGACATTGACCGCCCGCGCTGCACGCCTGAGTTTGAGGCTGGGATTTATGAGGATCTGAAGTGGCTTGGGCTGACATGGCCCGAGCCCGTCCTGCGGCAATCGATGCGCGCGGGGGCTTATTCCGCAGCCCTCGCACATCTGTCCGATCTGGGTCTCACCTATCATTGCACCTGCACGCGCGGCGATATCAAGGCCGCACTTTCCGCCCCGCAAGAGGGCGCCCCAATGATCGGGCCGGATGGGCCGGTCTATCCCGGCACCTGCCGAGGGCGCGGCCATGACACGGGCGCGGTTCGGCTGAACATGGGCGCGGCCATGGCGCGGCTGGGTTCTGTGTCCTTTGTAAACACTGGCGTAGACGCGGGAACCCATCGGTTCGACGCGACGCAGCTGATTGAAACCGTGGGAGATATCGTTCTGGCCCGGCGCGACATCGGCACGTCCTACCATATTGCCGTGGTCGTCGATGACGCGGCCCAAGGCATCACCGAGGTGACGCGGGGGCAGGACCTGTTTGCAGCAACCGCCATCCATGTCATGCTCCAGAGACTGCTTGGCCTGCCAACCCCCGCCTATCACCACCACCGGCTGATCCGCGACGATCAGGGCAAGCGGCTGGCCAAGCGCGACGATGCGCGCGCTCTGTCGAAGTTTCGCGATGAAGGGGCGACGCCCGCCGATATCCGCCGGATGGTCGGGCTCTAGCCGCTGCCAAGCCTGAAAGGCCCGACAGCGGCGCACGCGTCAGGCGCGTTCAGAGTATTCCATCAGTTCGGTGTGCACGATGATTTCTTCATCGGTGTTGATGAAGGGCGGCACCATGATGCGCACGCCATTGTCCAGCACGGCGGGCTTATACGACTTGCTGGCCGTCTGGCCGTTCTGCACCGGTTCCGTTTCAACCACGCGGCACTGAACCTTTTGTGGGATCTTCACGTTCAGCGGCTCTTCTCCGTAATACTGAACCGAAACCGTCATGCCATCTTGCAAGAAGGGGCGGCGGTCGCCCAGCAGTTCGGCGTCCAGCTCGATCTGCTCGTAGGTCTCGGCGTCCATGAACACCAGACGACCGTCGGTTTCATACAGAAACTGCTGGTCCTTCATCTCCAGATCAACCTGATCGACCTTGTCTTCCGAGCGGAATCGTTCGTTCAGCTTGCGCCCGTCGCGCAGGTTCTTCAACTCGGCTTGCGCAAAGGCCCCACCCTTGCCGGGTTTGACGTGGCTGACCTTAACAGCCGCCCAAAGACCGCCGTCGTGGTCAATGATGGTGCCAGGTTTCAGTTCGTTTCCGTTGATCTTGGCCATTGTGGCAGAACCTTGTCAAAAGGTTGAAATTGCTTGGAGTGCCCCTATATATGGCCCACAGGTTGCCGGCAAGCGAACTAGATACGGTATCTCGACTTTTCAGCCATGCACTGGGTGCATGGCAGTCATGCGAAAGATAAAAGACCGAATCGTAGCAAATTCGTTACAAGCGGCAGAAGCAAGAATGACAAGAGCAAGAACAGGATAACGAGCATGCTCGATTCCATCGATAGCACGGCTTTCAACTTTGAACAGGGCCAGCGCGCACGCAAGCTGTTTGCGGCCGTGGTTCTGGCGGCATTGGATGATGCTATCGCTGACGACAAGAAATACGGCAATGGTCCCGACCAGATTGCCCGCTGGGCCCGCTCGCGCGATGGCCGCGAGGTGCTGTCCTGCGCCGGGATTGACCCGAACGAACGTGTGGTCAAAGGGCTGATGGAGTTTGTGGCCAAAGGTGTGCGCACAAGCGTCGCATTGAGCCGCGAAGAATCTGAGCGCCGTCATGCCCAAGAGTTGGAGCAGGCTGAAGCTGCCTGATCTCTGGGTTGACCGCCAAAACGAAAAAGCGCCCCTCGGGGCGCTTTTTCGTTGGTGCAGGATGAATTGGCGCTACAGAGCGTATCGCGTTTGATCGGCTGAACCTTATCAAACGCGATCCGCTTTAAAGCAGCTCCTCGGAGGCCATAACACGGGCAATCTCGGCCAACACCAGCTTGCGGATGTTGCGTGTGATCCTCTTTCCCAAAGGGCCTTGCAACTCTTCGCGCAGGACATCGCGGACGATTTCGCGCAGCATTGCCTCATCAATCGGAAGGGCAAGGTCATCGGCATCTTCGGCCTCCAACGCTTCAGCCGTGCGGTCAGAGAGCGGGGCCGCAGCAGCCAACTCCTGCAAAACCGCCGCCTCAGCCTGATCGGCCCAGGCTTGATCGGGCTCTACAGTGCCTGTAACCCAAGGCTCGGCAGCCGGGCTTTCGGCCTCTTCTGCGCCATGACTTTGGGCCCAGCCCGGCAATGGCTCGGAATCGTCCAAAGTCGCCGCAGACTCATGCCCCGAACTCGCCTGGCCAGAGAGGGTTTCGGCCTGGGTTACAGCGCGCTGTTCGGGGGTTTTAAGAATGAACACCGGTTCGGCATAGGCGTCCACCCGATGCGCTTCCCACTGGGCGGCGTCCACGTCCTCGACCATTGGGGCACCTTGGGCGTCGGGGCCAATATCGCCAGCCTCGGATTCCCAGTCATCAGGCTGCTGATCCATGCCCGCACTGACGCGGGCGAAAAGGGCATCAATCGGCGGCTGTGGCGCAGTAGAGGCCGGTTGGCTGGACACAACGCGCAAGGCGGGTGTCAGTAACAGCTTGCCCCCTTCGGCCGGGGGGCGTGCCAAAGCCCCAGCGGGGCGCAGATCATCCGAGACCAGCCGCCGGATCGATGACAAAACATCCTCGTTTCCGATGGAATTCAACGCTTCCGACATGCCTGTCCCTGCCTGACCACTGTGCTTATGCCCTCAGGGCTTTTGCCCAGTTTACCCAAAACGAGCTCTTGGCACAAGAAAAAGGCCCGCTGTGTTGCGGGCCCCTTTGAGATGGATTTATCGAAATTGGCCAAGGATCAGTCAGCGATCTTTTCCAAGATCCGGTCCAGCGCCTTGCCCCGCGCCGAATGGGCAGGCGCGGATTTGACCGAGTTGTAATAGCTTTCGGGGTCAAAGGTTGGCACGCCAAGGTTCAGATGATCGGCCGTCAAAAGACCCATGGAGGCCAGGACCTGATAGACACCGACATAGCGATTGGCCTCAGCCTCCAGCCGAGAGGCGCGCGCCGACAAGAGATCTTGCTCGGCGTTCAACACGTCCAGCGTGGTGCGCGCGCCCAGCTTGGCCTCTTCGCGCACCCCATCAAAGGCGCGCTGAGAGGCGGTCACTTGCTGGCGCCCCGCCTCGATTGAGGCTTGGGCCACCACAAGCTGTGACCACGCCTGCCCCACCGTCTCGCTAACCTGCACAACGCTTTGCAACAGCCCAGACTGCGTGGCCTCTTTTCCCGCGATGGCCTTGCGATAGCTGGCGGCATTGCGGCCACCGGCCAAAAGCGTCTGACTCACCTGCAGGCCCACCCC
>JBILYK010000097.1:0-13368 GCA_044377735.1 Paracoccaceae bacterium | reverse complement strand
TCACGGGTGCGCTTATCTGCCGTGCCGACATCTACCTACAGTGGCTTGAAGGTCCTGAAGCGCAGGTGCGTGATGCACTGGAGCGCATCGCACATGACGATCGCCACCTGGAGGTGAAGGTGCATGTAGCTGAGCCCGTCGCCGATCGGGCGTTTGGGGAATGGGCAATGCTGCACGATCCGGCGGCGACATGGATCTGGACGCAGACCGAGGTTGCCGACGGCGCTGTCGACCGGGCAACTCCAGAGGAGGTAACGGGTTTCTTCCTTAGGCTCAGCGGTGCAGCCGCTGCGTATGGCGACGGCTGATGCAGTGGCAGTATCCGCTCAAAAAATCAATCAATGAGTGTAATATAACAACACAATTGGGCTCAGGTGCCAGGGCCTTGGTTCTTGGGTGACCGTCCACCGGCACCAAAAAGCATCATGCCGATTGACCAAAGATCGACTATGCACTAGTAGTTAGATCTGGCCACCGGCTGGGGGCACTCTAGGCCGTTTTCCCGCACAGTGGTTCACAGCATGCCGTTCTGCGCGGCAAATGCGGCGCAAAATGCCCGATTGGCCTGCAATAATCGTGCATGCTGAAATACGCAATAAGTGAATTGCAAGCGACCTTTGCCTTGGCTTAAGTTGCCAAACGACAAGCGCAGGATAGCTGCCGGACAGATGGGGAGATTGACTGGGATGACCAGCCAGAACGACGCTTTTGTCGCTTTTGAACAAGTGCAGAAGAGCTACGACGGGGTTTCTCTTGTCGTAAAGGACCTGAACCTTTCCATCGGCAAAGGTGAGTTTTTGACCATGCTCGGCCCATCCGGCTCGGGCAAAACCACATGTCTGATGATGCTTGCAGGCTTTGAGACCGCCACAAACGGCGAGATTCGGCTGGATGGCAAACCGATCAACCAAGTGCCGCCGCACAAGCGCGGCATTGGCATGGTGTTCCAGAATTATGCGCTGTTTCCCCATATGACCGTCGGCGAAAATCTGGCCTTCCCGCTGGAAGTCCGCGGCATGGGCAAGGATGAGCGCGAGGCCAAGATCAAGCGGGCCCTCGACATGGTGCAAATGGGGGCCTTTGCCAACCGTCGCCCGTCGCAACTTTCGGGCGGCCAACAGCAGCGCATCGCTTTGGCCCGCGCGTTGGTGTTTGACCCCAAGCTGGTCTTAATGGACGAACCTCTTGGTGCCTTGGACAAGCAACTGCGTGAGCATATGCAGTTTGAAATCAAACACCTGCATGAAAGCCTTGGGATCACCGTGGTTTACGTGACCCACGATCAGGGCGAAGCCTTGACGATGTCTGACCGGGTGGCCGTGTTCAATGATGGCCGTATCCAGCAACTGGCACCACCGGCGGATCTCTATGAACGGCCCGACAACAGCTTTGTCGCCCAGTTCATCGGTGAGAATAACAAGCTGATGGGCACGATCGAGGATCTCACCGGTGACAAGGCCCTTGTGCGCCTGTCCACCGGAGAGTTGATCGACGCCACCGCGGTCAACGCCAAGGAAAAGGGCGGCAAGACGCTGGTGTCGATCCGCCCAGAACGGGTGGAATTCAAACCCGAAATGATGCCGCCCGGCGCCCATATGATCGACGCCGAGGTGCTGGAAATCATTTACATGGGCGACATCTTGCGTGTCGTATTGCGCGTCGCGGGGTCCGACGACTTTGTCATGAAGATGCGAAACACTCTGGGGCAAACCCGTCTCAGACTAGAACAGAAGATTAAGGTGGGCTGGCATCCGCAGGATGCCCGCGCGCTTGATCCGATGTAAGGCCAAAGGGCCACCGCCAGTCCTGCAGAGGGGCGGAATAATCTCACCATCAACTGGGAGTTAACAATGAAGAAAATTCTTATCTTGTCCACAGCGCTGACCAGCTTTGCCTGTGTGGCGCAGGCTGACGTCACGGTGATGTCGTGGGGCGGCTCTTATGGCGAAGCTCAGACCGAAGCCCACGTAAAGCCTTGGGCTGCTTCTACTGGCAATGCGGCCATCATGGTCGACAGTGACAACCCAGCCACAAACGTAAAGGCGATGGTTGAGGCTGGCAACGTGACGGTCGACGTTGCTTCTTTGGAATATGCCGACGCGATCCGTCTTTGTGATGAAGGCGTGCTGGAGCCGATCGATGCGGCCTCCTTGCCCGCTGGCAATGACGGCGTGCCCGCAACAGAAGACTTCCTTGAAGGCGCGATCACCGAATGCGGTGTGTCGACCGATATCTGGTCGACCGTCTACGGCTATGACACCACCAAGTTTGCAGCTGATGCAGCACCTAAGACCGCTGCAGATTTCTTCGACCTGGCCAAATTCCCTGGCAAGCGTGGCCTGAAAAAGAACGGAAAAGTCCTTCTAGAATTTGCATTGATGGGTGACGGCGTTCCAGCTTCTGAAGTTTATGCGGTGTTGAGCACTCCAGAAGGCGTTGACCGCGCATTTGCTAAGCTCGACACCATTAAATCGAATGTCGTTTGGTGGGAAGCCGGCGCCCAGCCGCCGCAACTGCTGGCTGATGGCGAAGTCGTAATGTCGACGGCCTATAACGGCCGTCTCTTCGCCGCCGCTATCAACGAAGGCAAGCCCTTCCAGATCGTCTGGGATGGCCAGATCTACGAAAACGAAATGTATGTCGTGCCGAAGGGCGCGCCGAACAAAGACCTGGCGATGGAATTCATCCGTTACGCCACCTCGACCGATGGTCTGCGCGCACAAGCTCAGCACATCTCCTACGGCCCGGCTCGTAAGTCGTCCATGGCAACCGAGTTGCTCTTCAAGGACGGTAAGACCGTGATGGCGCCCCACCTGCCGACCGCTCCAGAAAACCTCAGGAACTCTCTGCTGAGCTCGGCCGATTTCTGGGTCGACAAGGACGCAGAATTGAACGAGCGCTTCCAAGCTTGGCTGGTGCAGTAATCGAGCTTTAGCCCAATCGCGGGCGCGGGGGAAAATCCCCGCGCCCGACCTTTCGTTGAAGGGACACGGCATGACCGAGGCCACGACCGAACCTCTGACCACCACCGATGGCCGCCCGCTGAAAGCAGCACTCGCCACCTCACAGGCCCGTGCCAAGCGCCGGGCATTTCTTCTGGTCTTGCCGCTGTTGGTCTTTGTCCTGCTGACCTTTCTCGTTCCCATCGGCTACATGCTGAAACGCTCGGTCGAGCATGATGGCTTTTCCCGCTCTTCCCCCACCCTGACCGAATGGTTTCAGGCCAACCCCAGTTTTGACCATTTGAACCCGCCAGAAGAGGCTTATGCCGCTTTGGTGAAGGATCTGGCCGAAATGCAGGCCACCAAGAACACCGGCATGGCAGGCACCCGCATCAACTATACGGTTCCTGGCTCTATCAGCTTGTTCAAGAAGGGGGCCCGCGAAGCCGCCGACATGCAGCAGCCCTACAAAGAGGCGATGCTGACGCTTGACCTAGCCTGGGGCGCGCCTGAGCTGTGGTATGCGATGGAATCTGCCTCGTCGGAAGTGACCACGGACTTTTACAAGGTCGCCGCCGACCGCAAACTAACCGAAACCGGATGGGAACGGGGAGACGATAAGCAACGCATCTATCTTTACCTGTTCTTCAAGACCTTCCTTGTGTCGGGCATCATCACCGTGATCTGCCTTTTGCTGGCCTTCCCGGTGGCCCATTTGCTGGCCGTTCTGCCGCTGTCGAAATCATCGTTGCTGATGATCCTCGTGCTCTTGCCGTTCTGGACTTCGCTTTTGGTGCGCACCACGGCATGGATCGTCCTCTTGCAAGAACAAGGTATCGTAAATAACGCGCTGGTGGGGCTCGGCCTCCTGTCCGATGAGAACCGCCTGTCGATGATGTACAACATGACGGGCACCATTGTGGCCATGACACATGTGCTTTTGCCCTTCATGATCCTGCCGCTCTATTCGGTGATGAAGGTGATCCCGCCGTCCTATGTCCGCGCCGCGCGCAGCTTGGGAGCGACGTCATGGACCACGTTCCGCCGCATTTATCTGCCGCAAACCCTTCCGGGCATCGGTGCAGGTTCGCTCTTGGTGTTCATTTTGGCCGTAGGTTACTACATCACCCCCGCGCTAGTGGGGGGGGCTGACGGGCAGCTGATCTCCAACCTCATCAGCTTCCACATGAGCAAATCCAACTGGTCTTTGGCCGCCGCTTTGGCTGCGATGCTCTTGATCGCCATTCTGGCACTTTACTGGATCTACGATCGGTTGATCGGCATTGACCGCCTGAAACTGGGCTAAGGAGGACAGCATGGCACTTCCCACTTATGCCTCGCCGCTAGAACGGGTCTGGTATTACACCTATCTTGTGATCTGCACGGTGATCTTCATTTTCCTGATCGCGCCGATCCTGATCGTCGTTCCTCTGTCCTTCAACGCCGAGCCTTATTTCACCTTAACGGAAAAGATGCTGACCTTCGATCTGGCGGGATACTCTCTGCGCTGGTACGATACCCTTTTGACCCTCGGTCACCCTGCGCCCGAAACGGTCCGCGATGGCGCTTGGTGGAGCGCGGTTTGGGAGCGCGCGACTTGGGTGCAGGCGGCCAAGAACTCGTTCTGGGTGGGCCTGTGGGCGACCATTCTGGCAACCATCCTGGGCACAGTAGCGGCGCTGGGCCTAAGCCGCCCCGAAATGCCATACCGCCGGGTCATTATGGCCATCCTCATCAGCCCCATGATCGTGCCGATCATCATCATCGCTGTGGGTATGAGCTTTTTCTACGCCCAAGCCTGTGTGTCGCCCGAAACCGCGTTAGGGGCTGTAACGACGCCTTTCCTGTCCGAAAAGGGCTGCCTTGTGAACTCGCACCTTGGGGTGATCGTGGCCCATGCTGTGCTTGGAATTCCCTTTGTCATCATCACCGTGACCGCCACCCTGTCGGGTTTTGACCAGTCTTTGATCCGCGCGGCATACTCACTAGGGGCCAACCCGCGCGTCACCTTCTTTCGGGTGATCATGCCACTGATTCTGCCAGGTATCATTTCGGGGGCGCTTTTTGCCTTTGTCACCTCATTCGACGAAGTCGTCGCGGTGCTGTTCATCGCCGGGCCTGACCAGCAGACCATTCCACGCCAGATGTTCAACGGCATCCGCGAGGCGATCTCTCCAGCCATCCTTGCCGTGGCGACAATCCTTGTAATCATCTCCGTGCTCTTGCTTGCCACCGTCGAACTTCTGCGCCGCCGCTCTGAACGGCTGCGTGGCGTGACACCGCGCTAACATTCAGGTTCACGCATGGCCAACAGCTATAACACCGGGCGGCTGAACCTGCCCTTGGTCGGCATCACCACCTTCGGCAAGCGCACCACCAAAGCTGATGACGGAAAGCGAAAGTTTCATGCTCAATCCACTCCACCAAATGCCGGCCACTCCACCAAATGCCGGGACTGAACACCTTATGTGTCTCGGCCCTGCTATAGATACCCCGTCGCCGCTCCCGGCCAGGATCGGCGACGGGGTCGGATGCAGCGCTGAACATCTTGTGGCCTGACCACGTTTTCTAGCAGGCTGATCCCGCCTCTCCTCACCGTCTCGAACAGTTGACGGCGGCCCGTTTTCCGGGACCGCGAAGCATAAGGAAGAGAGAGTGACATGATAACAGCAACGACCGTGGTCGGGATAGATGTGTCCCGCGATTGGCTGGATGGGTTTTGCCTTCCTGGCGAGCAGAGGTTCCGACTGGCGAACTCGGCAGAGGGCCACGAACTGCTGGTCGCGGCGATCCGGGAGATGCCCGGTCCGGTCAAGATCGGGTTTGAGGGCAATAAGGGATAGAAATCGATCCGGGGGATCGATTTCCCGAACTGCGGGCGGTCAGGAATGGGTGCTCTGGGCCACACTCGTCGCGGCGGAGATCGATGCAGGCCAGTTGCCCCCTGCGCAGATCAAGGCCTTTGCCCTTTCCCGAGGCACGCGCGCGAAGACAGATCGGATCGATGCAGAGCTGATCGCCCGGTTCATGCTGTTCCGACCGGAAGCGGGTCGACGGCTGCCGACCGAGAATTTGCGTATTCTTAGGGCGTTGACTACGCGTAGGGCGCAGATCGTGGACATGCGTAAGCGGCTTTTGGCCCAGATCGCGGCGCGCAGGAAGCAAGACATCCCCGCCGACGTCGAGGGCATGGATGCAGACCTCCGGACCCTGCTGGACACGCAGGTCAGTGATCTCGAGCAACGGATCGAGAGCGTCATCGCGCAGGAGGAAACCTCGGCTGCAAAGGCAAGGCTCCTGCGGTCCATCCCACGCTTGGCGGCAAGATCACCTGCTTCAAGTTTGGCCAGGCTTTCCTGAGCGCGCAAATCCAAGTCTTTGCCAGACGACACAAGCACAGCATCAATGATTCCAGCTTCATTGCAGCCATAGACCACAGTGCCCGTGCCATTGTCGTTGCAGCGCACGTTAACACAGCGTTCATGTCCGCCATCAGCGCCCATGGAACATTTTATCATGATTGCATAGTGCAGTTTTTGCTCATCTTTATTCCAGTTAGAGTTGAAGATGATGAAGAAACCCATGACGACGAAGACACCTGCCGAGCAGGTCGTGAAGCTTGGGTGGTGCTCAGGTTCAGTCAGTGACCATTCGGGCCAGGACTTTGTCCATCGCTTCATCCCAAGCGCCGAGGGCATTTTGCGTCACCAGCGTCGTTACAAGATCCTCGGTGATACCACCGGGCGTCGTCACGCCCCGCACAATATCATCCAGCGGTTCGGCCGCTTGCAGCAGCACCTCGCAATTGCCACGAAAGGTCTCAGCCACCAATTGCTGTGCGGTTTCAAAAGGCAGACCATGCGCTGAAAACCAATTGGCAAGATGCCGCATCAAGAACATGGATGCACCTGACATGGCCCCAAAAACGGCGGCCGTCTCGAAACGGCCCTGTTCTTCAAATGCATGAACCGGACCAAGCTGCGAAAGAAAGCGCTGCCATTCCGGGTCAGGCGGGAACAACAGCGACGGTCCGGCCCCAAAGGCATTGGCAAATCCCGGCATCATGGTGCAAAATCCGTCCGCGGGCGAACAAGCCGCCCGCAAGGGCGCAATGCGCGTTCCCGCCATGGTCGAGAGCACCGATTGCCCGCGACGAAACGCCAAGTCGCTCAGTATTTCCAATCCCCCGGCGGCCGGCAGGCAGACCAACACCATGTCCGTTTCATCCACAACCGCCTGATTTCTGGCGGCGACTTTCACGCCATACTTTGCCGCAAGGTTCTTGGCCCGCTCTGCCCCGCGCGGCGAAACAATGAATTGGAACGGCGCCCCCTGTGACCCGCGGATGAGGTATTCCGCAAGCGACCCAACTCCCAGAACGCCAATTTGGATCATGGCATTTCGTCCAACACCAAACCAATCGCATGCGCGGTGGCCGCAATGTCCGCCTCAGTATGAACGATAGAGGATAAAGAATGCAACGTGGCAGAGGGGTTCATGTAAACCCCTTTGTCCATCAACCGCAGCGCAAAATCGCGAAACTTCGCGCGATCCACATGGCCGCAGAAGTCGCGGTAATCTGTGACCTCGTCCAGATCCGTGAAAAAGATCTGGAACATCGAGTTCACGCTTTGCACCACGATATTGTGCCTGTTGGACAGACGGGCGACCCGCGTCACCTCGGCCGCCATTTTCTGGCCCAAGTCTTTGATTTTTCGAAAGCCCGCCTGATTTTCGGCGAGCATCGTCTGCAGCATCGTCTTGGTGACATGCAGCGCCAAGCGGCCCGCATTATGGGTGCCAAAGTGCAAAACCTTGCCCCATTCTAACCCCGACATGACATCGTCACGCCCCCCGATCAGCGCCATGGGCATACCGCCCCCAATGGCCTTGCCATAGGTGACAATATCGGGCGTCAGGCCATACAACTCGGCACAACCGCCCGCCGCCAAACGAAAGCCTGTAACTGTTTCATCCAAATAGAACAGCGCGCCATATTCGCGGCACAACTCCTGTATGCGCATCAGATAACCCGGCTTGGGCGGGATGACGCCCATGTTTGACATGACACCCTCGGTGACAACACAGGCCGCCTCGCGCCCATGCAGGGCCATGGCGCGTTCAAGGGCCGGCACATCATTCCAACGCACCACGATCGTGTCGGCAAAGCTTTCTTCCAGAATGCCCGAACTATCGGGAATGCGGATCGGGCTGTTGGGGTGGCCCAAAGCAGCAATGGGCATCGGATTAGTATTGACCAGAACCGAATCCCACCAGCCGTGGTAATGGCCTTCGAATTTGATAATTTTGCGCCGCCCGGTGTGGCCGCGCGCCAGCCGAAAGGCGGCCATGCAGGCTTCGGTGCCCGTATTGGCAAAGCGCACCTTGTCCACATGTGGCAGCAGGTCTACCAGCATTTCGGCCACCTCGACCTCAACCTCCAACGCTGTCGCAAAATGGGACCCGCGCAGAATTTCGTGAGAGACGGTTTCAATGATGGCTGGGTGGGCATGCCCAAGGGGCAGCGCACCAAAGGCCATCATCCAATCGATGTATTCCCGGCCATCCACATCATAAAGCCGCGCGCCCTGCCCATGCGACATATAACGGGGCGCGCCGCCAAAGGTTGCTGGCCCGCGCGAAGCAGAAGATACCCCCTCGACCAGAACGTTGAGGCCACGTTCAAACAAGGATTGCGAAGTGTTGGGCAAGAGATGGCCTCCAAGGTGATTTTCGATATTGATCTCCGTTCTATCCCTCAAACACAATAAGCAATCTAGCGACCATGCAATGAGGTCTTGCCGTGCGCACACTTTGCTGACTAAGGTCAAACTAAAGCATCGATTTTGCATTTTCCGTCCGAGCTCTGGATATTGGTTAGGTTAGCGCTTACCTTATTTGTATGCGGCGTCTACGCCCGTTTAGAACCGGCTCGGTCTGCAGGCAGCAAGTCGTGCATGCGGCGGAGCGCCTTTGATTATTGCTTCGACCATCCGAGCCGTGACAGGGGCTAGCGTCAGGCCGATATGTCCGTGTCCGTATGCATGAATAACTCGGGTATCCCGTCCTTCGCCGATGACCGGCACGGAATCCGGTATTGAGGGGCGAAACCCCATCCAACTCCGACTTGGAGAGCCCAGATCCGGAAAGATGGCGTTCGCACCCTCTTCCAATCTCTTGATCCGGTGGGGTGAAGGCGGTGCGCTCAGTCCGCCCAGTTCCACGGTCCCGGCGACCCGCAGCCGCCCCGACATTGGACACATGTAAAACCCACGCGAAGTCGGGCAGCAGGGTCGAAGCAAGCGCGGTTCAGGCATGTCCCATTCAAGATGGTAACCGCGTTCAGTCTCAAGCGGGACGGGGTCACCTGCCATTCGTGCCAAGTGTTTTGAATGTGCGCCGGCTGCAATCACGACGCGCGATGCGTGAATATCTGAGCCAGTTCCGGTCAGTCTGATGCCGTCAGTCTGCGGTTCCAGTCGGGCGATAGTGCTGCGTTGGTGTGCAACGCCGAGGGCTGCCACAGCGACTGCCAGACAAGTCACCATCTGGCCAGGATCGGACAGGAACACCGCGTTGGGAAAGAACGCGCCGCCATTAGCAGCTGGAAGGCCAGGTTCAAGGCCAGCCAATTCATCAGCAGCGACAAGATCGACGCTGATCCCGAGTGCGCGGCGCTTTGTCATCTCTTCGGTGGCTGCGCGGAACGCGTCCTGCGTCTCGTAAAAATAGAGTGCCCCTCGGTGCTGCAAAATCTGGGATGCGCCAATCTCAGCAGCAAGTTCTTGCCATAGAGATGCAGCGTCTGTGACAAGGCCGGCTATAGCGGCGGCATTCCTGGCAGTGGCTGCAGGAAGGCTTTGCTGGACAAACCGCAGCAGCCAGGGCGCCAGAGAGACAATCGCCGCGTGACGGATCGCCAGCGGTGAGTTGCGGTCGAAGAGCAGGCGTGGCAGATCCCGCAGGACAGCAGGGTTTCCGACTGGCATCACTGCGTAATCGGCAATCGTGCCCGCGTTACCGTAGGAAGCGCCCGAGCCGGGGTCTTGCGGGTCCACAAGGATCACATCATGCCCGGCCTGAGCCAGCCTGAACGCACAGCTCAGCCCGATGATGCCCGCCCCGATTACTGCAATCTCGACCCGTTCAGCCATGTGGCCACCCTTCTTGGTTCATGCGTAAAGGATCTGTCGCCACGGTATGGCTCGGATGGAGTAGCTGGTCAGACACCCAGGCGGTCGCGCAGTCTATACCATGCCACCGTGGCGCTGACTGCGGGTTTGCGCAGAAAATGGAATGGGATCGGTTGTG
The DNA here is from genome assembly GCA_044377735.1 of Paracoccaceae bacterium. Taxonomy (GTDB): domain Bacteria; phylum Pseudomonadota; class Alphaproteobacteria; order Rhodobacterales; family Rhodobacteraceae; genus Tabrizicola_A. The sequence continues at coordinate 3,115 of JBILYK010000097.1, read as the reverse complement.
GATCAGTGACCGGAAAATCCAGATCCACCTCGGGTGTGCCGGAGGCCCAGTCTGCCAGCACCCGTCCCATGGCCGTCCCCATGGCGACGCCGCGCCCATTATAGTCCATACCTGCCATGATGCTCGGAGAGATTCTGTTCAGATGGGGGTAGTGGTCTGCTGTCATCGCCACATAGCCGCCCCACGCATACGACCATTCCGTATCGCCGAGCTGGGGGTAAAGCTCCAGAGAGGCTTTGCGCAGGGCGTCCATCTGGTATTCGGTTCCCGCAACGTCGTAAGCGCCGCGACCGCCCATGATGAAGCGACCTTGCGAATCCAGACGGAAGTAAAGCAGCAATCTGCGACTGTCCGAGGCGGAATGCCCACCCGGCAGTATCGTTCGCCGGATGTTATCTGTCAGCGGCACGGTTGCCACCTGGATCGAGCGTATCGGTACCACCGTCCTGTTCAGGCGCGGTATCAGCTTGTCGGTATAGCCGTTGGTGCACAGAAGCAGTTTGCGGGCACGCAGTTTGCCCTTTGCGGTGCGGATCACATGTCCGCCCGCGTCGCTTTCCAGCGAGGTGGCCTTACTGTGACCGTGTAGAACGGCACCCGCCTTTAGCGCTGCATCGGCAAGCCCCAGAGCATAATTCAAAGGATGCAAGTTGCCGCCTCGCGGGTCGATCATGCCGCAGAGACAGGCTGAGGTACCAAGCATGGCTTCTGTTTCTTGCGCCGACAACATGCGCAGCGGTGCGCCGCGGCGTGTCCATAGATCGACGCGGGCCTGCACGACCTTTCTGGCGGCCTCGTCATGAACCGGCTGAATCCAGCCAGTCTGTGCTGCGGAACAATCGATGTTGTGCCGGCGCACCAGATCGAAGACCAGATCGCCCGCGCCCCCGGCCAACCGGATCATCCGCCCGCCCATTTCGGGACCGAACTGCCGTTCTATCGTATCTGGATCCTCTTTAAGACCGGGGTTGACCTGACCACCATTACGTCCTGAAGCCCCCCAGCCGGGTATCTCGGCCTCCAAAACTGTGACGGCAACGCCGCGTTCTGCCAGATGAAGAGCCGCCGAGAGCCCGGTGAACCCCCCACCGATGATTGCGACTTCCGTTTCCTCCGCGCCTTGTAGCGGAGGACAAGGTGGGGTGGGGTTGGCGGTGGCCGACCATAAGGAATTGGCGATTGGTGCGATTTCATTGGCAATCATTGTGCGGTCTCCCGGTGCTGTAAGGAGGTTGTTCAGTATACGGCTCGGCCAACCACCCAAATGACATCGGTATCCTCAGATCCGATGGACCAAAAACGGATCATTCGGACAGCGTCAAAAGCAAAGGAATCCCCTGGTTCCAGCCGGTGCTCGACACCGTCGACTTCGAGGCCCAAGACGCCGGACAAGACCGTGCCACATTTTGCACCCTCGGGGTGGTTACAGGGGGTTTCGCCTGTGGAGCCGCCGGGTCTGATGACCAGCCGCATCATTTGGACTCCCGTGCAGGCATCCGGCGTCATCAGTTCCTTGATCATGCCTTTTGCACCAAGATCCAGAACACGTCTTTGTTGCCGACGCACGATCAGCGTGCTGTCGGGAACGCCATCGGCGCTGTGGTCAAACAGCCAGCCTACCGGCATTTCCAAGGCTTTGCAGATCGCAGTCATCGATCGGACGGACGGCGTTGTTAGCCCACGCTCAATCTGGATGAGCAGCCCGATTGAGATATCGGCACGTGATGCGACCTCCTGCAGTGAAAGGTTACGCACTTTGCGCCGCAATCGCATTTTCGGACCGATACAGCTTTCGGACTCGGTGTCGGAATCGGCGTCGGGTCCTGCGGCCCTCTTGGTGTTCATCATTTTATTGACAGCCGGAAATTATCTTGGGCATACTGAAATAATAATAAGAAAATTTCAACCAATATCAAACCCAAGGTAATCCCCCCATTTTTAACGGGGTGCATTCGTATAACTTACGCGGCCATTTTCAGTTTCATGGCGGGTGTGATGCCGCCGATGCCCATGTTGGGTCGGTCGTTGTTGTAAGTCCAGAGCCATTGCGTGGCGTGGTCTTGGGCTGATCGCGGTTCTGGAGGTGGCGCTCCGTCGGAAAGTGGTTGTGGACAGAGGCATGGACAGACGCGAACTTCTGCAACGTTCGCATCCGCCTGAACCGCAACATGGCCCGCTCACGTCTTCGGAATGGTAGGTGCGAGTTCTCCGCTCGATTATTCATCCATCGCCCCATCTCGCGGTCATCGCCACGGCCCAGGTCCTTCAGGGCCGCGCAGTAAGAACGCAGACGGTCCGACACAATATTCTCGGGTGGCCCATGCCGCTTCATGGATTTCTTAAATGACTTCAGAGCTGCTTTGCGGTCCCGGGTCTTGGCAACCACGCTTTCCAATACCTCCCCCTCGTGATCAACAGCACGCCAGAGGTAGTGCGTCACGCGGCTAATCTTCACAAACACCTCGTCCAGATGCCAGCGCCAATGATTGCGTCCACGCATTCGTTCCACCCGCTTGAGCCGGAGTTCAGCAGCAAACATCGGAACAAACCGGTTCCACCAATAGCGCACTGTTTCGTGGCTAATCTCTATCGCACGCCCATGCAGGAGGTCCGCCACGTTGCGAAGCGGCAGCGGGAAATGAATGTAGAGCATCACTACGAAGCGGATGATCTCTGGGCTGGTCTTGCAGTAGCCGAAAGGTGAGCGCTGGGTCATCCCAAAAGGCTACGCAGACGCCCTCCCCGCCTCAAGCCAGTTTCTTCTGACAGAACCACGGGCAGCACAGCGTAAGTTCGGAAGTTGCATTCTGGTCGGGCATCGGGGCATCTTCTTGGGTCATGCTAAGCCACTGCCCTTGCGTCGGAAACTGCCTTGAACGATCCGGTCAATCACCATGGCGCAAAGAAGGATGGCAAGTCCGGCCAGCAAGCCTTGCCCTTTGGCGGCGTACTGCAGCGATTGCAGAACCATCGAACCCAGCCCTTGCGCGCCAATCAGGCTGGCAATAACCACCATGGACAGACACATCAGAATGGTCTGATTGATCCCGGCAAGGATTGACGCCCGTGCAAGAGGCAATTCCACTCCGCGCAGCACCTGCCAGTCGGTTGCGCC
>JBILYK010000011.1:0-54100 GCA_044377735.1 Paracoccaceae bacterium | reverse complement strand
ATCCCCCCCCCCCCCCCACCGGCATTTGGGTGGCGCCGACGGCCCGCGCCGCTTCCTTGACGTCTTCGGGGACACCGTTCAGCCCCAAGGTTGTCAACCGGATCACCGGCGGCATGCCGAAGATAAGCGTGGCAATGATGCCCGGCGGCTTGCCGGTGCCAAAAAAGGCGATCACCGGGATCAGGTAGACAAAGGCTGGCATGGTCTGCATGAAATCCAGCACCGGTTGCGCTGCGGAAAAGGCGGTTTTTGAGCGCGCAAACCAGATGCCCAAGGGAATGCCCAACAGGACGCACAGGATCGACGCCGCCCCAAGCAGAGCCACGGTCAGCATCGAAAGTTCCCAAAGGCCGAACAGGCCAAGATAGGCCAGCGCTGCTGCGGTAAAGATGGCGACCCGAACCCCTGCCAATTGCCAGGCCAGCGTGCAGATGACCAGCATCACTACGGGCCAGGGTGTGCCGACCAGCACGGCCTCGAATGCCTCGACCAGAATGCGGATCGCATCGCGGATCCCCTCGAACACTCCGCGCCCGGACTCATAGGCTGCTTCGAATCCGGCATCCAGCCATCCCTCGACAGTGGAGAACAGGGCCTTGTCCGCAGGAAATGTAGTCAGCCAGCCCGGTGGGGTAGGCGTTATGAACGCATAAAGCGTGATGCCGTAGATCGCAGCCACCAGCACCGCCGTCACTGTCAGCCGCCCAGCAGGTGCGCCATGCTGCAAGGTTTGATCCCCCCGCCAGGCACTAAAGCGGCGCTCGTAAAGGGTGTTGGCCGCAAACCCGGTTGCAAGCCTGATCATTGCCAGCAGGGCTAGCCCGACCGTTGCGCGCAAACCGGCACCGTCGCGGGATTGACCGGCTTCGGCGCGCGCGGCATCGGCAGCCTTTTGCAGATTCTCGGCCAGTTTGATGGCTGTGGCTGCCGCTTCGGCATTACCATTGGCCAAAGCCTCGGCTGCCTGACTGCGCCGCGACTCGATTGTCTCTTCCAGTTGGGTGACGCGGGCAAGGCCGGCCGCGTCGACCTTGCCCCAGATACCCGACGTGATCTGCGACAGCGCCACCAGATCCAGAAAGCACAGCAGAAGAAACAAGGCGGAAAGCCCCCGCATCCCGGCCCACAAGGGTCCGAAAACCGCCGCAGCCGCATTGAAGCTTGGTATTGGCCATCCACTTCCCTGAATGGCGGCAAAGACCTTGGTGTAGTAGGCGGCATTCGGGCCCACAAAGCGAGCGATCTGGTCAGGTCCGGTCATCAGCGCCCCTCTCTTATGGCCAGCAAAAGCCGGTCCTTGGTGACAGCACCGACAACCGTTCCGCCATCGTCGATGACCACAGGAACATCGCTGCCCGTCACCAGCCCGATCAGCGCATCAAGGTTCGCGTCGGCTCGCGCGCGCGGGGCCGCCGAGATGACAAAAGCCTGCAAGGCCTGAACCTTTTCGAGGGGCTCCATTATCGTATGGGCGGTGATCAAGCCCAGTTTCGAGATGTTCTGCACGAAGGCGCGAACATAGTCGTCGACTGGCCGCGTGACGATCTCTTCAGGTGTGCCGGTTTGCACGATGCGCCCGTCTTTCATGATCGCGATGCGGCTGCCAACACGGATCGCTTCGTCAAGATCATGCGTTATGAACAGCGTCGTCTTGCCCAGTTTGGCCGAAAGTTGGATGAACTGATCCTGCAACTGTCGGCGGATCAGCGGGTCCAGCGCCGAAAACGGCTCGTCCATCAGAAGGATCGCCGGGTCAGCGGCCAGTGCACGCGCCAACCCGACCCGTTGCTGCATGCCGCCCGACAGTTCCCGAGGCAACCGGTCGCCATACCCCTGCAAGCCGACCAGTGCCAACTTTTCGGCCGCGACGCCCCAGCGGATCGCCTTTGAAGTTCCGCGCAGTTCCAAAGGGTAGGCGACGTTGTCCTCGACGGTCCGGTGCGGCATCAACGCCATGTGCTGAAACACCATCCCGATCCGCTCGACGCGCAACTGGCGCAAGGACGCGGGCGACAGGGCCCGCACATCCTGGCCCAACACCCGGATTTCACCCGCAGTCGGTTCGACAAGCCGGTTCACGTGGCGCACCAGCGTCGATTTTCCGCTGCCCGACAGACCCATGATGCAGAAGATCTCTCCCGGCATCACGGAGATCGACGCATCGGCAATACCGACGACGCATTTGTGGCGCTCAAGGATTTCGGCCTTGGTCACACCGGCGCGTGCATCGGCAAGGGCTGACTGTTCGGCAGGGCCGAAGATCTTCCAAACACCGGACAGTTCGATGACGGGGTCTGCCATGCCTGCTTGCTCCAACCCGAAAAAAATCCATCGGGCATGGCAGCGAGCCGCCATGCCCAGACTTCGATGTGCCGTGACGCTTTACTTAAGCCAAGCGGTTACGCGGTCAGAATTTGCCGCAATCCATTCAGACGCGACCACTGCCGGATCCTTGCCGTCAACGATGACAGAGTACGAAAAGGCACCAAGATCGTCCGCAGACAGATCCATCGTCCGCATCATCGACGCGACCTGCGGTGCGGTTTCGTTCAGGCCGATGGAGAAGGCCGGGTGGATGAACACCGGTGCCCATGCCATGGCGACGTTCGACGCAGTTTTCCATTCCGGATCCTCCTCGGGTGTGACGATTTTCCAGGCGGCCGGATCGTGCGCAGGCTCTGTCAGGAAGGTCATTTCGGGATGCACGGTGAACAGGTGATGCGGCTTGTAGCAAAAGCCGACCCAAGGCTTACCCGCTGTGATCGCCGCGGCAAGCTGGGCATAGGCCACGCTTTCGTCCAGTTCAACCAGATCCACGACCTGATCATAGCCGTAACCCAGACCGCGCGCATGTTCCACCGTGGTGGAACCCCACCCCGTCACACCGATGAACACCTCTCCCTTGCCATTGCCGTCGCTGTCTAGAAGGGCGGTCTTCACCGGATCGGCCAGATCACTGATGTCGGCAAAGCCCGCATCGGTGCCGGCCTTGTTGGCGCACATGCCTTGCACCGCGACGGCGCCATTGGGGTTTACTTCGACCTTGGCCTGATATTGGTCCACCAGACCCTGCTGGTTCGGCAGCCAGACCTCGGGGTGAATTTGCATCGACCCCTTGTCGATCGCCTCGAAGATCACCGGGTTAGTTCCGGTCTGCAATTCGACCGTCAGGCCAAGGTCCGTCTCGATGACGGCCTTGATGACATTCGCAGTGACCGTGACAGACGGCCAGTTCGGCACGCCCACGACTAGATCGGCGGCAAGCGCCGGACTGGCAAAAACAACGCTGGTAGCAAGGGCAGACAATAGTTTGGTACGCATTTGTAGGACCTCCGGTTGAGTTGGTTTTTTTCTTTTGTTCAGAGAGCAGTTCAGGGCTTTATTGGGATTGCGGCTGGTTCTCTGCGCGCGGCATGAAGGTTGGGATCGATCAGCTACCGTTCGCGAACCGTTCGACCTCTTCTTGCAGGATTGGCGCGGCGAGGGTCATCGAGTGGATGCCCATTATTGTGGTCAACTGGATCACCTCAAGGATTTCTTCCTTGGTGGCACCTGCCCGCAAGGCATTCTGGATGTGGCGGCGCACACCCGGCCCATGCAGATGGGTGGTCGCAGCATTGATGGCGATGAAGATCATCTCCTTGTACTTTTGTTCCAGCGGACCCTTGCGCTGCGGTACGGCGCGAAACCCCAGAAAGGCCTCCAGATAATCGGGGTCCAGTTCCTTCATCAGGTCCCACATCGGGTTCCAGTCGCCGGTGGCGCGTTGGGCGTCCATGTTGGGATAGGATTTCTCGTCAGTCATCGGATCAGCCTCCACGGTGTTTGAAACTGTCGCGGCGAAAGGAATAAAGTGCCGCCGGATCAACCGCCACGTCGATGACCGCAGGCTTGCCGCAGGCCAGCGCCGCCTCGCTGGCTTCCGCCACCCCGGCCAAGGTGTCGGCCCGGTAACCCGCCGCACCATAAAGTTCGGCCAGCTTGTCGAAGGGCGGGCTGCTGACATCGGCACCGATGTATCGCCCGTTGAAAAAGTCGCGCTGATAGGCCTTTTCCGCCCCCCAGCATTTGTTGTTCATCACGATGGTCACAGTGTTGATGCCGTGATCCACGGCGGTGCTAAGCTCGGACACCGTCATCCCGAACCCGCCGTCGCCCATCAGGCTGATCACCGGCCTTTCGGGCTGCGCCAGTTTCACCCCTAACCCGCAAGCAAAGGAAAACCCGACCAGCCCGAAATCCAGTGGCGTGAACAGGCTTTTCGCTTGCCAGTAGTTCATCGCATCGGTGGCCTGCAGACACAAAGTACCGGCATCCATGGTGATCGCCCCGTCATGGGGCAGCACATCGCGCAGGGTCTTGAACAGGCCCGAGGGTTGGATAAGGGCGGTGTCGGTGATCGCATCAGCGTCACGCTTTGCCAGAAAGGCGCTGCGTTCCGCCTGGAAGGCCGCAGTCCATGTATCCGCCAAATGTCGGTTTTTAAGCAAGGCTATCGCCGCCACCAGTTGCAGGGCGGCCGTCGGCGCATCGGCCCAGATGCCGATTTCAACCGGGAAATGGCGGCCAATGGCGGTCGGCTCCAACTCGACATGGATGATCTTCGCATCCCGGTTGATGTTGTCATAGGTGTAGAAGGTCGCGTTGAACCCGATCCGGGTGCCAAGGGCGAGGATCACATCGGCCTCGCGCACCAGCCGCGAGGCGACCACATTGCCGCGCGGCCCCATTTGCCCAGCGTTCAGCGGATGGCCAAAGGGGACGGCGTCGCCGTGTCCTGGCGACGTGACGATGGGGCAGTTCAGCGCCTCGGCCAGCGCCAAGGCCTGCGCGTGGCCTTCGGTGTTCTTGATGCCGCCGCCTGCAATGATCACCGGGCGGGTGGCACCGGCCAAGAGATGAGCCGCCTGATCAATAGCAGATTGCGCGCCCCCTGGAACCGTTTGCGACCGATAGGCTTTGGGCAATTGAAACGCCGTATAGTCGGCTTGGGCAGACAGCACATCGCGCGGGAGGTTCAATTGCACCGGGCCCCGGCGCGGGGTAAGGGCGGTGCGGAACGCCTCGCGGAACATCTCGGGCACGCGGTCAGCACCGGTTGCAGTCCAGGTCTTTTTGGCGACAGGTTTGAAAAGCGCCTGCTGGTCGACCTCTTGAAAGGCATCGCGGTAGAGATGCGCCGAGGATATCGCGCCCGCAATCGACACCACCGGCGAAAACGCCGCCGCCGCCTGCGCAAGCCCCGTCACCAGATTGGTCGCCCCCGGCCCGTTCTGCCCGGCCAATATCACCCCGGCGCGGCCCGAGGCGCGGGCATAGCCGTCGGCCATATGGGTGCCGGTGCGTTCATCATGCACCCCGATGAACTGAATGTCGGTTGCATCGTAAAGCGCGTCGAACACCTCCATCGTGGCCGAGCCGATCAGGCCGAAAACGTGTTTGACCTTTTCGGTCTGCAACGCGGCGACAGCCGCTTGTCCGCCGGTCATGATTGTCATGCTTTGGGTCCGTTCATATGGATATGGGATGCACTACGCGCCAGAAAGCCCAGGATTTCGGTGGTAAAAACCTCGGGACGCTCGATCAGGCCAAGGTGCTGCAAACCCGGCACGATCACGCATTGCGCCCCGGCGATTTCGGCGGCGATGGCATGCGACATCGCAGGCGTGCTGCCGCTGTCATGCTCGCAGGTCATCACAAGTGTCGGGGCCGTGACGGGTGGATTGGGTCGGATCAGTTCGGTGACACCGCTGGCAAGAACCTGACGGTGACCGGCATAGCTTTCGGGGTCATTGGCCAAAACAGTCGCGCGGACTTGCGCCACGATTTCAGGCGAGCCGGCCAGAAAACCCGGCGTGAACCAGCGTTCCAAAGTGGCGTCTATGTTGGCAGCAGGGCCGCCCGCCCCGGTCTGGGCGGCCCGTTCCTCGACCAGACGTTGCGCCTCGGGGCTGCGTTCATGCGGCGAGTTCAGGATCACCAGCGCCGCAACGCGGGACGGATGATCCAGCGCCACGCGGCGGTTGATCATGCCGCCCAGTGAGAACCCTATGATGGTCGCGCGGTTGATCGCCAGTTCGTCCATCAGATGCACCAGCTGGTCGGACAGAACGGTGAGGCTGGGTTTGGCGTGCGGCAGTGCACTCTGACCATGGCCGCACAGATCATAAGCCAGCACCTGATATTCCTTCACCAGCACGGGGACAAAATCGTCCCACGTGCTGCGCGTCAGACCCAGGCCATGCACCAGCACCAGCACCGGCGCGCCCGCAGGTCCGGCCAAATTATAGGCTGTGCCTGTCATGCGTTCCAACCGTCAAACCCCCGCCGGATTGTCGACATCCCGCCCCATGTCGCGCAGGTCCTGATAGCGGTCGCCGATGCGGTGCAGAGGGTGCCCGCCAATCGACGCGCCAAGCGCCACGATGATCTCGTCGTCCGCCGGTGCGTCGGGTACGGTGAGATGGATGGTCTGGTAGTGTGACCGCCGCCCGCCATCGTCCTTGTCCATCAGGGGGATCATCAGCGAACTTCCGGCAGATCCGCGCGTGTTGGTGAAGGCAAGATAGGACTTGGCCTTGATTGCGTCGCGGTACTGATTGCCGAACCACAGCGAATGGGTCAGCGCCTGCGCATGTTCGATCTCGCCGCCCATGCCGACGACCGAAGCCTTGCCGACGCCTTCGATTTTGTCGCCGGTCACCTCAAGGATCATGTCGGTCAACAGTTTGCCGATTTCGGGGCAGAGGTCGCGCACCTCAGGCGACAGATCCGCGACCCAGCAGCGCCCGGCCCATGGGTTGCGGATGATGACAAGGGCGGCCACCAGTCTGGTGGGGGTGGGTGCGGCTTTGCCGCCCTCGATGCGGGTGGTCTGGACGTTCAGCAGGGTGCGGCGGATTTCGGCGGGCATGGGGATCTTTCAGACAAATGCGGGGATGACTTCGCGGCAGAACAGTTCCATCGAGCGTTTCTGTTCGGCATGTCCAAGGCCAAGGCTGGCGTAATAGATGAACTCGTCCACGCCCAATGCCTCATACAGTTTCAGCTTGGCGATCACCTCGTCGGGTGTGCCGAACATCAGGTTGCGCGACAGCATTTCAGGGTCATATTCAGCGCGGTTGCCAAGCTGATCCAGCGGGATCGACTTTGGGAAGCCATTCTCCACATCGCCCATGTTCTTGAAAAGGTTTTCAAACTGCGACAACACGCGTTGTGCGGCGCGGACCGGCACCATCCAGTCTTCCTTGCGGTCATAAAGGGCGGTCTGGCGCATCATCGCCATGGTCGGGCGCTTTTTGCCGGGGTTGGCCGCCATCGCCTCAGCCATGCGCTGCATGTAGAGTTCGGCCTCAGACATCTCGCGGGTCAGGGGCCACGACATGATGTTGCAACCGTTTTTCACGGCGTAATCATAGGTGATTGGGGCACGGGCGGCGATCCAGACAGGCACTTCCGTCTGCAAGGGCTTGGGACAAGAGGTCGAGGTCGGGAAAGTCCAGAACTCGCCGTTGTGGGCGTAGTCACCCGCCCAAAGAGCCCGCACGGCTGGCAGCATTTCCTGCATGTACCGCCAGGCGTCTGACTGTTTCAGCCCAGGATGCATGCGGTCAAACTCGCGCTGATAGGCGCCTGACCCTATGCCGAGCTCCAGCCGCCCGCCTGAAATCAGGTCGATGAAAGCGGCCTCGCCTGCCACCTTGATCGGATGCCAATAGGCCGCGGCCACACAGGCCGTGCCAAGACGGACACGGTCCGTGTGATTGGCCCACCAGGCCAGAAGTGAAAAAGGGTTGGGCGCTATCGTCATTTCCAGCGCGTGATGTTCGGCTGACCAGACGATGTTGAAGCCGCCCTGATCGGCCATCTGGACCATCTCGAGCGTGTGCCGCGCGACATCCCGCATATCAAGGCTGTCGTCGACACGTTCAAGATTGATCGCAAGTTGGAATTTCATCTGTGGTTCCTTCAGCGCGCGACGAACTGGCTGCCCAGCGGTTCGTCTGATGTGTTGATCCAGGCCGTCTTGGGCCTCGTATAGTCGTAGACCGCTTGCAACCCGCTTTCGCGGCCATAGCCGGAGTTTTTCATGCCCCCAAATTCGGCTATTGGGGAAACGACGCGGTAGGTGTTGACCCAGACGATGCCCGCCTTGATCGCCTTGACCATGCGCAACTGCCGCGCGCCGTCGCGGGTAAAGACCCCCGCCGCCAGCCCGTGTTCGGTATGATTGGCCAGCCGCACGGCATCCGCCTCGTCCGTGAACCGCAGAACGCTGAGGACGGGCCCGAACATCTCGGTGTCGACGATATGCAGGTCGGGGTTGGGGCATTCGATGATCGTGGGGTGGTAAAACCGCCCCGCCAGACCCTCGACCCGGCGACCGCCGCACAGCAGGCGGCCACCTTCGTCCAAGGCGCGCGCCACCTCGCGTTCAATGCAGTCCAACTGCCCTTGAGTGCAGATCGGCCCCATTTCGGTGTCATCCGCCAAGGGATCGCCCATCTTGATCCGGCTCGCCATGGTCACCATCCGGTCCAGAAACGCATCCGCAATGGTGTCTTGCAACAGCAGACGCGAACCCGCGACACAGCTTTGCCCCGAGGCCCCGAAGATGCCCGACAGTGCCCCATTGACCGCCGAGTCTAGGTTGGCGTCGTCAAAAACGACAATCGGGGATTTGCCGCCCAGTTCCAGCGAGACCTGCGCAAAGTTGCTGGCCGAATTGTGAATGATCTGCCGCGCTGCTCCCAATCCGCCGGTGAACGACACCCGCGCAACCAGTTTGTGCGATGTCAGAACCTTGCCGCAGGGATCACCATGCCCGGTGATGATGTTGACCACGCCCGGCGGTATCCCCGCTGCCGCAATCAGCTCGCCAAACTCCAGCATGGCGGCCGACGCATGTTCGGAGAGCTTCAGAACCACGGTGTTGCCAGCCGCCAGCGCCGGCCCGACCTTGACTGCGGACAGGAACAGTTGCGAATTCCACGGCACGACGGCGGCAATCACGCCCAGCGGTTCGCGCCGGGTGAAAACCATCATGTCGGGCTTGTCGATGGGCAGGGTCTCGCCATGGATCTTGTCGGCGCAGCCCGCGAAGAAATGAAAGAATTCAGCGATGTATTTGGCTTGCCAACGCGTTTCCTTCAACATCTTGCCGGTATCGATCGTCTCAACCTTGCCCAAGGCTTCGGATGTGTCGGCCAACAGATCGCCGAGCCTGCGCAGACATTGGCCACGCTGTGTTGGCGTCATCGCGGGCCACGCGCCTGTCGAAAACGCCCGGTCCGCCGCCCGAACCGCACGATCGACGTCCTCGGCAGTCGCCTCGGGGATCATGGCCCAGACTTGGCCGGTGGTCGGATTGACGCTTTCGAACGCCTTGCCGTCGCTGGCCCCGACCCAGGCCCCATCGATCAGCATTCTGTAGTGTTTGATGTCCGTCATTGCGGCGAAATCCTCACGCTGTCGCGGTATTCTGGGGGAAAGTGACTTGCGGCACGACGTTGTGATAGGCACCATCAAAATAGGCCAGAGGTCCGGCCTGGCCCTGGCGAACGCTTTGCACCCGACAGATGAAAATGCTGTGGCTTCCAGCTGCGACGGCTTGTTCGACCACCCCCACAAAGACCGTTGCTCCGTCAATCTGGGGCGCGCCGCCCGGGGCTTGCGTCACAGGCACGCCCTGAAACCGGTCGCCCAACGCATGATCATCGCGCCCAGCGAAACGGTTGGCCAGATCCGGCCGGTCGTGCGGCAGCACGTTCACGCAGAGTTCCCCGTTCGCGGCGACCGCTTCGGCGATCCGACTACCCGAGCGAAGGCAGACGAGCACCATCGGAGGATCCGCCGAAACCGACGAAAAGGCGCTGACCGTCGCACCATGGCACCCTGCGGTGCCGTCCGTGGTGACGACTGCCACCGAGTTCGCAACCCGGCGCATCGCCCGCACGAATGCATCGCGGTCAGCAGTCGAAAACTCTGTATCCATCATGCGCGTCACCGCTTTATCAACCATCAGTTTTCCAATCATGTCAGACTGCGACATATTGTCATAGCGAAACTATTGGCATATTTAGTTCGGATAAGTCGAATTGAGGGCCGTCATTTGAACATCACAGGACTAAAGACCTTCGTGTCCATCGTCGAAACCGGCAGCCTCGTACGGGCTTCCGAGCAACTGAATGTCACCCAGTCCACGGTGACAGCGCGACTGCGCACGCTGGAACAGGAACTGTGTGCCACGCTGCTTCACCGTCACAAATCTGGCGTCACGCTGACCGCGTCCGGCACAAAGCTGCTGGGGTACGCGGAAATCATGATCGGCTTGTGGCGACAGGCGCGCCAGGAAACCGCGCCACCGGCAGGGACCGAGTCGGTGTGCAATTTCGGGTGCGACCCTGATTTGTGGCCCGACCTTGGCAAGCGTGTCTTTGATGACGTGAACACCGGCAACCCGCGGATGGCGCTTTCGGTCTGGTCAGGTGATCAGGCCGGGCTTTACCGAATGCTGACCGCAGGGCTGCTGGATGTTGCATTGACCTACCGGCTGGCGGCGCCCGGGGATCAGACCGTCTACCGATTGCCACCGGACGAACTGGTGCTTTGCGCCACCGAACCAGACCGGCCGGTGCGGTTTGATCCGGGCTATATCTTTGTCGATCTGGGGGCAGAGTTCCGCACCCAGCATGCCATGGCGTTTGCGGATGCCGGAACCGCGCGGGTCAGTTTCGGTTCCGCTATCTGGGCGCTGACCTACATGTTGGAGCGCGAAGGCACGGCCTATCTGCCAAAGCGTCTGGCATTGCCATATCTGCGGGCCGGCCGGCTGTTCGAAATGCAGGATGCCCCGAAGTTTCAGCGCAGCATATTTCTGATCGTGAACCCCAACGCCGCGTCGGGGTGGACGTGGATGCCGGACCTGGTTGCCAGACTCGGGGGGTGATACGCTATTGCAGCAGCCCGTCGCTGCTTGCGGGAACTTGATAAGCAAGTCACGATGGCCCCCATGTGTTGATTGCCACTGAGGGTGCTGTCAGACTAATGCGAACCAGTCTCCGTTTCCTCCGACCCAGCTAGGTTTCAGGCGGCAAGAAGGCCGCGCCACTCGGCGAGAGCGGCGGTGCGTGACTGTTTGAAGTGATAGGGGGTAATCACCCCCGATTTTAGTGGGGTGCAAAAGTAGAATTTTCTCGGCAAGATGAACGAGGAGATTACGAATGAAGACAAGCAGATACACTGAAGCGCAGATCATCGCGATTTTGCGTCAGGCGGAAGGCGGTGTGCCAGTTTCCGAGCTGTGCCGCGAGCATGGGATGAGCGATGCGTCGTTCTACAAATGGCGTGCCAAGTATGGCGGGATGGATGCGTCCATGGTTGGCCAGATGAAGGCGATCGAAGATGAGAACCGTCGCCTGAAGCGCATCCCCGATGGGAAAGCGAATATGAGAAGCTCGGCAGCACGGCCGGGGCATATGATGACTGGCACGAGGGCAAGGATCCTGCCGGCATCACGACCCAGGATCCAGAACTGACCACACGGCTTGACCCCGTGCTCGCCGGACGTCGCCTTGCAAACTATCTCAAGGTGATGACGCTTGAGGCGCAAACCATCGCGCGCGCCTGTGGCAAAAGCCATGTCCACAATCTCGAACCCGAAGACCTCGTCGCGCTGACTATTGAAGCGGCGGCCATGGCCCGTGTCCCTCTTGCAGGGACGGATTGGATCCCGGGAGCGGTTCGCCTCTGATCGGCGAACCCGCGAGACAAGCAGGGGGAACTTTCGCACGCCATTGAGCCAGAAGGTGGCAAGAGTCGCTGCGGAACCTTCAGGGGATCGCCGAAATGTTCGTCGAAAGACTGAGGGGCGAAATCCTGACAGGCGAGTTCGACTTTTCGTTGACCAAGAACAAGGATATGCCGTCCACGCATCGTCGGCGTATCCTTGACGGCGCGCGCGCCCTGGGTCTCTGGCAAGTTTCGCGGCTATTCACGCATGCACCAATGCCGCTTGATGATGGTTGTGGCTGGCAGCCTGCTGCTGGTTGATGCACTGTTTCATGGCTAATCTCGATACCACGCTCATGCAGGAGATCCTCCACGTTGCGCAGCGACAGCGGGAACCGAATTTAGAGCATCACCGCCAAGCGGATGATCTCTGGGCTCGTTTTGAAGTAGCGGAAAGGGGAGCGCTGGGTCATCCCTAAAGGCTATGCAGACGCCCTGCCCTCCTCAAGCCAGTTTCTTCAGAAAAGGCAGTTGGTCATTGACGCTACCCGGCCTACTTGATGGCCTCAATCAGGGTTCTTGTGCCCCCCCCCCAGCAGGCGCGCCATGAGTGGAAACTGTCTGGGCTCTGCCCGTGTTGTAGTCGGCACCGCGCTCAATACGAAGCTCGCGATAGGCAGTGTAAATTCCGCTGCTCACAATCAGAACCATTCCTATGAAGGTTGTATACGGCGGAATTTCTCCCCACAACAGGAACCCTAGGATCGCCGCTAGCGGAAGATAACTGTAATCAAACGGCGCTATTACGCTCACGTTGGCAATCTGGTACGCACGCGATACCAGAGTATAGGCAACCGTCCCGATTGTTCCTAGGAGCGCCAGCATAGCGAAGCCATCGGCACTCGGTACGGGCCAGTTCATACGCAGGTGGTTGAGTTCTGGAGTTATCGTGATCACCTGCGCCACCGTTAACCCTATTGGAACGATCACCACACCCGAAAACGTGATAGTGTACAGACCGATGACGAGAGATGTGTCTTGCTCCCCAATCTTCCGGACGATGATTTGGCTGATCGCGTAGGTCAGCGCGCACAACAGAGGAAGAATCGAAATCCAGCCGAAGTTACCACCCATTGGGTTCATAGCGATGACCACGCCCGCGAACCCGACCAGCAGCGCAATGATGCGGTTTAGACCTATTTTCTCATGCAGGAACACCGATGCTAGCGTCGCAGCCATGAGAGGTGCGGCAAAAAACAGAGTGGTGACCTCAGCCAAGCCCATGAACGGAAAAGCAGAATAGAACATCGCGAAGCCTGCTGCAAAGAGCACAGAACGCAACAGATACCACGGCCATAGCGGGGTGATAATTCGATGAGGTGCGCCCAGCCAGAGCACCAGCGGGAGCAGAGTTATCAAAGCGACAAGGGCGCGGACGAAGATCAGCATCCAAACTGGATAGTCATTTAGCATACCCTTCATCAGAAGGTCCTGCCCAACAAAAAGCATCGTTCCGGCAAGCACGCACATGACGCCCTGAAAGGTACGAGACAAAGGCGGCGCGCTTGTGGGCTTTGGGACGGTCATTTCGATAGCTTGCCTTTATCCTTATAAGCTTCCCGCGAGACAGCGACCCATAAGTCGGTTTCGATCAAAGGCGCATTTCACAGTCGAAATTTCCAAAGTGATGTAGCTTTAAGGCGAGATCGGTCGATTTCGGGTCAGTGTTTAGATTTGCTCTCATTGATGGGGCCTCTCGCTGACATTAACTGGCATTGAGGAACCAACGAGAAGCGGAAGTTCAGAATCGAAGCCAAGCGGACAACCTCTTGGGTAGCTTAAAGCAGCCTCTTCTGTCATCTCAGGACGCTAGACGAGCGACTTGATTGCCTCGAACAAAGTCCTCCTTATTCGGTCGACATCGCGGTATTACCAAGGGCGATAATAGACTTTTGGTCGGTCGTGCGGATCAGTCATCTGCAGATCTGGATCTGCGTTTTGAGGATCTCGGGGAACCGATCCAAGTTTTCCCAACAACCATTGTCGGGTTCTCCTCAAAAGAGAAGACGTAGATCGATGTTTTGTGACCCCATTTATTCTGGCCCCATCAAGAGAATCTTCTCGTTCAGTCATGTTGATGTTTCCTCGAAGTACTAAACCCCAGCTGGGTTGTCCAAGTCCCGGTCCATCTCCTTGAGATCAGAGTAGCGATCTCCGATCCGATGATGCGGGCGCCCCCGGGTCGCAGCGCCAATGGCAACAACAAGTTCGTCATGGCCCGGAGCATCTGGCACGGCGAACTGCACAGTCAGATAATGTGAGCGACGACCACTATCGTGCTTGTCCATCAACGGTATCTGGATCTGGGAATTCGCTGGCCCACGCCCGTTGGTGAAACCGAGGTACGTCTTAGCACCCACAGCCTCGCGATAGAAGTTACCAAAGCGCAAAGTGTGGATAAGCGCCGAGCCGTGCTCCAACTCACATGCTGTACCGCAGAGCGCGGCCTTGCCGTAGGCTTCGATGGCATCGCCCGATCCAGCCAAAGCGATAAGCCGATCGGTCAGCAATTTGCCAAGCACAGGCGCCATTCGGCGAATTTCAGGTTGCAGATCTTCGACAAAACTACGCCCGTGCCAAGGGTTTGTCACCACCGCGGCAACCCCTATAACCCTTAGAACTGGCGAACAAGCGCGACCGCCGTCCGAGAGAATATCCTCGTCATATGTAACGACCTTGCGGAGTTCTGGTAACGGCATCTACATTCCTTTCTGCTCAGTGTTTAGGGCACGCTGACCTTTCGGACAGAACCCGTGGTTTCATTTCCGTGATAAATGCTGAAAGTGCCGTTGCGGAAGTCTGCCGCGAAGCGGGCCAGCATCTGAGCTTCCGCAGCATTTGCCAACGCGGCACCCGGCAAAGTCATCAGCGGGACGACCCTGTATTCCCTTGGAATCTTTCCAGCCACACGGCCATGATAGTAGATCGCGTGCCCACCCGTCTGGCGGTCATCGAAGGCGGCATAAACGAAATCAATCTCAGGCTGCAAACCTTGGGACGCCAACTCTGCCTGGAGGGCGTCGAGAGATGGTGTAGGGCTAGAGGCCAGTGGCAGCGAGAGTTGTCCCGTTGTGCCCACCTTCAGCAGCACGCCGTCTTCGCAGGCGAGGATCAAACCGATGCGGCTGCCCGCCGCCGCCGCAGCTTCTACTAGATCGCGCTCCAGACCAATTGAAAAGTAATTGCCCCGGAAGTAACCCAAAGGCTGGCCTGTTCGCGTCCCAAAGCCCTCGACCCTGCCAATCAGGATTAGATGATCACCCGCATCAACTAACCTGTGACGAGCGCAGGTAAATTGTGCAATTGCACCGGTCAGTATGGGCATTTCGGCATGTCCGGAGGACCAGTTGCATTGCAAGAACTTGTCCGGGGACTGCGAGGCAAAAAGGCCGGATAGGTCCTTTTGTTCTTCGGACAGAACGTTCACGGCAAAATGCGACGCGGTAGAAAAAATGTCACAAGAATGCGCGGATTTTGCAAGGCACACTAAGAGCAGCGGCGGGTCTAGTGAAACTGAGGTAAAACTGTTGGCGGTAAATCCGCGCGGGGTGCCATCGCTTTGGCGGGTTGTGATTACGGTGACGCCGGTGGCAAAGGCGCCAAAAGCGTTCCGCAAAGCTTTGGTGTCAACAGTTGGTAGTTGCGATAGGTTAGCCAGAGCTTGATCCGCACCAAGCCGGGGTGGCGTGGTGGGTTCTGGTGCAGGGTTCGCTGTAAAGCGCAAGGGGTTGCCCGCGACGCGCCAGGACTTCTTGTCGGGGTCGGCGTGGGGTATGGTCTGGATCATGCCACGGGCAACAACATGGGGATCAGCGAAAATCGCCGCAATGTCGTTAACAGGGCCGAAGGGAATGCGCCCGCCCAGAAGTGTCGTCAGCTCTGAAACTGCATACTGGGCCGTCCAAGAGCTAACGCTTTGGTTTATAAAAGCCATATTGGCGCGACGTGCTGCACGGGTGGCAAACTTGGGATCTTTCGCGGCTTCAGGGCAGGCCATCACCTCGGCCAATATGTACCAGAAGGCATCGTCTACCACTCCAATGGCAACCATACCGTCCTTTGCCGGGAATAGCCCGAATGGGGCCAGAAGCGGGTGGCCATTGCCCTCAGGGCCGGGAACGCTGCCGTCGAAATCGTGCTGGTAGACTAGCCGTTCGCACAAGGAAAGCATCGCGTCGTACATAGCAACGTCGAGAAATTGACCCTTTCCCGTCGCCTCGGCTGCGCGGAGGGCGGCAAGTATGCCGAAAGCGGCGACCATGCCAGCAAAAACATCACCAATGCCGGGGCCAACTTTCAGCGGGTGGCGGCGGTCAGAACCGGTAATCGAAATTAGACCGCCCATAGCTTGGGCCACCACGTCGTAGGCAGGCCAGTTGGCGTATGGGCTGGCTCCCGTGCGCGGATCTCCGAAGCCGCGGATGGCGGCATATACCAGACGCGGGTTAACTTCGGCCAAGCTTTCATAAGAAAGGCCTAGCCGCTCCATAACGCCCGGGCGAAAATTCTCGACCAGAACGTCAGCTGTCTGGACCAGCCTACGCAGCGTCTTGCGGCCGGCATCGGACTTCAGATCCAGAACAAGGCTTTTCTTCGACCGGTTCAGGCTGACGAAATAGCCCGCCCATTCCAAGTCCGGATCGTCATCACGAAAAGGGCCGTTTGCGCGGGAAGTATCGCCGGCGGCGTCCTCAACCTTGACCACTTCCGCGCCGTGATCAGCAAGCATCATTGTTGCGTAAGGACCCGAAAGCATCCGGCTAAGGTCCAGCACTCTCACTCCTGTAAGGATTCCTGTCATCCTAGCACCTTGGTCAGGAAAGCAAGAACGGGCCCATTCACAGCATCTGGGTTTTCTGCCAATGCCATGTGGCGAAGGCCCTTCAAGATCAGCAGTTCCGCACCACTGATCTCTGCGGCGATTGCGGCACTCATTTCTGGGCCGTTGCCATAGTCTTCATCGGCGGTAAGGACGAGTGTTGGGCAAGCGATTGGAGGAACGGGGGTGACGATCTCCTCAATTCCTGTAGCGAGGATAAGGTAGAGTTCAGGGTAGATCTTGGGGTCATTTGCCAGAACCCAGGCTCGCGTTTGCTCCATTAGTTCAGCGCGGCTTGCCCGTGCATTGTCCGTATACCATCGTACCAGCGCAGCTTCGACAGTGGCTGCGGGGCCAACGTTCTTTGTCTGCTCGACACGAGCGACGATAGCGGCTTGTTGCGCTTGCGTGCGGCGGTGAGGCGAATGCAGGATCGCCAAGGCAGTGACCCGATCCGGACAGTCCTGTGAAAACCGCCGCGCCACCATGCCACCTAGCGAAAAACCGACAATCGCGGCTTTTGCGACGCCGAGGTGATCGATCAGGATCTCAAGCTGGTGCGCCAAATCGCGCAACACCGGCTTTCCAACAGGGACGACAGTTCGCCCGTGACCGATCAGATCATAGCTGACCACACGGAACCGTGAGGCTAGGAGTGGCACGAGCCACTGCCAGATCGCCCTGCTTAGCCCCAATCCATGCACCAAGACGACGACCGGGGCGCCCTTAGGCCCGGTCATGTCATAGGCCGTGCCCATGGGATCACGTGTGCTCATGTGCGGTCTTCGGGTTTGTAAGCGATCACCTCAACCTCAACCCGGATATCGACCAGAAAATCGCTTACGAGCGCTGAGCGCGCTGGAGGATCTTCGGGGAAGTACTCAGCATAAACTGCGTTGAAATCGGGAAAATCAGCACGATCCTTTAGCCAGACCATGGCCTTGACCACATCGCTTCTCGTGCACCCCGCAAGGGATAGAGTCGCTGTAATCTCATCCAAAACAGCGCGGGTCTGCTCTTCGATTGTGCCGTTGGTCATAACTTGACCGTTCTGCATCGGCACTTGGCCGGTCAGATAAATCATGTCACCAGCGCGCACAGCACGGCTGAGAGACAGTCGGCGACCATTGATTACAAGCGGTTCTCCGATCACTTGTTTCGGCATGCTCAATCCCCTCGTTGACGTGATGGTTGCAGCAACAACGACGACTGACTTTCGCTTTATCGCCACAATGCGGCGAATTATCGCAAATTTGGTAATCAGCTTGAGCACAAGAATAAGACAAATGCGGAGGTAGATATGGACTCGATCAGATACTGTCAGATGCTGATTGATGGCGAATGGACCGATGCATCGGACGGAGTTTCGTTTGACAGCACCTCACCAATCACTGGCAAGGTCTGGGCACGGGTGCCCGAAGCAACAATTGAAGATGTCGAGCGTGCAGTACTGGCAGCTGATAGGGCTTTTTCGACGGGCCCATGGGCTTCGATGACCCCAAGCCAGCGCGGAAAGTGCCTACGGCTTTTAGGCGATCTTCTGGTTGAGAAGTCCGAGGAACTGGGCCGAGCCGAGACCATCGACACTGGCAAGATGCTGAAGGAAACCCGCTGGCAGGCGAAGTACATCGCCGAGTTCTTTCACTTCTACGCCGGTGCAGCCGATAAGATTGCAGGCGAAGTCTTGCCCATCGATAAGGCCGACCTCTTGGTCTTCACAAACCGTGAACCATTGGGCGTGGTTGCGGCTGTAGTGCCTTGGAACTCGCAGCTTTTCCTCGTGGCGGTAAAGATCGGCCCCGCGCTGGCGGCGGGCAATACTGTAGTTCTCAAGGCCTCCGAACATGCTTCTGTTGCGATTCTGGACTTTGGCCGCTTGATTGCCGAAGCTGGCTTCCCCCCGGGAGTGGTCAACATAGTTACAGGCCATAATGAAGTGGGCAAGGCGCTTACGAGCCACCCCTTGGTTTCAAGGATCTCGTTCACCGGTGGGCCGAATGCGGCGCGAGCCATCGTAAAGAACTCGGCCGAGAACTTTGCCGAAGTGTCTTTGGAATTGGGCGGGAAATCCCCTTTCATCGTCTTTGAGGATGCCGACATCGACAGCGCAGTAAATGGCTCTGTCGCGGGGATATTTGGGGCGACAGGGCAGAGCTGTGTTGCGGGTTCACGCTTGATACTTCATTCAAGTATTGCTGAACAATTCCTTGAAAAAATTGTGTCCGTAGCGAAATCCATCAGAATTGGCGACCCGTTGGCCGAAGAAACTCAGATGGGGCCTTTGTGCACGGAAGGCCAACTACGTCACATTCAGGCGCAAGTAGCCCTGGCACAAGAGGAAGGTGGCAAAGTTCTGGTCGGCGGCAAGCAGCCCGACGGTCTGGGCGGCACTTACTATGAGCCGACAATCATCGATTGCCCTTCGCCCGACCTGACCATTGTCGACACTGAACTGTTTGGTCCTGTCTTGTCAGTACTGCGCTTCGAGACTGAGGCTGAGGCGATCATGCTAGCAAACGCGAGCGTTCATGGCCTCGCTGCGGGTATCTTCACCTTGAACGGTGCGCGCCAGATGCGAGTGGCACGCGCCGTCCGCGCCGGGATCGTCTGGGTCAACACCTACCGCGTAGTATCGCCCATTGCGGCTTTCGGTGGCGTTAAAGGATCTGGATACGGCCGCGAAAGCGGCTTTCAGGCGATGCTGGACTACACACGCCCCAAAACGATCTGGATCAACACATCGTCCGATCCAGTCACCAACCCATTTGTGATGCGCTGAACCAATTCACTCTAGGAGTTATCCATGAAATTCCAACTTGCTATCAACCTTGAGCGGATTGACGATAGCTTAGATATGCAAGAAGTTGCTCGACACACGCTGGAAATGGTTCAGATGGCCGATGAGGGTGGGTTCAACATCGTCTGGGCAGCCGAACACCACGCGCTCGAGATGACCATTGCGCCAAACCCCTTCTCAATCTTGGCCTGGTGGGCAAACCACACCAACCGAATCCGCCTTGGCACCGCGGTCATCGCCGCTCCTTATTGGCACCCGATCAAAGCCGCCGGAGAGGCTGCCTTTCTCGATCTAATTTCGGGCGGACGACTAGAATTCGGCATCGGCTCAGGCGCCTATCAGCGCGAGTTTGACCGAATGCGGCCAGGTCTGAAACAATCTGATGCTTGGCGTTACATGCAGGAAATGCTGCCAGTGATACGCGGCCTGTGGAAGGGGGATTATGAGCACAATGGAGAGTTCTGGTCATTCCCCACCTCGACATCTTGCCCCAAGCCCTTGCAGACGGATGTTCCTGTATGGGTCGCAGCCCGCGCCCCGATAACCTACGATTACGCTGTTAAACACGGCTGCAACATCCAGTCCTGGCCTCTAACGCGGGGCATGGACGAGGCCGAGACCTACATGGGGCGCATGGCTGAGGCGATGGCGAACAACCCGGGCAAGCCGCGCCCGATCATGGCGATGATGCGCCACACCGCCCTATATGACCGCAAGGATGAATGGATGGTGCCTATCCGTGCCGTCCAGCGACAGCTCAGCCAGTTTGAAGGTCTCTTCAAGAACTTGGGTGACGTCACGAACGGTTTCCCGAAGTCTATCCCGCTCGACCAACTGGGCAACCGAGCGGAATATGACCCGGAAATGCTGAACAAAAACCTGATGTTCGGCACCCCTGATGAGGTAATCGAAAAGCTGAAGCTATATCAGGCCATCGGCGTAGATGAATTCATCTATTATGCGAGCCTAGGCCTTGGGCTGAAGGAACAAAAACGCTCACTAGAGCTCTTCTGCAAACACGTTATTCCCGCTTTCAGCTGAGGTCATCTATGTCACATGTCGAAGTCGTCCGGCGTGGCCGGATCCTGGAAGTCACACTTTCCAAACCCAAGGTCAATGCGATCGACCGTGCAATGAGCCAAGAGATGGGGGCTGCCTTTGCGCTGCTGCGCGACGACCCCAATCTTTGGTGTGCCATTCTCACGGGGTCGGGCGAAAAGATCTTCTCGGCGGGCTGGGACCTAAAGGCGCTTAATCAAGGTGACATGGCATTGAACAACTGGTGGGAGGAAGATTACGGCGATGGCGGTTTCGCTGGTCTGACCGAAAACTGGAAGCTCAACAAACCGGTGATCTGCGCGCTGAATGGCATGGCGATTGGTGGAGGGTTCGAAATTGCGGTGTCCTGTGACCTGATCATCGCGGGTGACCATGTGACGTTCGGCCTGCCTGAAATGCCACTAGGCATTGTGCCTGATGCTGGAGCCTTGCAGCGCCTGCCGCGCCTAATTCCGCGCAACATCGCGACCGAGATGTTCCTCCTCGGCCGTCGCATGACCGCGATCGAGGCAGCCCACTACGGGCTGGTCAATAAGGTCGTACCGAAGGGTCAGGAAATGGCGACGGCGCGGGAATGGGCGGATCGGATTGCAGGCTCTGCCCCCCTAGCAATGCAGACCGTCAAGGAGGTTGAGCGCGCTATCCAGTGTTTGCCGCTTGAGAAGGCCTTCAGGGCGATGCGGGAAGGCGATCTACCGACCTACCGGGCCATGATGGTGTCTGAGGACGCTAAAGAGGGCATCGCAGCCTTTGTCGAAAAACGTGAACCAAAGTTCAAGGGGCGCTGAGATGTATCCTGATCCAAAATCCGTGTGTCGCGTTACTTCACTGGGCGCTGGCCCCATCGGTGGCGGCTGGACTGCGCATTTCCTTGCGCGAGGCTATGACGTCACGGCCTATGTTCACTCCATAGCCGAGAAAGATGCGCTTATGGCGGTGATTGACACCGCATGGATCAGCCTGACAGCGCTTGGCCTTGCGCCCGGCGCGTCTCGTGATCGGTTACGGGTCACGGCTGATCTGGCGGATGCTGTCCGTGATGCTCAGTTCATTCAGGAAAGCGCGCCCGAGCGGCTCGAGATAAAGCAGGCGCTTTACGAGGCTTTGGGACGCTTAGCCCCAAAGGATTGTGTCATCGGCTCGTCCACTTCGGGTCTGATGATGAGCGATATTCAGGCCAAATGCACGACGCCGGAACGCACTGTCATAGCCCATCCGTTTAACCCTCCCTACCTATTGCCCTTAGTTGAGATCGTTGGCGGCAGGAAGACTGACCAAGTGGCCGTGGAATGGGCGGCAGAGTTCTACAAAGTTGCCGGCAAGGCCCCCTTGATCATGAAAAAGGAGATCCCGGGCTTCGTCGCCACGCGTCTGCAAGAGGCCCTGTGGCGCGAAGCCCTGCACATGGTCGCTAACGGCGAGGCTACACCTGAGGATATTGATGTCGCTCTGATGAATGGCCCTGCACCGCGCATGGCCGTTCAGGGTCAATGCATGGCCTTTCATGTAGCGTGTGGCGAAGGGGGTATGGCCACCAATCTGGACCAGTTCGGACCAGCACTGAAGTGGCCCTGGACGCGGCTTGAGGCCCCGGAACTGACCCAGGAACTGCGAGACCGTATGGTCGATGGCTGCAACGTCATCGCTGGAGATCGTCATTTCACCGAAATGGCCGCCACCCGCGACCGCGAGATTGTGGCTGTTCTCAAAGCGGTGCGCGACGCCCGATCTTGACCCCGCTCAGGTCTCCGTGCGCGGGCCCTGAATGCGACCATCGCGCAAGTCCCTCGTGGCGCGCTGTTGCAGCATTTCAAGATAGCGCGTCAGTGTACCGGGCCATGACGGCGCTGAATCCTTTGTGGGCCAAGCCTGACGATAGTCGCTTGGTTTGCGCCCAAAGCACCTGCGGAAGGAATAGGCAAAGTGCGAGAGCGTATTGAACCCGGTCGCCGTAGCGATCTCGCGGATGGACTGGCGGGATGCGACCAACAGCACCCGTGCATGCTGCAGCCGGATCAGAACATTGAATTGCACCACCGTACAGCCAACTACGCTTTTGAACAGGCGCTCTAGCTGGCGTTGCGACAAGCCCAGGGTGCTGGCGATGGTTGGAACGTCCAAGGGTTCCGAGACATTCGCTTCGATCAGAGAAATCGCTTCGCGGATCAAGGGCGGCAGGTTTTCGATCCCGTTGCCAAGGCTGCGGCGCTGCGGTGCCGTCGGGGGACGCGCCGGGTTGCAGATCAATTGATCCGAAACCTCACTAGCCAAAGCCTCTCCGTGGTGATCGCGGATAAGCCGCAACATCAGATCCACCGCTGAAAATGATCCGGCACAACTCATTACAGAAGCTTCCAAGATGAAGATTTGGTCCACCACCCGAATGTCTGGAAATTCTTCTTGAAAGGCAGGAGCCCAAGAGAAGTGGGTAGATATCATTTTGCCTTTCAATAGCCCAGCACGGGCAACAATATAACAACCAAGTTCCATCGCGCAGACCCGAGCACCGTCACGAACCTGGCGCCTAAGCCATCCGGTAACCTCTCGATTGATGTAAGTTTCGGCACCCCAGCTCGCCAGTACAAAAATCAACTCACCGCGCCGACTGCGCTCTTCAGGGCGCCCCGCATCTACGGAAAAGCCATTTGATGCCGTAATCTTGGGGCCATCGAATGAGACGACTTCCCACTCATAAAGTGGCGTTGGCGAAAGGTAATTCGCGACACGCATAGGCTCGATCAAAGCGACCATTTCAATCAGATTGAAACGCGGCACGATTAGAAAGACTACCCGCTGCGGTGCGGTATTGTTGGACATCGGTACGGCGGGCCAGAAGGTGTGCGGTCTTTGACTGGAATTGTGATTATTCGCCATCTTCACTCTAGTTTTGACGAAAAACTTGTATCAAATGTCCAAGTGAGAGTCAAGATTGAGATATCTTGGGAGGAAGCTCAGCATGAACTTTGAGGTCGTCTTGACCTGTGCCGTCACTGGTGCGGGCGATACCACGGGGAAATCTCCTCATGTTCCAGTCACGCCGGAAGAGATAGCTAACTCAGCAATCGAGGCTGCGCGGGCTGGAGCATCGGCGGTGCACCTGCACGTACGTGACCCAAAAACTGGCAAGGGCTCACGCGATCCAGCGCTCTTCAGGGAAACTGTAGATCGAGTGCGCCAGTCAGGCGTAGACGTGGTAATAAACCTGACCGCAGGGATGGGCGGCGATTGGACGCCATCCAAGGATGACTGGTCAATGCCCGGGCCCGGCACCGACATGATCGGCCCGGACGAACGTCTGGCACACATCAAAGATTGCCTACCTGAGATCTGCTCTCTCGATTGCGGCACACTGAACTTTGGCAATGACGATACGATCTACATCTCGACACCGCCAATCCTGCGACGGATGGCAGCGCTGACCAAAGAATGGGGCGTAAAGCCTGAGTTGGAAGTCTTTGAACTGGGCCATATCCGCTTTGCAAAGGCGATGCAGGCCGAAGGCCTTTTGGCTGATCCGCCAATGTTCCAGCTTTGCCTCGGAATTCCGTGGGGTGCCGACCAGTCAGTCGAGATCATGGCCGCCATGAAGGCGCAATTGCCGCAGGGGGCTAGTTGGGCCAGCTTCGGAATTAGTCGGATGCAGATGCCAATGGCCGCTGCGGCCGTGGCCTTGGGCGGCAACGTGCGGGTTGGCCTTGAGGACAACATCTTCCTTGATCGCGGAGTTTTAGCGACCAACGCCCAACTGGTTGAACGAGCGCGAACCATCATCGAAAGCATGGGTGCAAAGGTGCTGACGCCACAAGAGGCGCGTAACAAGCTGCGTCTGAGGGGGGCAACGGCCTGATGGCAGGCGAACCAACCTCTGGCGGGCTAACGATCCGTAACTTGGTCAAGCGCTATGGCGCTTTCGAGGCGGTGGCGGGCATTAATCTTGAAATCAAGCGTGGCGAGTTTTTGACGCTACTGGGTCCGTCGGGCTCAGGTAAGACCACGCTTTTGATGATGATAGCCGGGTTTCAGGAGGCGACATCAGGCGAGATCCTGATGGATGGCGCGTCGATCACCGAAACCCCGGCGGAAAAGCGCAATTTTGGGATGGTGTTTCAGGGTTACGCCCTGTTTCCCCATATGTCTGTCGCCGACAATATCGGCTATGCCCTGTCGGTGCGCGGCCGCCCAAAGGCGGAAATCTTGGCCAAAGTGGCCGAGATGGTCGATCTTGTGCAACTGAAGGGCATGGAGCATCGCCTGCCCGCCCAGCTTTCGGGTGGCCAGCAACAGCGCGTGGCACTGGCACGCGCACTGGCCTTTTCACCGCCGGTTCTTCTGCTGGACGAACCCTTGGGGGCCTTGGACCGAAAGCTGCGGATCGAGGTGCAAGCGCAGTTAAGAGACCTGCATCGCCGGGTTGGCACAACCTTCGTCTATGTCACACATGATCAGGACGAGGCGCTGTCGATGTCTGACCGCGTGGTCATCATGCGGGCCGGTCGCATCGAGCAGGTAGGAACGCCAGAAGAGCTTTACACGAGGCCCAAGACCGAATTCTCGGCCTCTTTCCTGGGCAAAAGCAATTTTCTGCGCCAGGACGGACGGCTTTGGTCAATACGCCCCGAACGCATCGACATTTTGGCCAAGGGCGAGGGTCGGGTTCAAGGTCGGGTACAGTCGCTCAGCTATTTTGGACCCTTGCTGAAATACCAGATCGAAACCACTGAACATGGCCTGCTGGAGGTCGATGTCGATGCCTGGCGCGGTGGGGCAGCCTTAACTCATGGCACCGAGTTGGGTCTGAACTGGAAAGACGGGGCGGCGGTGCCGCTGGAAGCCTAAGACAAGATGGTGGGCTGAACCTGCCTCATTAAAACGGGAGGTAACTCCCCCAACACGGAGGAAGACCAATGCAAGACAAGCAGTTCATGCGTGAGACGGTCACCGAGGCCGCCCACGCGTTCCGCGCAGGTCGGATGGATCGGCGCAGTTTCCTGGCAATGTGCGGTATGGCAGGTGTGGCCCTGCCGTCAGTTCTGGCTGGCCGCGCTGAAGCCGCTGCGGGCGAGATTGTAATGTGGAACTGGGGCGGCCAGTCCGAGGAATGCCACGGCTCAGCCATCGGTTCGCCCTTCACCGCCGAAACCGGGATTCCTCTCAAGTTCGACACGTCAGGACCGCTCCAAGGCAAAATCAAGGAAATGGTGGACAGCGGCAACGTCACCGCTGACGTCTGTGACGGCGACCTTTTTGACGCCGTGGCGCTGGGGGCGACAGGACATCTGGAACCGATCGATTATGCGATTGTTTCCAAAGACAAGACCCTTCCTGGTTATGCGTTGGAACATGGCGTTTCGATTATCCTTTATGGCTATGCCTTCATGTATGACACAGAGGCTTACAAGGAAGCCCCGCCCACCAGTTGGGCAGACTTCTTCGATACCGCCAAGTTCCCCGGCCAGCGGTCTCTCTATAAATGGGCTAACGGCTCGCTTGAAGCGGCATTGATGGCAGATGGCGTCGCCAAGGACGCGATTTATCCAATCGACCTTGACAGGGCGCTAGCCAAGGTAAAAGCGATCAAGGACAGCACGATCTACTGGGGCTCGGGCTCTGAGGCCCATGACATGATCGTCAATGGCGAGGTGTCGATGGGTATGGTCTGGCAGAACCGTGGCCGCAACATCGAACAGGAAACCAATGGCCGATACAAGATGGTGATGAATGGCGCTATCGCCATGCCGGGCGCATATATCGTACCCAAGGGCAACCCCGGCGGGCGCGAGGCTGTAATGAAGTTCATCGCTGTGTCGCAGTCGGTCGATGCGCAGTTGGGCCTGTTCTCTTGTCTTGGCATGACGCCAACCAACTCAGAGGCCGTTGCCAAGATCTCGGCTGAAGATGCGCCCTATGCCATCACGTCCGAGGCAAACATGGCCGTGATCGCGCTGAATGATCCTACCTGGTGGGGTCAAAACACCGACGCGGCCGTGAATGCCTTCCTTGAGGCGATCAGCTAAGCCGCATAATGCCTGCGGCGGCGCGCTCCATGTCGCCGCAGGCCCTGTCCCCTTGACCGAAAACTCCCATGACCCGCACTGCCCGTTTCAATCCCGGCTGGTATCTGGTGGCACCGCTTCTGGTGCTAGTCGCAGTCATGTTTGCGGGCCCATTGGCCAATATTCTCTGGCTCAGCTTCACCGACCCAGAACCGGGATTGACTAACTATGCGGCGCTGATTGAGAAGGACAGCCTGCGAAGGCTGGTGTGGACCACTGTCCGCATTTGCCTCATCACAACCACCCTGTCTGTTATCTTGGGCTATTCTATCGCCTATGCCATGGCCAATGTGGCCGAGGCCGCGCGGCAAAGAATGATGCTCTTTATCCTGATTTCCTTCTGGATTTCAGTCCTTGTCCGCACCTTTTCCTGGATGATGCTTCTGGGCCGAAAGGGGCTCGTGAACAACGGGTTGATCGAGTTGGGGCTGATTTCTGAGCCCATCCCCTTTGTGCGGAATGAACTGGGCGTGCTGATCGGCATGGTCCATTACATGATCCCTTATGCCGTCCTGCCGATATTGGTCGCGATGCAGGGGATCGACGGGCGGGTCTTGCAAGCCTCGCGCAATCTGGGGGCCCGCCCAGCGCAGACCTTCTGGCGGGTCTATCTGCCACTGACCAAGCCCGGCATCATTGCGGGCGCGCTTTTGGTCTTCATCCTTTCCTTAGGTTTCTACGTCACACCGGCCATCATGGGCGGCGGCAAGGTGCTGATGATAGCAGAGTACATCTCAGTTCAGGTGCTGATTACCTTGAAATGGGGCACAGCAGCGATGCTGGCGATGCTGATGCTGGGATCGGTTCTTGGTCTCCTTTACGTCCTCTCGCGCTTTATGAAACTGTCTGAGGCGTTGGGCGGGGGGCGCACATGATCCAACCCGCCACTACTGCCGCTCGTGCAAACCGAGTCATTGCATGGTGCCTTTTGGTTTTTCTTGTTGCGCCGGCGCTTGTGGCGATCCCTGTCTCGTTTACCTCAGAGAACTATCTGTCGTTGCCATGGGACGGGCTCTCGCTCCAGTATTACCGCGAGGTTTTTACTTCTCCCGATTGGATTTCCTCATTCTTCCAAAGCACCTTGATCGGCGTAACTTCTGCGGCACTAGCCACCCTCATCGGCACCCTTGCTGCCGTCGGCCTTTGGCGTCTTGCCTCACCCTGGGGCGAGGTGGTTCGCGGAATCATGTTACTACCCCTGGTCATCCCACCGATCATCGCCGCCATGGCCTTTTACCGGCTATATGTCCCACTAGGTCTAATCGACAGCTATACGGGACTGATCCTAGCCCATGCAGTTCTAGCGGCACCCTTGGTGCTGATCACTGTCTCGGCCTCGCTTGCAGGCTTTGACCGGCGGCTGGAACAGGCCTCTCGTAATCTGGGCGCGAGTAACACGCAAACGCTATGGCGCGTGATTGTCCCCTCGATCCGGCCCGGCATGGTCTCGGGTGCGGTCTTTGCATTCATAGCTTCGTGGGACGAAATCGTCGTCACCCTATTTCTGTCGAAGTTCTCAGTCTACACCCTGCCGCGCCGCATGTGGAATGGCATCCGCGAGAACACCGACCCCGCCGTCGCCGCCGCCGCTGTGATCCTTCTGGCGGTCACTTTCGCAGCCTTTCTGATCTGGGGCATCGCGCAACGCCGCGCCCGTAAACCAAAAAGCAACCCGACATGACGAACCACTACAACCTTGACGCTGAAACCCGCATGATCCTCGAAACAGTGCGCGGCTTTGTGAAGGACGAGATGCAGCCACACGAAGACCTTGTGGACAAGCAGGGCTTTGTCCCCGAAGATTTGGGCCGCGAGATCGAGAGAAAGTCAAAGGCGCTGGGGCTTTTCGCCGCCAACCAGCCTGAATCGGTGGGCGGTGGCGGTCTATCTATGAAGGCGTTAAGCTTGGTAGAGCGCGAATATGGCAAGACAACCCATGCGCTGCATTCTTGGGTTGCGCGTCCAACTGAACTGCTCCTGGCCTGCGAGGGTGACCAGCGCGCGACTTATCTGGCGCCCTGCATCACCGGCGAAAAGCGTGAGTTGTTTGCCCTGACCGAACCCGATGCTGGGTCGGACGCCATGGGGATGAAGTCAAACGCACGCCGCGATGGAGCAGACTGGATTCTGAACGGGTCAAAGCACTTCATTTCCGGCCCCTGCATGCCCGATTTTGCCATCGTCTTTGCCGCAACCGGTTTTGACGAAACAAAACGCGGGCCGCGAAAGCGGGTTACCGCCTTCCTTGTCGACGTTGGCACCCCGGGCTTTGATGTCCGTGAGGGCAACAAATCGGTCAGTTACCGCGGCTACAAAACCTGGCAGCTTTCCTTCTCTGACGTTCGCCTTGGGCCCGGACAGGTTCTGGGTGAGGAAGGCAAGGGTTTTGACCTTGCAGGCCAATGGCTGACAATGGGGCGGGTTTGGGTAGGCACCTCTTGCTGCGGCAAGGCCGAACGCATTCTGGAAATGGCCAGCGACTGGGCGGCGACGCGCAAGCAATTCGGCCAGCCAATCGGACAGTTTCAGGGCACCGGGTTCAAACTGGCCGATATGACGCTGGGGCTGCGGGCCGGCGATTTGCTGGTCGCAGACGCCGTCGAACGTGCCGAGGCAGGAATTCTAACCGACGCTGATGTCTCGATGGTCAAGCTGCATTGTTCCGAAATGGTAAACCGCGTCGCTGATGATTGCGTGCAGATCTTTGGCGGAATGGGATTGGTAGAAGAAATGCCGATTCAGCGCCTTTGGCGGGAAGCCAGGCTAGAGCGCATTTGGGATGGAACGTCAGAAATCCAGAGGCACATAATCAGCCGCTCCATCCTAAGGCCGCTGGGCGCATGACTCCTGCCCAGCGAGAAAACCTTCGGCGATTGCTGTCGCCGCGCCACATTGCCTTTGTGGGCGGGCGTGATTGCGTGACGGCAATCGGCGAAGCCCAAAGGTGCGGCTTTAGTGGCCATATTTGGCCCGTAAATCCGACCCGCCCAGACCTTGCCGGTTATCCCTGCTTTGCTTCTATCGATGCGCTGCCCGAAGCTCCTGATGCCGTGTTCCTTGCAGTGCCTTCAGGATCGGTGATCGACGTGGTGCGTGCTCTTGCTGCGCGGGGGGCAGGTGGGATTGTCTGCTACACAGCAGGCTTCCGCGAAGCTGGGCCAGACGGTGCTTCGATGGAAAGAGAACTTGTCCAGTCCGCAGGCGACATGGCGTTGATTGGGCCGAATTGCTATGGCGCGATCAATTATACCTCGAAGACCGCACTGTGGCCATTTGCCCATGGCGGAGGTTGCCCAGATGGATTTGGCGCGGCAATCGTTACCCAGTCCGGCATGTTGTCCTCTGACATCACCATGACGCAGCGTGGCTTGCCACTCACACACATGATTTCCTGCGGCAATCAAGCGGCTCTTTCGCTCGAGGATTTTCTCAGTTTCTTGATCGACGAACCCGGGGTTCGGGCCATCGGGCTGCACATCGAAGGGCTTCGTAGCATCGCGGGCTTCCACGATGTCGCTTTGCGCGCCAACCGAAAAGGCATCCCAGTGGTTGCTCTGAAAACTGGATCGTCATCCATCGGATCGTCACTTACAGTCAGCCATACGGGTTCATTATCGGGTTTGGACTCGCTTTATGATGCCCTCTTTGCACGTTGCGGTGTGATCCGGGTCGAAAGCCCTCCCGAATTGCTTGAGACGCTGAAATTCCTTGTCCACAGCGGCGTGCCTTTGGCGAACCGAGTTGCGGGCTTCACTTGCTCAGGTGGCGGTGCCACGATGCTGGCAGACCGGGCCGAACGGATCGGTCTAATCTTTCCACCTGTTCCTGAAACGACCCAAACTGCGCTTACGCAACTGTTGCCACCAATCGCCACAGTCTCAAACCCGCTGGATTATACCACCCCAATCTGGGGCGACGCCGCGCGGACAGCCCCCGTCTTTGCCGAA
Organism: Paracoccaceae bacterium; assembly: GCA_044377735.1. GTDB lineage: Bacteria > Pseudomonadota > Alphaproteobacteria > Rhodobacterales > Rhodobacteraceae > Tabrizicola_A. The sequence continues at coordinate 23,635 of JBILYK010000011.1, read as the reverse complement.
GCGATGGATCAAGTCAACGCCGCTGCCGCCGTTTTAGTTCAGGATTACCCTGCACCGGGGCTGGACGAAAGCCAGATCTATTACCGCAATGATGCCGAAGCATTCATAGCATCGGCAAAGGTGCGCGCGATCCCCTCAGCGATCCTTGCAACACTGCATGAAAACATGGATGCGGCTACGCGCGACTGGCTGACAGCACAGGGATGTACCCCACTTTTGGGCATAGCCGAAGGGCTGAACGCTATCCAAAACGCCATCTGGTGGGGGGAACGGCATCGGGCGCTTGTCTCCACCTCCCCTGAAACACTCCACCCGGTAGGCGGTGGCCCCCTGCGCGGATGGACCGAGGCCGAAAGCAAGGCCTTTCTGGCCGCACAGGGCCTGCCCATCCCGAAATCACGCCTCTGCTCTGCCAGCGACATGGCAAAAGCCGCTAACGATCTGCGCTTTCCACTGGCGCTCAAGATGATAGGTGCTCGGCTTGCCCACAAGACAGAGGCGGGTGCGGTCGCACTTCATATTGCCGACGGCGCGGCACTTGCTTTCGCCACAGAAAAGATGAACCAGGCGGTTGCGGCTCATGATCCAATGGCGGTGACCGACCTATTCCTGATCGAGGAAATGGTGGACAAACCGTTGGTCGAACTTCTGGTCTCGATGCGCCGTGATACCGAATTCGGCCCGGCCCTGACTCTGGCGGCAGGCGGGATACTGGTCGATATCCTTAAGGATAGCATCAGCCTTCTGATGCCCACTTCGGGCGATGACTTGCGCACCTGCATCGCGTCTATGCGTCTGGCGCCCCTGCTGTGTGGGTATCGTGGCGCAGGGTCTGCAGACATGGCCGCTCTCATAGCCACCATACTTGACCTGCAATCGATCTTTCTGGCCGCGCCCGAACTGGCTGAGATCGAGATCAATCCCCTATTCGTCGGCACCCGTGGCACGACGATTGTCGATGCGCTGATCCATAGCCATGTCTGACCGCGGTCCAGTAAGCCAACCCAACCCTGACTTGCATGTCGGCCCCGACCTTCGCCAAGGCTGGAATCGTCCTGAACAGCGCCGCCATGGATTTCACAACGCCCACCTGATTTTTCGCCGTGCGCTAATGATCCGCTCACGCCGCGTGCTGCAACTTGACCACGCCGAAGACGCGGGCCTTGCACGGATCGACTCTGACATTGGACTCTCGCAAAACCCCGGCTTTTCGGCATTGGTCGTTGCGGAAGAGGGCCGTATCCTTTTGGCCCGCTGCGCACCAGATTTCAGCCTGGACCAACCACATTCGATCCAGTCTATCACCAAGATGCACTTGCATCTCATCGCCGGATCACTGATCGAGTCGAGGCTCTTGGACCCAGATGCTTTGGCAGGTCATTACCTGCCTGGGCTTGGCAGCGGCTACCACAATGCCCGCATCCGTGACCTTCTAGATATGAACATCGCCAACCATTTCTCCGAGAACTATTCGGATCCCGCTGCCGACTGCTACCGTGAGGAGGAGTCCCTTGGCTGGCGCCTGCCACCTGACGCTCAGGCCGAAATGACATTGATGGACTTTGCCTGCTCAATCACGGGCAGCGACCTGACAAACCGCAGTGGTTTTGCCGATTACAAATCTGCCAATACTGACGTACTGACCCTGATTGCCGCACAATTGTGCAATCTGCCCGAATGCCTGACCCAGATTTGTGATGCGGCCGGTTATAAAGGAGGCCTCCATATTAGCCAAAGCCCAGAAGGCTTGCCCGCATTTTCAGGCGGCGGTTGTCTTTCAGCGCTGGACCTTGCCCGTTTCGGCCTGCTCTTCACCCGCCAAGGTAAGGGTCTCAGTGGTGGCACAGTGGGGTCGGCAGCGTTCACTCAGGCCTGTCGTGATGGCAATGTGCAACCCCTTTCCCGCAGCAGGTCGCACCAGCGCTATTGCGGGCATCTAATGACCGATGGGGCGCGGATCGGTCATGCGGGCTATGGCGGTCAGTACCTAATGATCGATCCCAACCGGGGCCGAGTTGCACTTTATCTTGGCGTATTGGAAAATGATAGCGGCTATGATGAAGCCTTCATGGTCAGGATCGTCCGTTCCCTTGGGGAATTTCTACCTCAATAGCTTGCTGAGGCGCTGTCAGACAAATGCGAACCAGTCTCCTTCTCCCCAGCCCAGCTAGGTTTCAGGCTGCAAAAAGGCCGCGCCACTCAGCGAGAGCGGCAGCGCGGGTCTGTTTGAAGTGATCGCGGTTCTGGAGGTGGCGCTCCGTCGGAAAGTGGTTGTGGACAGAGGCATGGACAGACGCGAACTTCTGTAACGTTCGCATACGCCGAAACCGCAACATGGCACGCTCCCGTCGTCGGAACGGCAGGTGTGAGTTCTCAGCCCGGTTGTTGAGCCAGCGGCCCATCTCCCGGTCATCCCCACGGCCTAGGTCCTTCAGCGCCGCACCGTAAGAGCGCAGGCAGTCCGTCACGATGTTCTCAGGCCTGCCATGCCGTTTCATCGATTTCTTGAGCAATTTCAGTGCTGATTTGCGGTCCCTCGTCTTGGTGACAACGCTTTCCAGCACCTCTCCCTCATGATCGACGGCGCGCCACAGGTAGTGCGTCGCTCCATTGATCTTTACAAACACCTCGTCGAGGTGCCAGCGCCACTGTTTACGCCCACGCATTCGATCCACCCGCTTGCGCCGGAGTTCCGCCGCGAACATGGGACCAAACCGTTTCCACCAGTAGCGCACCGTTTCGTGGCTGATCTCGATGCCACGCTCATGAAGCAGGTCTTCGACGTTGCGCAGCGACAGCGGGAACCGAATGTAGAGCATCACCGCCAAGAATATGTTCTCTGGGTTGGTCTTACAGTCGCGGAAAGGTGGACGATTAGTTGTTCCGAAAGAGTAACGAAGCGCGCAACCGCCTCAAGCAAAGTCCTCTGACAACACCAGTAAGCCGCTCGGCCTGCTGACCAATCTTCTCCTTACAAGCCAGTCCCAACTGCAACACTTAGAGGCCCAGAAACGCCCGCTTTTACCAGCATCGCCTGCAGCAGAACCGAGGTTGCTGCCGCCAGATCCTCGCGTGAGGCATATTCGCTGACGTTGTGGCTGATGCCACCCCGGCACGGCACGAAGATCATCGCCGTGGGCGCGACGTCGACGATGTTGCTTGCATCGTGCAGTGCCCCGCTGGCGATTTCGGAATGGCTGAAGCCAAGGTCGCGCGCGGCTGCGGATAAGGCATTAATGCAGTCTGAATCGAAGTGCTTGGGTGCGACCGAGAGCCGTTCTGACAGGGCGATGTCACAACCATCGGCCTTAGCAGTGGCGCGGCAGATAGCTTCGCTTTGGCTGCAAAGTTCGGCCAGGACCGCGGCGTCAGGATGGCGTAGGTCGATAACGAATCGCACTCCTCCAACGATCGTGCTGGGGCCGTCGGTATCTGGGATTAACCGCCCGACGCTGACGCGGGCGTCGGGGCCAAAGGACCGGCCAAGATCATTCAGCGCGACCAGCATCCGCGCCGCCGTAAGAAGCGCGTCACGGCGGTGGTCAAGTGGAGTGGTGCCGGCATGGCCATCCATACCGGTTACCTCGACGTCAAGCCATTTCAATCCCTGCACCGACGTAACGATGCCAACTTGATGGCTCCGAGCCTCCAGCTGCGGACCCTGTTCGATGTGAAGTTCAAAGAACGCCCCCATCGGAAAGGCGCCTGCGGCCTGCGGCCCGCGCCAGCCGCGCGCGGAAGCTTCCTCCACGAACGAGACCCCGTCGGCGTCGCGGATCGCGTCAAGCTTATCATCAGCAATGTTGCCTACGAACCACGAGGACCCCATCAGGCCGGGGCCGAAGCGTACGCCTTCCTCATTCGTCCAGTTGATGACGGCAATCGGGGCAATGGTTTCGATGCCGGCATCATTGAGGGTTTCGACCACCTCGAGCGCGGCCAGCACGCCCGAGATGCCGTCAAAGCGGCCGCCATGGGGTTGGGTGTCCAGATGGCTGCCCGCTGCGATGGGGAGCAGGCTGGGGTCGGTGCCGGGGCGCAGGGCAAACATGTTGCCCGCTGCATCAACCTGCATCGTCAGGCCAGCGGCAGCGCACCAGGTGGCAAGCAGGTTGCGGGCAGCGGCATCCTCGGACGACATGGCAAGGCGGCAGTTGCCGTCGCCAGGGATGGCACCGATTTTCGCCATCTCCATATGGCGTGACCATAGACGTTCGGCGTTGACTCGCAGGTTGCCGGTGTTGCGCTGAATGTTCACAGGTTGCGCTCCTTCCGTCCGCTAACCAATTGCGAGACCATCACAGCCACAACGAGGGCTCCACCATAAAACAGATCCTGAACGAAGGTGCGGAACCCGAGAACCGATAGGCCGTTGATGCCAGTCACTAGAAAATAAACTGCGACCACTGAACCCCATGGATTGAAGCGGCCCGGGGTGATGCAGGTGGCTCCCAAAAAGGCCGCAGCAAAAGCCGGCAAAAGAAGGGTGGTGCCCGAGCTTGGGTTGGCCGAGCCTGTAGTGCCTGTATAGATCAGCCCCGCAATCGCCCCCATCACACCTGAGGCGACGAAAGACATGAGCCGCACCCGCCCAACCGCGATGCCACTGAGCCGACCAACCTCACGGCCGCGTCCGGTGAACAGAAGTTGCTGGCCAAAGGCAGTGTAGGACAGCACATACCACATCGCCGCGGCAAGCCCGATGGCATAGTAGAACGCAATGGGGATGCCCAGAAAACGCTCGATGATGGACCATTGCATCAGGGCGCGCGCGACGCCGCCGATGGTTTGGCTGTCAGATATCCATAGGGTGATGCCGTGCAAGAAGGTGCCCACGCCCAGTGTCACGATCAACGAATGGACGCGAAAATACAGCGTCAGCGCCCCGTTGATCGCCCCCACCAATGCCCCCAGCGCAAGGACGGTCGGAATGATGACCCACAGCGTCACGCCTAGTTTTGCCGACAGGATCGCGGTTACCATCGACACGAAGGTCAACACCTGCGCGATCGACAGATCGAAATCCCCCGCAGTCAAGGGCACGACCAGGCCAAGCGTCACGATGACCAGCACCGCCTGAGAGCCGAAGATGGTCGAGAAATTGGACCATGTCAGAAAGGTATCGGGGCGCATTGCGCCGAACAGCAGGACTACGGCGATCCAGACGATTACAAGGCCAAAGCGTTCGACCTGATAGGCAAGGTTAGGCTCACGCATGGGTCCGGTTCTCCTGATAGCAGGCATGGGCGATGGCAGATTTCGTCACATCGTCACCGGCAAGCTCAGCCTTGATGCGGCCCCGGTCAAAAACCAGAACGCGGTGGGCGATGGTTTCGAGCTGTTCGAATTCAGATGTGGCGCAGATGACCGAGGTGCCGCTGCGACACAGTTGGACCAGGCGGTCGTAAATCTCGCGCCTTGCCCCCACGTCGATTCCCTGCGTCGGTTCGTCCAGCAAGACGAGGCGAGGCCCCAGTTGCAGCCATTTGCTCAGGACCAGCTTCTGCTGGTTGCCGCCCGACAGTTCCGAGGCGGGTTGACTGGGGTGATCAGCCTTGACCGCAAAGCGGGCCATGAGGCTAGCGGTAATATCAGACAGGCGTCGGTGGTTCAGCATCAGAGCGCGGTGGCTGCGGCCCAGGAGGGGCAGCGTGACGTTTTCGGTCAGCGACAGGTCGAGCGCCAGGCCGGCGCGCTGTCGGTCAGCGGGGATCAGGGCGATGCCGACTGCGATGGCGGCAGAAGGGGTCATGCGGGTCAGGTCATGCGTGGCGGGGGCCAGTTTCAACTGGCCCTGCCCTGCCGGCGTGGTACCCGACAGAAGATAGGGGATTTCGTCATAGCCCGAGCCGATAAGGCCGGTCAGGCCCAGAATCTCGCCGGAACGCAGGGTGAAGCTGACATCGCGGACGATCTGGCCAGACAGGGCGTTGATCTGAATGGAGGGCGTGGCACTGGCGGCATAGGGGCCGATCACGCGCTCGGTCGTCATGGAATAGCCAACGATGGCGGCAACGATCTGGGCGCGGTCGGTGCAGGCGGTTTCAAAGCTGCCTATCACTTCACCATCTCGTAGAACGGTTGCGTGGTCGGTGATTTCCATCACCTCGTCGATGTCATGGGAGACGAAGATGATGCTTACGCCGGTGGCTGTCAGGCGGCGCATTGTGGCGAACAGCACCTTCACATCCTCGATCGGCAAAAATGGCGTGGGTTCGTCCAGCACCAGCACCCCGCCAAAGCCGTGGGCGCGGTGGACTTGGACGCGGTCGGCTGCGCGCACTATGGCAAGCTGGGCGCGTTCAACCGGCGACAGGGCACTGACAGGGGCGTGGGGATCAAGGTTCAGGTGATGTTCGGCGAACAGGCGGCGGGCGCGGCCGGCCTCGGCACTCCAGTTAATGGCCCAGGGGTTGAGACGATTGTAATCCCCGGCGATCAGGTTTTCGAGCACAGACGCATCGGCAAGCAGGCCCAGGTTCTGGTGAACAAAGGCCAGCCCATGCGCCTCGCTTTTCCCCGAAGGGATCGGCAGGGCGATGGGCTGGCCGTCGATGTCAAGGGTGCCCTCGTCAGGCGCGTGAAAGCCTGACAGGATCTTGATCAGCGTAGATTTGCCCGACCCGTTCTTACCCAGAAGCCCGTGGATCTCACCGGGCATCACGGTCAGGTCCGCGCGCGACAACGCACGGACCCCGCCGAAAGCCTTAGTTAAGCCACGGATCGCCAGACGCGGGGCGGGCAGATCGGTCACTCAGCCAGCATCCACAGGTCTTTGTAGCCCGCCTGGTAGGCGTCGCCATAGCCCATCGCTGCATCGGCAGGGGAACCGACCTCGGCCACGTTCTCGGCGCTGAATACGCGTAGCGGAACTTTGCTATCACGGATCGCTTCTTGGCCACATAGCAGGCGCATTTCGGCGTCCAGCATGGCATGGGCGATCCAATCCAGGTTTTCGCCGATGTCCATTTCGACTGAGCCGTCGCGGATCATGTCCAGCACGAAGGGCGTGCCGTTGAAGGTGGCGACCTTGACGGCGTCGCCCTTGCCGGCGATAGCGATGGCAGGGGTCACGAAGGTGGACATGCTGTCATAGATCGGGATGACATAGTTAAGATCGGCGTTGGATTGCAGCGCACCAGCGACGGTCGGCTGGATCTTGGTGGCCCATTCGATGATCGGCACGTTGACGATTTCATACTTGCAGTCTGGGCAGTTCGCGGCAAAAGCCTCAGTCAGGCCCGAGACGATGCTGTCGGTCGACAGCGCCTCGTTCGAGACCAGAACCAGCGCATTGGTCTTGCCGCCCGTCTTGGAGATGGTCCAGTTCGCCATCAACTCACCCGCCTTCTTGTAGTCGATGGCGGTCGCCGCATCGACGCCTGCGGGGGCGTCCTGTTCGAGGCCCGTCAGGTGCGAGGTGACCACCTTGACCCCTGCGGCCTGAGCGGCAGCAACCTGAGGTTCAAAAAAGCGCGGATCGGCACCGGCCAGCAGGCTGACAAGGGCGAAACCATTGTTCACCGCATGTTCAATGCCTTGGATCCACTGGGTTGGATCGCCCTGGTTTTCCCAGACCATGTGCTCAAAACCCAGCTTGGCGGCCAGTTCACCCTTGTGGTCAGCGATGGTCTTAATGAAGGGAATTGCGCTCGAGGCCGGGATGGTGAAGATCTTCTTGTCGGCCATGCAGGCTTTGGCATCAAATGCCGGGCCGGGCGCCGTGAAGGTGGGCAGGACCGAATAGCTGGCGATGGCTTCAGTCGCCGCGGCGACGCCATCCTGGGCATAGGCCGGAGAAAGGGACGCAAGTCCCAGCGCCGCTGCAAGCGACGTAGTGCGAAGGTGCGATGTCATGTCGTTCAATCCCTGATGAAGGTGGACTTTTCTTCTGCGGTCTTCACGTCTTTTGCCCGCGTAGGGCCTGCGTCGCTGCAAGGTCCAGTCGAGCACCGTTTATGATGACTCCGTAGGCTGTTCGTGCCATGTCAGCGTCGAGCAGACCGTCCAGCACATCATCAAGAACATCTTCGGGCGCCCGCAGCATCGGGTCGCCATATCCGCCACCGCAGGGACCATAGGCCGTGATCCGGTCGCCGCGTGCGAGGTGGCGGTAGGGGATTTTAGACGGCAGGTTTTCCATGCCGCCATCACGATGCGAAAGTTCAACCTTAGCCGGAGAGCCGTCAGATCCGCCAAGGAAGCCCCAAGGGTTGAACCGCTGGCCATCGCCTTCGATTGAGACGGCCCCATCCTCAAGGAGTTCAAAGGAACGGATCGACCCGATCCCACCACGCCACTGGCCAGGGCCGGCCACGTTTTCGCGCAGTTGATAGTTCAGAACGCGCAGAGGCAGATGGCTTTCGATATCCTCGACTGGGTTGTTGCGGGTGTTCGCGTAAAGGGTGTCGACCGCGTCCATGCCGTCCTTGCCGAAGCGGCCGCCATATGCACCTTCCATGATCTCCATATGCACCCAAGGGTTGCTGTTGGAGACCCCGGAAAACGCCATGACGCGCAGGTTGCCGATGCCCGCGCTGACCTGTTTCGGTACGGCGGGGGCGATGGCCTTCATCACCGTATCGGCCAGCGCGTTGCCGGGGCAGAATCGGGCGATCACCGGGGCGGGATAGATCGGGTTGGCGAGGCAACCTTTGGGGGCAAAGATCGTGATGGGCCGTGTCAGCCCGCTGTTTTGCGGGATGTTACCGTAAATATCGCTATCCAGCAGAATGGACCGCAATGTCAGCCAGACCGCGCAATCGACGGTGCCAACGAAGGGCATGTTGATGGGTTTGTTCGTCGTTTGCGGCGCGGTGCCCGTCAGATCGACATGGATTTCCGAGCCTTTGATGGTTAAAGTTGCCTCGATCGGCAGTTCCTTCAAGGCAGGATCGACGCTGTCAAGATAACCATCGATATAGGTGCGGGCGTTATAGATCCCATCCGGAATGGCCGAGATCGCATCGCGCATCAGCTTTTCAGAATAATCGAGCAGATCCTCATAGGCGCCCGTGACGGTTTCCAGTCCGTATAGGTCCAACAGCTGGGCGTAACGGTCGGCCCCGATTCGGGCGGCGGCGACCTGCGCTTCCATGTCGCCCACGACCAGATCAGCGATGCGAATATTCGACCTCAGGATCTGCCAGACTGGCTCCACCTTGTGCCCGGCGTCATAGACGCGGATGGCTTTGAACTGCAGCCCTTCGGCATAGGCATCCACGGCGTCAACAATGCCGCAGCTGCCCGGCGTCAGTGCACCGATGTCCAGATGGTGGGCGGTGGTGACAGAAAATCCCGCCAAGACACCTTTATGAAATATCGGTACGGCAAAGCCCACGTCGGGCCCGTGCGACGCACCGCCATAGGCGTCATTATGCATAAACACATCACCCGGCTTGACGGTATCGCCGCGCTTGACCAACTCACGCAGGATACCTTCGATATAGCCCGGGATCGGACCCGATTGCAGCGGAGTGGACATCGTGCATTCGCACAGCTGCCGCCCAGTGGCATCGGTCAGCGCCGCCCCGAAATCCTCGGATTCTCGGATGATGCTGGAGTAGCTCATCCGCATCAGCTTGTGGCCCATCTCGATAGCGATGTTTTCAAGAGCCCCGTGGATGACGGCGGCCAGAAATGGATCAACGCGGGTTTTCATCCTTGCAGCCCCCGATCAAAGGTCATGCGCACATTGCCGAACCTGTCGGCGCTATAGGTCCAGCCGGGCGGGACCACAGTAGTTGTGTCGGTCTGCAACAGGATCGCCGGACCGTGCATATCTTGGCCAACCGGCAGGCTCCTGCGGTCCAGATAGGGCGTGTCAAAGGTTTGCAGCACGTCACTCACACGGAAAACACAGCGCCCGCGTCCGATTTCTTGGGGCTGGACCGCGCCGGTGTAGGCCGAGGGTTCGCCCAGCTTTTCCACCTCGCCAATGCCACGCACCTTGACGGTGACAATCTCGATTGGGCTTGCCTCGAACGCATGGCCGTATTCGGCGCGATGACGGTCGTGGAATGCGGCCCAGACCTGTTCAAGCGCGTCTTCGGTGATCTCCCCTGCCGGGAAGTCGATCTTCAACTCATACCCCTGCCCTACGTAGCGCAAGTCACCCTGCCGCAGCATACGGGTGCGCGCCACCGGCACGCCATCGTTGGCAAAGATGCCCGACAGTTCGGACTCCATGTCGCTGAAGAGGCCCTGAAGGCGGCCTCTGTCCAGCGCGCCCTTGACTGCAAAGGCTGTGCGGAGCGCGTGGTATTCGAGATCGGCCGTCAGCAGGCCGATGGCCGATGTGATGCCCGGATGGGGCGGAATCAGCACATGCCGCACACCCAGCATGCCTGCCACTTCGGCGGCATGCAGCGGCCCTGCCCCGCCAAAACCGCACAGGGTGAAGTCACGCGGGTCGATGCCCTTTTGCACGGTGCGCGAGCGAATTGCGTTGGCCATGTTGCTGTTCAGAACGGTCAGCGCGCCTTCTGCCGTCTCGTCCGGGGTGCGGCCTAGTTCGGCAGCCAATTTGCCAATCACGCGCGTTGCAGCCTCGGCATCCAGCGTGATCTGACCACCCAGGAAGTTCGTTGCAGCGAGCCGGCCCAACACAAGGTTGGCGTCGGTAACGGTGGGCAGCGTGCCCCCCTTGCCGTAGGCGGCAGGGCCGGGATCGGCACCGGCACTCTCGGGGCCAACCCGGAAGGCATGGCCACGGTCCAGATAAGCGATGGACCCGCCACCCGCGCCGATGGTGTGGATGTCGATCATCGGCAGCATCACCGGAAACCCGGCAATCGAGGCGCTGCGGGCATCTGCTTCAGACAGTCGGCCATCGCGGACGATGCCGATGTCGGCACTGGTGCCGCCGATGTCCAGCGTGATGAGTTGGTTCGTGCCGGCATGTTCACCGACCCAGGCTCCGCCGCGCACGCCAGCGACCAGACCTGACAGCAGGGTGGTCGCTGGGCGCTCAGCAATCATCTCAGGCGTGGCGAGCCCGCCACTCGACGTCATGATGCGGAATGCACCTGTCACGCCAAGGGCGTGCAACTCATCCTGCAATTCGCTTATATAACGACGGACCTTGGGGCCGATGAAGGCCGACATGGCCCCGGTCGTGAACCGCTCGAACTCGCGGAACTGCGGCGAGACCTCGGCAGAGGTGGTGACGAATACATCCGGCAGGATATCACGCACGATCTGCGCGGCGCGGCGTTCGTGGGTCGGGTTCACATAAGAGAACAGGAAGCCCACGAGAATGGCTTCCACCCCTGCCAGACCCAATTCCCGCGCCATGGCGGCGACGGCGCCTTCGTCCAGCGGCACCAGTTCGGCACCCGTCGCATCCAGACGGCCCGCCACAGTCTTGCGAAACCGGCGGCGGATCAGCGGGCGGCTTTGCCAAGGTAAATCCTGCATGATCGAATAATGCTGCGGACGCTGGTGCCGGCCGATGTGCAACACGTCGCGAAAGCCGTCATTGGTGATCATCCCCGTAACGGCCCCACCATGGGTTAGCATCGCATTGGTGCCCACCGTTGTGCCATGGAAAACGCTGTCAATCTGGCGCGGTTCGATCCCCGCAAGGGCACAGATTGCCTTTAGCCCATTAACGAAACCCAAGGCCGGGTTCGACGGTGTCGATGGCGTCTTGTGGATCGTCACCTTACGCTGGTCCAGATCGGCGAGAACTAGGTCCGTGAAGGTGCCGCCGACGTCAACGCCCAAAGCAATCATCGCAATCTCCAACGCCCGTTTCAAGAAAGATTGATCCATATGGATCGACATGACAAGACCGAATCTTTCGGTTACACCCGATGCGCAGGTTTGCATCGGATGAGTTTCATGGCGTTGAACGAAAAACTGACAACCGTATTCGCAGGCGATCTGCGGGAGTTGATGCTGATCAGCTATATCGTGCTGGGCAATAACGCCGTGACGAATCGGTTCATCGAAGGTTCTTACCAGATCCCGGTCCATGCCTGGTCCAGCCTTTATGCCATCGACCGTTTTCCCGGCATCCGCGCCAAGGAAATCCGGACCATCTTTCCCCGGCCGCAAAACACCATCAGCCGTGCGATTTCGCTTCTGGAACAGCGCGGGTATGTCCGGCAGGGCGCGTCAGAATCTGATGGCCGTGAGAAGCGGCTCTTCACCACGACGCAGGGCCAGCAGATTCTGGCCGAGATGACCGCCATGTCACTGCGCAGGCAGGCGGAGCTCTTCGCCCCGCTGACTGCAGAAGAGCGCGACACGTTCTTCAGTCTGGCCCTTAAGATCGCAGCCGGGCAGAACCTGCTGCAGTCGGTCGTCCTTGGATCACATGAAACGCCCGGCCCGGTGCTGTCGGACAAATTCGAACCAGTCTCTGTTTCCCCAACCGCACCATAGCATCAGGCGGCAAGAAAGCCGCGCCACTCGGCGAGGGCGGCGGCGCGTTCGGCCTTGCATAAATCGTGTGAGGAGATCGTTCGCTCCAGGTTGAATGTGTCGCTGAATCGATAGGTCCTACAACACAGTCAGACCGCAAAGCGCTTTGGGATATCGCCGACCTGCACCCAGAAGCATCGCCCGGTGGACCAGAGGTCCGCGATACACTAACAATTATCCTGGATCACCAAATGGGTCACACCATGAACCTGCACCAGTCCTACAGCACCGCTGACACCGAGGCTGACCGCCAGAGGTTGGACAAGGACCCTTTGTTGCACCTGAACGACATTGGATTTTGGGATCGGAACGTGACATTTGGGCAGGCCAGCAACCTAACGCGTACGGGATGTGATGTGCTGGCCGATAAGGGAAATTTGATCGCCTCGGCACCTGTTGCCTTAACAATGTGCGGGCACGGGGGCTCAGTCCACGGGCAGCCTGCCGAGTTGTGGCGGCGCTGCGCAACAATTGAGCTGGGCTCGGATTCCGCAAACTGGTCGAGTGGTTTTGACCTCAGGCAGCAGATCAGCCGTGCCAAACTTGAGGCGCGCGGCGTGTATGGTGTCCGTCACTTTCTGATTGCCGAGGGCGGTTTGTCGATGGCAACGGGCGCGGGCGCGCGTGCCGCGGGGCGGGAGGATAGCTTCGGTAGGCGGGAGGCAGACAAGTGCGCCGACATCGTGATCAATAGGCTGGATCGTCCCGAGATAGCGCACTCGACCGACATGATCCGAAATTTGGACCATGCGCCGCGGTCCCGCTCAGTTCATATGGTGGTCATCAATGGTCGGATCGTGCTGAAGGCGGGTCGGTTTCCAAATCGGGCCGAACGTTCGACCGTTGTCGACATCCGCGCTGCGGCCGCTGGTTTGTTCCGGCAGATGGGCTGCATGGTTAAGCTCAACCAGCTTTCGCCAAGGACGATCCGATGACAGGCCCGGTCGAGATCCCTCTCTCTCCTGATCAATTCGGGCCGGTGGAACGGACGTTCGCGAAAGCGGGAGGCATTGTGGTAAATGGCTTCCGCTACCGGTCTGGGGTGGCCGCTCTGCGTATCCTCAATGGCGCGGGCGAGGTAATCGTGCTGCCATTTCAGGGGCAGCAGGTGTGGGATGCCACGTTCCTTGGGCGGCGGTTGACCATGGGGTCGGCCTTCGACGAACCGCAAGATACCGCCGATTTTCTAAGCAATTATGGCGGGCTCCTTTTGCATTGTGGGGCGGCGGCGATGGGCAATCCCGGGCTCGACGACAGCCACCCGCTGCACGGCGAGCTACCCAATGCGCGCTATGACAACGCCCTGATCCAGCTGGAAAGTCTGGATGGCGCGATGGCCGCTACGCTGACAGGCACTACCCGCCAGACCCGCGCCTTTGGCCACAGCTATGATGCGACGGCCAGCCTGCGGATCAGGCAAGGCAGTACCCGGATCAGCGTCCGCATGCGGATCCAGAACCGTCAGCAGCGCCCGATGAACCTGCTCTATCTGGCCCATGTCAATTTCCGCCCTGCCGATGGCGGCCGTTTCATCGATACGGCGCAGGATGGTGACATCCTGATCCGCAAAACCTGCAAACCGGCGCTGAATGCTTCACTCGCCGAACGCGACGCCGCCGCTTGGACCGCGCCGCAAGCATCGGCGTTGCGTGATGTTCCCGCATCCGGCTCAATGTCAGTGGAAAGTGTTGCGGTTCTGCGCCCTGTCCCCGGTCCCAACGGACAGACCCATGCCGCCCAAATGCACCCAGACGGCACGGCGGATTTCGTGACATGGCGGACCAGCGAACTTCCATTGGCGGTGCGCTGGATCATTCGCAATGGTGATGAGGATGCGGCTGGTTTCATGATGCCCTCTACGGCCTATCCCGACGGTTTGGCCGCGGCTGGCCGGCGCGGACAACTGGTCTACCTGCCGCCCGGCAAAACCATGGATTTCGCCTATGAGTTCGGCGCAGTTGACGCGGCCGCCGCCGCTGCACTTGCAGCCGAAATCACCGCTATCGGCAGACCCATTCGACCCAGACAGACAATGACAGGAACAACACAATGACCTCGCCTGACCGACCCACCGGAAATGCCTTTGCTACCGTCGATTTCGACAAGCCGGGTCGTCAGGCTGGATTCGTGATGTTCCCCCATTCGCCGCATGATGACGCCTGGGGCGTAACCCGCCTGCCCATCGGCATCATCGCGAACGGGACCGGGCCGACGGTGATCCTAGAAGGGGGTAACCATGGCGACGAATATGAAGGGTCGATCACCATTTCCGAAATGATCCGCGACCTTGACCCTGCCAAGGTCAGCGGCCGCCTGATCATGATGCCCGCCAACAACGTTCATGCCTGCACGTCGGCCCAGCGCACTTCCCCGGTTGACGGTGTAAACCTCAATCGGGCGTTTCCGGGCGACCCCAGGGGCACGATCACCCAGCAGATCGCGGCTTATCTGACCGATCAAATCTTTCCGATGGGCGATGCGTTTCTGGATCTTCATTCGGGCGGATCGTCGCTGCAGATCCTTCCCAGCGCGATCATCGAACCGGTCGAGGATTCCCGGCATTATGCGCGCAACGTCGCAGCCGTGCGTGCATTTGGTGCGCCAAATACGGTTGTGATCGGCAACCTGGGCGATCCGCGCACGGCAACGGCGACAGCATGCCGGGCCGGGCTAACCACCGTCGGCACAGAAATGCGTGGCGGCGGGACGGTGTCTCTGGATGCGCTAGACATCTGCCGCAAGGGCGTGCGCAATGTGCTGGCCCATCTGGGGGTAATAGAAGCGACAGGCAATGCTCCGCCACAGGCAGGCGAAATCCTCGATTTGCAAGGCCCCGCCGCCTACGTCTATGCCGACGACGATGGCGTGTTCGAGCCATTTCACGAGCTTGGGACCCCTGTATTCGCGGGCCAGCCCGCCGGACGCATCCACCGCCCCTGGGACACCGCCTTTCGTCCGGTAACTCTTTGCTACGCGCTGGACGGGATCGTTTTTGGCAGGCGTCATCTGGGCCGTGTTGCGCCAGGAAACTGCGTCTTGGTCGTCGCTGCCCCCGCCAAGGGCTTACCCATGGGCCTGACCGGAGCCGGAGCATGATCGCACTTTCGGATATAGAGGGGGCGCGGGACCGCATCGCGGGCCAAATACGTCTGACCCCGGTGATGGTTCTTGGTCGCACGCGTGAGCCACTGCCGGTCGCGGCCGAGGTGGTAGCCAAGCTGGAACTGCATCAGGTGACGGGGTCGTTCAAGGCGCGGGGTGCCATGAGCAGACTGACGGACCTGCAACCGGACCGGATCGCCGCTGGCATTGTCGCGGCATCAGGTGGCAATCACGGCGTAGCCGTGGCTCGGGCCGCCTCGCTCGTTGGGCAAGCCGCGCGGATCTATGTACCCTCGGGCGTCTCGCCCGCAAAGGCAGTGGCGATGCGGGGCTGGGGCGCGACGGTGACCATCGCAGGCGACGAATTCGTCACCGCTGATGCGGCGGCCCGGGCCGATGTCGCGCAAACCGGTGCCACCTATTTCCACCCATTCGCTGATCCGCAGGTCGTGGCGGGACAGGGCACTGTTGGGCTGGAACTGGTCGAACAGGCGGGCGACTTTGATACTCTGGTGGTTGCCATTGGGGGGGGTGGGCTGATCTCGGGGTTGGGCACGGTGATCCGTGCCCTGCGGCTTGGTGTCAGAATCATCGGTGTCGAGCCCGTCGGATCGCCGACCCTTGCCGTCAGTCTGAAGGCCGGCAGGCTTGTTGGCCTCGATGCGGTCACAAGCCGTGTCCCCACCATGTCTTGCCACAAGACCGACGAACGGATTTTCCAGATCGCGCAGGGCGTGATCGATGAAATCCTCTTAGTCGAGGATGACGATATGCTTGCCGCCTCGCGCTGGTTGTGGCGCGAGTTTGGCATTGCTGCCGATCTTGCCGGCGCAGCCACGATGGCGGCTCTTCGTGTGCATCCGGCGGCCTTTGCTGAGTCCCGCCGCATCTGCACGCTGGTCTGTGGGGCGGGGCTGGAGGGTACCGTTTTATGAGAATCTTGGTTGCTGGTGCCGGGCTCTTTGGGCGCACGCATATGGAGCTTCTTTTGGGGCAGGGCGTGGTGATCGCAGCGGCTGACCCAATGGTCGCCCTAGCGGACCGCGCGCGGGCCGATTTCGGCGCAGAGACAGGGCTGGACGCGATTGCGCTCATGGACACCTTTCGCCCTGATGGCGTTATCATCGCCGCCTCCGCCGCCGCACATCTGCCTTTGGCCGCGGCGGCTCTGGCGCGCGGCATTCCGGTTCTGGTAGAAAAGCCGGTTGCGCTGACCAGCAGCGAAGCGGCGCAGATCGGGCGGTTTGCGGCAGCCAGCGGAACCTTTGCGCTGCCGGGCCACGTACTGCGCTTTTCCGCGCAGCACATGGCCCTGGCCAATGCGGTGCATCGCAGCACCATCGGGCGTGTGCTGTCGGTCACATCGCGGCGCTGCCGCGATGCGGGCCATGCGCTGCGCTATGCCGACATTGACCCAGTCCTGATGACGATGATTCACGACATTGATCTTGCGCAGTGGATGACAGGCAACCGCGCGGTATCTGCGCGGGCGGATCGGGTGAAGGGCCGCGATGGGCGTTCGGTCACCCATGCCACGCTGCGTGACAGCGGTGGCGTCCTGTGGCAGCTGGTCTCGGCTTGGACCTATCCCGGCGTAGATGCCCCACCCGACCGGATTGAGGTTCTGGGCGAAGATGGCAGCCTTGAATTGGTCGTCGGGTCCGGCCTGACCTCTTCTGCAGCAGGGCGGATCTTTCACAGCGATCCGACCGAAGACGCGCTGCTGGCGGAACAGACAGCCTTCCTTGCCGCCATCAGCACCGGTATCGCACCGCCAGAGGTCACCATGGACGATGCCATCGCAGGCCTGAAGGCGGTAGAAATGGTGCTGGCCGACCTTGGTCTTGTCGGGTCCGGATCGGCGTGATGCTGGCCGATGCCCATCTGCACCTGTTCCAGCATGGATATGGGCCCGCTTCGATCCATGCCCGTATGGGCGGCCTGTCCGACATCGATGCCTACGATCGTCTTCGCCAGACGCACGGCATCCGGGCGGGTCTGGTGATCGGATATGAGGCCGACGCGATCGACCCCGATAACAACCGCTATCTGCGCGAGCTGGCCCCGGGGCGCGAATGGCTGCACAGCCTGGCCTTCCGCGATGTCGGCGCGCCGCCCGATGCGGCATGGATTCGCGACCGGCTGGCAGAGGGCCACCGGGGGCTGGCGCTGTATGTTGCGGACGCGGCGGCGGCGGCCGCGCTGTTGGGTTGGTCAGTAGAGGTATGGCGCTCCCTGAACGACCATGCGGCGCTGATTTCGCTGAACGCCCGCCCCGAGGCGACCGCGCTGTTGGCCCCGGTGATTGCCGCTGCACCTGACTGTCGTTTTCTATTCTCCCATGTAGGTCTGCCCGGCCGCCACGGCGCACCTCCGCAAGGGCAGGAATTGCAGGACAGACTGCGCCCGTTGCTGGCGCTAGCCGGGCGCGATAACGTGTACGTCAAGATCTCCGGCCTCTATGCGATCTGCGATCCTCCGGGCCTGTGGCCGCAGTGGGCGGCATATCCGTTTGTGGCCGACGTTTTGGCAGCCTTTGGGCCCGGTAAGTGCCTCTGGGGATCGGACTTCAGCCCGGCACTGGAGTTTCTGAGGTTTGACCAGACGATCCCTGTCCTGACTGGCTGCCACCTGACGTCCGAAGAAACAGCTCAGGTCATGGGCGGCAATCTGGTCCGCCTGCTGGATCGCACCACTGGGCGCAAATAGGTGCTCTGGTAGGGTGGTCTTTGGCTGGCGGGTTCACACGAAAAACTGCCGGAAGACCTGAATGTATCGCTTCCCGCAGGTAAGCGCGGGACTACTCAGCAACCCGCCGAGCGAGTTGGGCGCGAGGTGCTGTCAGACTAATGCGAACCAGTCTCCGTTTCCTCCGACCCAGCTAGGTTTCAGGCGGCAAGAAGGCCGCGCCACTCGGCGAGAGCGGCGGTGCGTGACTGTTTGAAGTGATAGGGGGTAATCACCCCCGATTTTAGTGGGGTGCAAAAGTAGAATTTTCTCGGCAAGATGAACGAGGAGATTACGAATGAAGACAAGCAGATACACTGAAGCGCAGATCATCGCGATTTTGCGTCAGGCGGAAGGCGGTGTGCCAGTTTCCGAGCTGTGCCGCGAGCATGGGATGAGCGATGCGTCGTTCTACAAATGGCGTGCCAAGTATGGCGGGATGGATGCGTCCATGGTTGGCCAGATGAAGGCGATCGAAGATGAGAACCGTCGCCTGAAGCGACAGGGCCGCTTCCAGCCGCGTGTGCCCAGCGAGAACCACCATCGCCTCGTCCACGACGATGGGCTGGCGCCACCCGAATTCCTGGATCGAGGCCGCGACCGTCGCGATCGCCTGCTCGTTGCGGCGCGGGTTACGCGCATAGGGAATGATCTGCTCGAGCGGCAGGTCGACAACGTCCATGGGAATGTCCTCGGGGATGCTTGATGCGCGAACCAAAGGTCCGTGAAACGAAATGGGGTCGGATCCCCGTTTCGGTTCAGGCGGGTTGTGTCAGATCGTCAGGCCTTTGTTTTCTTGGGTTTCGCGTCAAAGCGAACCGCAGGTCCGGGAACCGAAACGAAACGGGTGTTTTCAGGGGTGTCACTGGGAAAGCGTCGAGCCTCGCCCCCCCGAATACGGTTACAAACAGGAGGGACCCGTTCAATTTCAATGGGTTGCGAGGCGAAACATTTTGAACGGAGACGGTTTTTTCGGAAACCTGGTCACCGAGTTCAGCTTTGTTTTGCCTCTTGCAGTGCCACTGATCCTCATCGTCTCATATACGCGTACACGCGAGAGAACTGCAAAATGGCTCAAGCGCCCACCTTCGACACCGAAATCAACAAAGCGCCGGCGCTCCGCATCAGCCATGTCGTGCGCGGCCGCTTAAACGATGGCAGCAGGGTCCAATACCTCGTGGATCCCGAAGGCAAAGGTGATGAGCGAGATATTCCAGAGGACGTCGTCCTGCGGCGTTGGCGACGCAGGACAATGGTTGGCCACACATTCCATGGTTGCAGGTTGGGACCAAACACCTGGCGCGCCATTGGCTACGCGTTCGGTTCGGAAGCAAAACAGATATGCAGTCTGTCAGTCGAGCAGATCGCAGCGGGTCGACAAGACCTGGGCCTAGACAACGACAGCCATCACTTCCGGCTGCCGGACGCATCAACTGTGGCGTGCCTCTTTCAGGCCTTGGGGCCTGGTCAACTTGAAAAAATCCTCCGTCGTCATCTCTCGCCCGAGCGGGTCGAGAGATTTGGCACACCGGACCTGTTCTTGTTCGCCAAGAAGCGTCAGGAAGCGAAGGTGTCGTTTTTCCGCTTGGTTGAGGTAAAGAAGCCTGGCGAGCATATCAGTCGTGACCAACACGAAGAAATTGCGTTCCTGCGCTCAATCGGCGTTCCCGCTCGGGTCCTTCGGCTCATCGAGCGCAAGTAACCAACAAAAACGGGGAGAAACGTCTTTCCGACGCACTCTCCCCATCATGCCTTTTAGATAGCACGAATTTGTTGCGATTGTCGAAAGGAAAAGTGTTGCAACACTTTATGCACCTGCAGCATTCAGGCGATCTCTCAGTTCCTTGCCTGCCCTAAAGTGAGGAACCGCCTTCCCTACGACCGAAACGGCTTCACCAGTACGTGGATTGCGCCCAACTCGCGCATCGCGTTTGCGCACACTGAAGGCGCCGAACCCACGAAGTTCTACTCGACCACCGGAAGCGAGTTGTTCAGTTATCGCATCAAAAATGCTGCGAACAACTATCTCCAAGTGCGCCTGGGAGAGCCCAGGATTTTCATTTGCAAGCTTTGCGATAAGTTCGCTTCTGAGCATCGGTGTCGTCTCCCCCGCCCCGACATCCAACTTTGCGCCTAGATGATTGTTGGATCGGGAAGGCCATTTAGAACCATCCGATCCAATTTGGTCAATATGAATTGAGCCGAGCTGCAATCTTGGTCAGCGCCAGCTTGTGCTGCCGCCAAGCGGTACTGCGGTCGACACCCAAATCGTAGGTAATCTCCTTCCAGGGCCGGCGGGCGGCTCGCCACCAGATCAGGCGACGTTCGTCCTCACCGATCCACAGCACCCAGTCGAAGGTCTGCTCCAGCCGTGTGATGGCACTGGTCGAAGGCCATACCCGCATCGGCTGCGGCTCCATTGCGTGAATCTCCTTTTCCGACCGCACGATCTGCGGCCAGGCGTTGAAGTATCCCTGCACCTTTACCGGCGGCAGCTTGCGCAGGGTGCGGAACGCCTCCTCGAAATGATCCGCAACATCCTCGGCGGTCCAGATGCGATCAGCCATGGCGCATCTCCCCACCAACTGTGCGTTTTCCATAAAGCTTTGCGCCAAGCTGTTCGACCAACGCACGCTCCGGCCAGGTCAGTCGTTGGTCGTTGACGCTAACCGCCAGTAAGCCCTGTTCGTGCCAACCTTCGCGCTTCACCTGTTCCGGATCCCGGCGTTGGCCGCCGTAGCCTTTCGGGTAGAGCCTCATGCTGCACCTCCCCGGGTCTCCAGGGCCCAGTGCAGGATGGCAATCGCGTCGGCCTCGTTGTTGTCCGCCGGGCCGTAGCCGCGTGCACGGGCGGCCGCGATCATTGCCTCTTTGGGCGCGTTGCCGTGTCCAGTGGCATGGCGCTTGATCGTGCCTACCGGCACGCCCTCGTATGGAATGCCGCGCAATTCGCCCCACGAGGTGAGCGAGGCCATCAGACCGCCATAGACATGGGCGGCGTCCGTTCCTGCGTGGCGGCGGACTTCTTCAAACCAGACGGCCGCAATGAGTCCGGACAGCCGGTCGAGTTCTGTCAGCCAGTTCGTGAAGCGCAGATAGCGCATACCGCCGCCATCGAAGCGGCCGGGGCGGAAGCTGGCCGTGCCGGTGGTGATCAGGCCATCATGGCCGCGCAAGGCCCAGCCTGTCGTGGTGCCAAGATCGAGGGCAAGGATGGTTCCTGTCCCAGGGCAAGCTTTGGGGCTTGGGCTGACGACAGGCAGAGTTCGGGTGTTCGAAGCCATGATGGTCTCCGTTATGAGGGGTGATGGGAGATGGTTGGTTTTGATGGGCCGGCTGCTCAGTCGGGCGACAGATCGTCACTGAATCGGCTGCGCAGAGCGGGTCACATCAAGGCGGAGCCCGAGGCCTGCCATTGCATGGGAGGACGGGCCAACTCTTCATGTTGGCCCTCCCATACGTAGTATGGGAGCTTTGACACCTAACTGTTCTTTTTGGCTTAAGTAGCTGATTTACATCAGAAAATATGAGTGCGGATGAGTGCGGCGCCTCACTCATATTTTGGGCGTAACTCATTGATTTTGCTGAAAACATGATTGGTGCACTCATATGAGTTCACGCCTCACTCATATGAGTGAGCTCATCTTCTGACCCCTCCGGGTAGACCCAGACCTCGGGGTTTTCGACCGCGAGATATGACCCGGACTGGGGGCACTTGTAGTGGCTGGGAAGGACCCGGCGCAGCGTCGATGTGACCTCGCCGGTGGCGCTGTCCGTCGCCTCTTCGGGCGGCCCGAAGGTCATTCCCTCCACGCAGAGATAGCCGGAATGAGAGCGGGTCACCGGGAAGCCGAAAGCGGTGGCATCACGTACGAACTTCACGAAGCCCTTCGTCCCGAGGACGCTCAGCCGGTCTCGGATCGTGTGCTTGCTGCCAAGACCGCCCAGGTTTTCGAAGGCTTCGGCAAACTGCATCGTCGTGTACAGGCGGCTGCCCGCAGCCTCGTCGAGCAAGACGCCAAGAATGACGTCGTGCTTGCGCAAGCGCTCGGCATCAAGCTTTGCACCGAGCTCCTTGCGCACCAGGCGCTCGTTCATGGGGTTGAATTCCACCCAACGGCCGTTCTCCTTGTCGATCAGCTTGGTCGGCAGCGATGGGCCGTTGCGCAATTCGATCTCGAGGCGACGCAGACTGCTCTCCTCATCGGGGCGATGCATGAGCAGGCCCGAGGTGTAGAATCCACGCAGCGCACTTGCGCCGGAGAGCGCCTGGAACGGATCTTCACCCACCGCCTTGCGGTTCATCTTCTTGGTATGGTGGGCGAGGATGACGCCGCAGTCGGGGGCAACGGCCTCGCGCAGCCGCTCCACCCGTTCAGTGAGAAAGAACATCATCGCGGCGTTGTCGTTTTCGCCGCCGCCATCCTTGCCGCCATCGAAGAGATTGCGGATCGGATCGAGGCAGATGATGTCGGGCGGTGCGTCCGGGAAATGTTCCCGGATCGACGCAACCGCGAGGGCGATACCTTTCTCATCAAGAAGGAGGCGGAGCTTTGGCGTCGCGATCAGATTGCCGCCTCGCGCAAGCGCGGCATGTGGATGGGTGGCTTCGTGCCGATGGGCTACGACGTCAAGGACCGCAAGCTGGTGGTCAACGAAGCCGAGGCCACAACTGTGCGGATGATATTCGATCGCTTCGCAGCCCTTGGTTCTGCATCGATACTGGCCCGTGCGCTGCAGGCCGAAGACGTTCGCAACAAGCGCGGCAAGCGCATCGACAAGGGTTTCATCTACAAGTTAATTGGCAGCCGCGTCTATTTAGGCGAGGCGGTGCACAAGGGCACGTCCTATCCCGGCGAGCACGACGCCATCATCAGCCAAGACCTCTGGGACCGCGTTCACTCCATACTGAAGCAAAGCCCGCGCGACCGGCGCGCCAAGAACCGCAACAGCTCAGAAGCGCTTCTCAAGGGCCTCATCTTCACCGACACGGGCACAGCCATGACGCCGACCTACACACGAAAAGGCGAGCGGCTCTATCATTACTATACGTCGATGGACCTGATCCGGAACCGCGAGACGAACGGCGCTGGTCCGATGCGCCTTGCCGCCGCCATGGTGGACGGCGCGGTCATCGCCGAGATGCGGCGGATCATTGGGTCGCCCGAGATTGCGACGCGAGTGATTGATGCGCAGCGCCGTGAATGCGTGTCCACGGACGAACGCGTGATCGTTTCGGCCCTCCAACGGTTCAATGGGTGCTGTCAGACAAATGCGAACCAGTCTCCGTTTGCCCAACCCAACTCAGGTATCAGGCCGCAAGAAGGCAGCGCCACTCGGCGAGAGCGGCGGCGCGGGACTGTTTGAAGTGATCGCG
>JBILYK010000007.1:0-68353 GCA_044377735.1 Paracoccaceae bacterium | reverse complement strand
CCCTCTTCGAAGCCCTGGACGTCTCAAAGCCTGCTTGAACCGCCTGTTGTTGTGGCAATTCCAGAAATCGCCACAAGTGAATTCAATTACTTAGCCGATTTTCTGTTGAACTTGGGGGGGCTGTTTTGTATCTGCTGTCCATCGCCATCGTGGTGAGTTCCGCGTTGATGTATTACGCGGAAGCGGCGGTTCAGCCCGAGAAACTGGCATCGATTCCCCATGCAATTTACTGGTCAGTGATCACGCTCACCACGGTGGGCTATGGCGATGTCTCGCCGATCACGCCCATCGGGAAAGCCATTGCAATCGTCACTGCCTTCTTGGGCATTGCAACCTTGGCAATCTTCAGCGGTATCGTCGCGACGTCCTTTGCCAATCAATTGGCCAGAAAAAAAGTGCTTTACGAACAGCAGTTGCGAGAAGCCCTTTCAGATGGTCAGGTTGAGATGAAAGAGGATCAACTCTTGCAAAGGCTACAATCGGAGTTTGGCCTAAGCGATGAAATGGTCTCTGAAATTGCCAGCAGGGTTGCCAGAGGCAAGGACTAGGACCGAGATCATGCCCACCGGTTTGAGCAGCCAAAGTACGATGCGATCCCCCCACTGCTTTCAGCCAATGGACACCGGGCAGATGGGCGTTATCTGCCCGCAGTTGGTACCAGTATTCTTCCAGTTTCGCCGCTGCCATGAGGGACCGGACTTTGGCCACAGAAGCTGATTTAGCCTTCAACCCTTGCACAGTCCCGTCGATGTCGCAGTGGTCCAGAAGATCATTCGGAACCCTGTGCGAGAGAAAAAGAAGCCGCGTCGTCTGTAAATGCATGGGACAGTTTTGGTTTGAAATGTGATCTAGACTCTGGAAGAGAGGCTGCGAATCCTCAGTGATTTCATATTTTTCAGTGGGTTAACTGTAGAAATCGATGCTGCAGGCAAATGATTTGGAGCGGGTGACGGGAATCGAACCCGTGTCTTTAGCTTGGAAGGCTAAGGTCTTACCATTACACAACACCCGCGCTGAGGTGCTAGATAGCATCCCCGCCGAGCAGGCTCAAGCCTTGTGCCCCGTGAAAACTGCCCCCAGCTCCAGATGCGCGCGGGCTTGACCCCCGCCCCGGCTTGGGGCAGGTGAACCCCATGCTGATCTACAAGATCTTCCGCCGCCCCGAATGGGATGCCTTCCGCACCGCAGGCCAGACCCGCGGCGCGGCGATTGATCTGGCCGATGACTTCATCCATTTCTCCACTGCCAGCCAAGTGGCAGAGACGGCCGCGAAATGGTTCGCCAACGACAGCGATCTTGTTCTCGTCGCGTGCGAGGCCAATACCCTTGGCCCGGCGCTGAAATGGGAGCCCTCGCGCGGCGGCGCGCTGTTCCCGCATCTTTACCGCGCGCTCAGCCTGTCCGAAGTGGTCTGGGACAAATCCCTGCCGCTTGGTGCGGCGGGCCATATCTTTCCCGAGGGCGTGATTTGACCCCAACCGAACGCCTGGGCCTCGCCCTGCTCCACCGCTTTGATCCCGAACGCGCGCACGGCCTGTCCCTTCTCGCGCTGCGGGCGGGCCTTGCCCCCCGTCCCGGCCCGCTGCGCTCAAGCCGCTTGGCCACTACGGTCGCCGGGCTCAGCTTGCTCAACCCCATCGGCCTTGCGGCTGGGTACGACAAGAACGCCACCGCGCTTGGTGCCTTGGTGCAATCGGGCTTCGGCTTTGTCGAGGTTGGCGCGGCCACTCCGCTGCCGCAGCCCGGCAACCCCAAGCCCCGGCTCTTTCGCCTGACCGAAGACCGCGCGGTGATCAACCGCTTTGGCTTCAACAATGAGGGTGCAGCGGTGATCGCCACTCGGCTCGCGGCGCATCCGCGCGGCGCGGTGCCGGTGGGTCTGAACCTTGGGGCCAACAAAACCAGCACCGACCGCGCCGCCGATTTCGCGCGCGTGCTTGCGGTCTGCGGCCCGCATGTCGACTTTGCAACGGTGAACGTCTCCTCGCCCAACACCGAAAAGCTGCGCGAGTTGCAGGGGCCAGCGGCCCTGTCGGCCCTATTGCAAGGCGTCATGGAAACCCGCGCAGGCTTAAGCCAACCGATCCCGATCTTCCTGAAAATCGCGCCCGATCTGAACACGGATGAACTGGCACAACTGGCCGAAGTTGCACTGGCCACCGGCATCGATGCGGTGATCGCCACCAACACCACTCTGTCGCGCAGCGGTCTGGCCTCCACCCACCGCGATGAGGCGGGCGGACTTTCTGGCGCGCCGCTCTTTGAAAAATCCACCCGCGTCCTTGCCCAACTCTCGCAGCTGACCGAGGGCAAACTGCCGCTGATCGGGGTCGGCGGCATCTCAAATGCAGATGAGGCCTATGCCAAGATCCGCGCCGGGGCTTCGGCGGTGCAGCTTTATTCGGCACTCGTCTATGGCGGGCTGTCCCTCGTCACCGACATTGCCCGCGGGCTTGATGCGCTTTTGGCCCGTGACGGCTATGCCAGCGTGACAGAAGCCACCGGCACCAATCGCGACATTTGGCTCTAATCTCCCCGTTCCGCCTTCAATGCGGCCCAAATATCCTCGGGGGGTGAGACGCAAAGCGTCGAGGGGGGCAGACGGCCCCCCTTTCCCCGAGCCGAGAAGGGCGCTACATCCAATCCCAAGTCACAGGGGGAGATGGGCCATGGCCGAGGACGGGTTGAACAGCTACATGACAGGGCCGGATGAGGCCGGGCGTTTTGGCCAGTTCGGCGGGCGGTTCGTGTCTGAGACCCTGATGCCGCTGATCCTCGACCTCGAGGCGCGCTATGAACATGCCAAGACCGACCCGACCTTCTGGGCCGAGATGGACAATCTGTGGAAGCACTACGTCGGCCGTCCCTCGCCGCTTTACTTTGCAGAACGAGTGACCGACCATCTTGGCGGTGCCAAGGTCTATATGAAGCGCGACGAGCTGAACCACACCGGCGCGCATAAGATCAACAATGTTCTGGGACAGATCATCCTTGCCCGCCGCATGGGCAAGACCCGGATCATCGCCGAAACCGGCGCGGGCCAGCACGGGGTGGCCACCGCCACGGTCTGTGCCAAGTTCGGGCTGAAATGCATCGTCTATATGGGCGCGCATGACGTCGAGCGTCAGGCGCCAAACGTCTTTCGCATGAAACTTCTCGGTGCCGAGGTGATCCCGGTCACCTCGGGTCGGGGCACGCTGAAGGACGCGATGAACGACGCGCTGCGCGATTGGGTCACCAATGTGCGCGATACCTTCTATTGCATCGGCACGGTGGCTGGTCCGCATCCCTATCCGGCCATGGTGCGTGACTTTCAGTCGATCATCGGCAAAGAGGTGCGATGGCAGATGGAAGAACACGAAGGCAAAGGCCGCCTTCCCGATACCGTCGTGGCCGCCATCGGCGGCGGATCGAACGCCATGGGCCTGTTCTACCCCTTCCTTGATGATCCTTCGGTGAACATCATCGGGGTTGAGGCCGGCGGCAAGGGCGTGGACGACCGAATGCAGCATTGCGCAAGCCTGACCGGCGGGCGTCCTGGTGTGCTGCATGGCAACCGCACCTATCTTCTGCAAGACCCTGACGGCCAGATTCTGGAGGGCTTCTCGATCTCTGCCGGTCTTGATTATCCTGGCATTGGGCCCGAACACTCTTGGCTGCATGACATCGGCCGGGCGAAATATGTCTCGATCACCGATGCCGAAGCGCTTGAGGCGTTCCAGCTGTGCTGCAAGCTGGAAGGCATCATCCCCGCGCTGGAGCCAAGCCATGCCTTGGCCCATGTGATGAAGATCGCCCCGACCCTGCCCAAGGACCATATCATCGTGATGAACATGTGTGGACGTGGCGACAAGGACATCTTCACGGTGGCAAAACATCTTGGCGTAGATATGAAGGTCTGACGCCATCCGCCCAACTGCTTGATTTCCCTGATAAACCTTTGTTTATGTGCCTTTATTTTGCCACAATTCCCCCGCACAAACCTTCGAAAGATTGTAGAGTGGCAGAGGTAATGTCTTTCTGAACCCACCCGGCGAATCGCTTTGATCGCGCCGGGAGTTGAGGAAACGAGTTGGAGAACTGATTGTGGTAAAAGATATTTTGATTAAGCGCCTGCTCACACAGGGCGGTGTTTCGGTTCTCGCAGGTTTGTTGATGTCCTCGGCCGTTCTGGCCGGGGACATGTCTGAACCTGCGAGTGAGCCAGAGGTTGCAGCTGAGGCCGTAAGAGATACGAAGGATGCCATCGAAGCGCACTTTGGACTAGAGGCCGAACAGGTCGAACCTGAAGTTCACATCGATCCGATGCCGGAACCTCCGCCAGAAGGCGTAGAGTTTGATCCGGAAAGCTTCGAACTTACAGCGGAAAAAGTCCAACCCGAATGGCACATCGATCCGATGCCGGAACCTTCGCCAGAAGGCGTAGAATTTGATGGTGCTATTCCGGAAAGCTTCGAACTTACAGCGGAAAAAGTCGAACCCGAATGGCACATCGATCCGATGCCAGGACCGTATCCAGAAGGCGTAGAGTTTGATGGTGCTATCGCGGAAAGCGGTGGCGCGGAAACTCCACAGGGCGAACAAGTCGAGCGTGGATTGAATGTCGATTCGATGCCAGAAGCTGCGCAGAATACTTTCGAGTTTGATGGTATGGCCGCAGAAGGCGGCGATGTCAGCCGTTCTGCGGATGGCGACAAGGATCCAAGCGCAGGCAGCAGCGGCGATCTGGGCACCTATCAGCGGACGATCGTGAAGTGATCAAAGTCCCCGGCCCGCTGTCAACCGGGCCGGGGGAACTTTTATCTTAACCTCGTTGGCCGCCCGACCAATCTCTACCTCAATCAATCTACACCCGGCGGGCCGGAGACCTCATATGATACGCATCGAGATTCGGACGGCTTCTTTGGTGCTTGCACTTTCCCTGGCGTTAGGCGGGCCGACCGCTGCGTTCGCACAGGGCAGCCCATCTCAGACAAACACGGCGGAAACCCCGACTGATGAGGTCATCATCACCTTGCGCGATCACGGCTACCGGATTGTCGAGAATCAACGGACTTGGCTGGGTCGTCAGCGCGTAATTGCCGAAAAGGATGGCGCAAGACGGGAGTTGGTATTCAACCCCGGAACGGGTGAAATCCTGCGCGATTATGTGGTCAAGATTGTGCCCGCGGATGCAATCCGCCTATCGCGCGACGCCTCAGGCGTTAGCTTGGACCACAACACTGGCGTCGCCGCCACGCGCAACAGCGCCCCGGGCCTGAGTGTGAGCGAATCGTTGAGCACGAACCGGTCTGGCGATTTTGGCGCACCGTTCGGCGCACCGGTCGAGGGTTCTGTCGAATGATCTGTGCTGCGCATCCTGCAGAGAGTTTCGCCGCGTGACCAGACTTGCTGCATTCGGGCTTTTACTCCTCATGCAAGCGCTCTGTGCTTTGGTTTTCGTGCTGGACATTCTCCTGTCGGCCCTTGGCATTTACCCAGCCCCCCTGTCGTGGAGCAAACGCGAGCTTCTCGAGATCGGCGCGGGCCTTGGCCTTTTTCTGGGCCTCATCCTTGGCACCATTCTCGTCTTGCGGGCGGTGCGCGATCTGAACCGCGCCGAGGCCCGGCTTGATCGCGCGTCAGCCGCATTTGTCGACCTTTTGAATGCCCGGTTCGACCAATGGGGGCTGACGGCAGCCGAACGCGATGTCGCGCTCTTTGCGATCAAGGGGCTGTCGGTGCAAGAAATGGCCCGGCTGCGGGAAACATCGGAGGGCACGATCAAGGCGCAGACCGCCGCGATCTACCGCAAGGCCAATGTCACCGGCCGCCCGCAGCTTTTATCCCTGTTCATCGAAGACCTGATGGGCGCTGACCGCAGCAATCCTGCCGATATCGAATCAGCGGCGTAACGCACAGCACCTTTCCGTCAGCTCGACCATGCTCGGCCGCACACGGATCATCGCAAAGTCCAAGAGCGGCACCCGTGAGATCATCATTCCCCCCCGCACAGGAGAGATCCTGCGCGACCTGTGGTCATCGGCCCAAGGCAGCAGTGGCCCCTCCATCGTCGGCAGCGACACCGATGATCAAGACGATGACAGCGATAGCGATAGCGGCGGGGACGGCGGCGGCAATGGAGACGGGGGCGGAGACGGTGATGGGGGCGGCGATGATTGACTCTGTCCTGGCCCGGTTGCCTGGCTGATGCGCAAACAAGCGGTCCTTGCCGCCGTCCTGTTGGTCCAAGTTTTGTCGGCAGTGTTTCTCGTGGCTGATATCGCCTCCTCCTATGTTGGGCTTTGGTCAGCCCCGCTGAGCTGGGAAATGCGCGAGTATCTTGAGCTTTCGGCCGCCACCGGCCTCACGCTTGGGGTTGGTTTCGGCATCTGGGTGCTGCGCCGCACGCTGCGCGAACGCAATCTTTGCCAAGAGCGGCTCCACCGCGCCTCGGGCGCCTTCATGAATCTCGTGGATGAACGTTTTGGCGAATGGGGCCTGACCCCAGCAGAAAAGGACGTGGCCCTCTTCGCAATCAAAGGGCTGGCCACTGCCGAAATCGCCGTCCTGCGCGCCACATCGGAAGGCACGGTCAAGGCTCAGACCAACGCGATCTACCGCAAAGCCGGCGTCAGTGGACGCTCACAGCTTTTGTCCCTGTTTATCGAGGACCTGATGCGCGACGAAGGGGCACTGCGCCCGGCAATCGCCGATTAGTCAGACGCCTGATCTGCCACCGCCCCTCACTTACTGACCATTTGGCTTAAGGCGCAGGGGTGGTTTCATGCACTATCCGGCACTGATCAAGGCCTTTGGCCTTTACCCATTCTGGGGCAGGCGGACCGATATCAGCAACCGTTATGGCAATGTCTGCTTGGCATTGCGCAATCGCAGCTGCCTTGGCATCAGCTTTGGATGGCCAATTCCAAGAGGCCCCCCATCCGCGTGCCGGACCAATGGCAAAAGCGCCGTATCCGGTCTTGGTCTGTTCTTTCTGATATGTTTTCAGAAAACCATTCCGCGCGGGAATACCGAGGCCGCTGGCCAAGCGATCAGTGGCAGAAATCTCGGCAGGGAACGAATAGGCGTAAAGCTTGCAGGCCTTTGGATTGCCCCCCTCAGCCTTGCTAACTTCACGGCAAATGACCTCAGCCGCATCAATTGCCGTCTTCAGGCTGTTGAAACCTTGTGCGAAGCCGCCATGGTCAGCTTCTGTATTGATCGTATAGGCACCGAAGTAGCAGCAGGCTCTTTTGAACTGCTGCCAGCTTCGCGTCTGATCGCGACCAAGCTTGTGCTCAAGCAATCTCGCCACCTTGGTCTTTGCGCCGTAGACGACTGGGTCTGCCTCGGCACTTGCTGTCGGCACGCTCAAGCAAGACAGGAGAGACAGAACGACGATCCAACGAAACCCAAGCATGCAAATCTCCTGTTGACGATATTGATCAAGTAATGTGGTAGTGATACATGCCATCAAACTATAAATCAAGTAAAACATGAATAACTCAGCGCATTACAATAATATACGCAGATGGGCTTTGGGCCTGTTTCTCCCCTATTCTGCCGTCTTTTTCAGCTATCCGTATCTTTCGCTAGACTGGCTGTTGCGGGTCTGCTTTTGGGAACCAGCCACATGGCATGAGGACATCTGGGTTCACCCAGAGGCGGTGATCTCGATGACCACCCGATGGGTGTTTTTTGGTGTGTGGTTGCCGGTTGTGCTCTTTGGCTTGTATGGCCTATTCTCGGGCGGACGCCTGCTTTGGCTCTTGCAAAAAGGAGTGGTGTTTGACGCCCGCATCGCCCAGTTGCTGATGAGCCTTGGTTCGGCTCTCACCGCAAATGCACTTTGTACAATGATTGCAGGATCCTTGTCGCCGATGATCCGTTCATGGCATAACCCTGAAGGTCCTATGCCGCTGCGCTTTTGGTACACAACAGAGCTTGGCGGCCTCATCCTTTGCGGGCTGGCATTTCTGATGGTTGCGGCGATCATGCGCGAGTCCATTCGGATCTCACGAGAGAACGAAGGGTTTATTTGATGCGGATAGAAGTCCGTTTGGATGTTCTGTTGGCCCATCGAAAGATGAAGTCAAAAGATCTCGCTGAAAGTGTTGGGATCAGCGTGCAGAACTTAAGCCTGCTTAAGACAGGCAATGTGAAAGGCGTTCGCTTTGAGACTCTGGCCAGGCTCTGCGAGGTCTTGAACTGCCAACCTGGCGATCTGCTTGAAGCCGTCGACGGGGATCAGCCCGCCTCGGACGCGTAAAGCCGCAAGATCTCGAGCGGAACCACCTTCAGTGTCGCGACATGGGTGGCGGCCAAGTTAACCCGTGGTGCTGCCCCCTCCTCATGCGCCTGCAAAAAGCGGCCCGCGCAGAGGCACCAGCGGTCGCCCGGTTTCAGCCCGACAAACCCGTATTCCGGGCGCGACGTGGACAGGTCATTGCCCAGATATTTCGACAGGGCCAGAAACTCGGCCGTCATCACGGCGCAGACCGTATGAATGCCCCGATCTTCGGGGCCGGTGTCGCAGCAGCCATTGCGGAAAAACCCAGTCACAGGGCTGGTCGAGCACGTCAACAGCGTGCCCCCCAGAACATTTACCGACGCGTCACGCATGTGTCTCCCCTTGCTCCGACATTTCCCGGATTGCCTCGTTACCCAGACAAACATAGGTTGTCCCCATTAAAGGCCAAGACATTGTATGAGGTTGCAAGGTGTATGATATCATCGTCCTAGCGATTTTGATCGTTCTGGCCATTCTGGTGTCGATCATCGTGCTTTTGGTGCAGGTCGCGGGTCTCAAGTCCCGCGTTGCGCGGCTTGAGACCGAGCGGACCGCCGCGCCAGCCGCCACCACGGTTGCCGCGAGGGACACACCAGAACCCGCCGCGACGGCAGTCACCCCAGAACCGCCGCCAGCGCCAGCAGCACCCCTTTCCATCGAACCCATGCCAAACTTGGCCGAGGCTGGACCCTGGGAACGCATCCCAGCCAATCTTGTCGCCAAGGCCGACAAGCACAGGCCAGACCAGAGCCGGCCCCTCGTGGTGCGGGCAGATCGGTTGACAAGCTTTGCCGCTTGGCTGCGCGACAACTGGGTTTACGCCGTCTCAGCCGCCTCCTTGGCGCTGGCCGGGATCTTTTTTGTGCAACATGGCATGGAGCGTGGGCTTTTGCCGCCCGGACTACGGGTGCTGGCCGCCTTGGCCTTCGGCGCGGCGCTGGTTGGCGCGGGCGAATGGCTGCGCCGCCGCGATGGAGATGAGGGGTCGGGCGCGACAGCCTTCCTGCCTTCGGTGTTTTCAGGCGCGGGGATCGTCACCCTCTTTGCCGCCGTCCTTGCCGCACGACAGCTTTATGGCCTGATCGGGCCGGGCACGGCCTTTGCCGGGCATCTGGCCACGGCGGCGCTTGCCGTGGGGCTCGGCTGGTTCTCGGGCCCGCTTTTGGTGGCGGTCGGGATGATCGGTGCGACAGTGGCCCCCTTCATCGTCGGCGGAGCCTCGGACAGCGTTGACTGGCTTTACGCCTATTTTACCCTAATCGCCGCCGTTGGCCTTGGAGTTGATGCGCTGCGCCGTTGGGCGTGGGTGTCGGTGCTGGCGCTGGTGCTGGGCTATGCGGGCGGCACCCTGATCCAAATGGGTGGCGGCAGCGGGCCGGGCTGGGTGGCACAGCTTCTGGCGCTGGTGATGCTGGCCGCCACCTTACCCGAACTGCGCCTAATCCCGGCGCAAGCCGGGCCCGCCACGCTGCCGTGCCTTGCCATGAAGGGCAAGGCTGGCTGGCCACCCTTCCCGGTGCGGCTGGTCGCGGGGGCGGTCCTTGCCTCGACCATTGGGCTCTTTTTCATGACCAACCGCACGGCAGACACCGCCATGCTGGCGCTCGCAGGCCTTACGGGGCTGGCCGTATTGCTGCTTTGGTGGGCAGAGCGGGCCGAAGGGTTGGATGACCTTGCCCTGATGCCCAGCCTTGCCCTGATCGCCGCCATCGCGACACAGGGCGCCGACGGCGGCGCGCTTTGGCGCGACTTTACCTCCACCGCCTTTGCCTTGCGCCCGCCCGAGGCAAGCCCTTCGCTTTTGGCCTCGCTTGTGCTGGTGATGGCCGCGCTGATCTCGGTCGGGTTCGCCTATCGGGCGTTGCGGCCAGGGTCTTGGGGCGTGCCCTATGCGCTTGGCGCAGTGCTGATTGCCCCGGTCAGCGCGCTTGTGCTGGAGCTGTTGTGGCAACCGGCCAAGGTGCTTGGCCCTTATCCTTGGGCGCTGCATATCATCGGGCTGGCCGCACTTATGGTGGCGTTGGGCATGCGCTTTGCCCGTGCCGATGCGCCGCGGATGCGGCGCACGGCCTATGCCACGCTATCGGCCCTGTCGCTGATCGCGCTGGCACTGTTCCTTCTGACCACCAAAACCGCGCTGACCTTGGCGCTGGCCGTGCTGGTGCTGACCGCCGCCGCCCTTGATCGCCGCTTCCGCCTGCCAGAAATGAGCCTGTTCCTGCAGGCTGGAGCGGCGATTCTGGGCTATCGACTGTTGGTCGATCCGGGCTTGGGCTGGGCTTTGTCGGCCGATCTGATCCCGGTACTTTTGGCCTTTGGCGGCACCATCGCCGCCATGATCGCCAGTTTGCGGCTGTTGCGCCCGCTGGAGCGGCCAATGGCCAAGGCCGTGGCGGAAAGCGCTGCGGCAGGTCTGGCGGCCCTTTTGGTCAATGTTCTGATCACCCGCTGGCTGGATCAGGGTGCGGGCGGGCGGCTGGAAAGCCATTGGGGCCTGACACTGAACGCGATGCCATGGCTGCTGTTGATGCTTATGCAGCTTTACCGCGCGCGGCTTGGCGGGGCGCTGTCCACCCTGCGCCGCAGTCTGGCGACACTTGGCGGCATCCTTACCGGTCTGGGGCTTCTGGGCGCGCTCAGCTTTGCCAACCCGCTCTTCAGCTGGGGGCCTGAAGATTCCAGCGGTGTGGTAAGCGGCCCCTTCCTTTTGGACACACTTTTTGTGGCCTATGGCCTGCCCGGACTGCTTTTGCTGCTGGCAGGCTGGAAACAGCCGGGCCTTGGCCGCAGGATCCGGCTCATGGTTGTCATCCTCGGCGCGGGCCTTCTGGCCGTTTACACCGGTCTTGAGATTCGCCGCGTTTGGCAAGGCGACTGGTTGGGCGCATCGGGTGTGACGCAGGGTGA
The DNA here is from genome assembly GCA_044377735.1 of Paracoccaceae bacterium. Lineage (GTDB taxonomy): Bacteria > Pseudomonadota > Alphaproteobacteria > Rhodobacterales > Rhodobacteraceae > Tabrizicola_A. The sequence goes on along the minus strand of JBILYK010000007.1, from coordinate 57,174 downwards.
GCTTTACAGCTACACCCTTGCCATGATGCTCTTGGGAGCGGGGCTTTTGTATCAGGCCATTGCCAAACGGTCCGACCTATTGCGCCGCATCGCGATGACGGTGATCGGGCTGACGGTGGCCAAGGTGTTCTTCCTGGATGCCTCGGGCCTGACAGGGCTGACCCGCGTGGTCAGCTTTGCCGGGTTGGGCCTGTCATTGGCCGGACTTGCCTGGCTGAACCGCTGGGCAGGGCGGCGAGCTTAGCGATGCGGCACCCCGATCTCATGCAAGGGTTGACTTAGCAGCCCAAAACCCCCATCTGCCACTCAGCCCAACCATCCGGTCCCGCGTGAGGACAAGGGGATGCCGGGCCAGGTTCCCCCTTCACGCAAGGTAACCCCTCCTGCACGGCCTGCCCGCAAGACGCGGTGGGGCGAGTGTTGGTTGCCTTTTGTTGAACGGACGACCCAATGACCACTTTTGCCGATCTCGGCCTTTCCCCTTCGATTCTGAAGGCTTTGGAAAAAACCAACCTGAAAACGCCGACGCCCATTCAGGCGCAGGCCATCCCCCATATCATGAAGGGCTCCGACCTGATGGGTCTGGCGCAAACCGGCACCGGCAAAACGGCGGCCTTTGGCCTGCCGCTTCTGCACCGCATCCTTGATCTTGGCCATCCGCCGGGGCCGAAACATGTCCGCGCCCTGATACTTGCGCCGACGCGAGAGTTGATCATTCAGATCAAGGACAATCTCGAAGTGTTCACCAAAGGCACCTCGGTGAAGGTCACCATGGTGGTGGGTGGGGCTTCGGTGTTCAAGCAGGCGCAAGCCCTGTCGCGTGGCAGTGATGTTCTTGTCGCCACCCCCGGCCGGTTGATCGACCATCTGGAGCAGGGCAACGTCAGCCTTGAGAAATGTGGCTATCTCGTCTTGGACGAGGCGGACCATATGCTCGACATGGGGTTCATCCACTCCTTGCGCAAAATCGCCAAGCACATTCCGCAGCGCCGTCAGACCCTTCTGTTCTCGGCCACCATGCCCAAGGATATCGAAGAAATTGCTGACACCTACCTGCACAACCCCGTGCGCGTGCAGGTCTCGACCCCCGGCAAACCAATCGAAAAGATCGTGCAGGGCGTGCATTACATTCCGATGGGCGACAAGGCCAAGCTTCTGGAAGAATACCTGCGCAAGCACCCAACCGAACAAGCGCTTGTCTTTGGTCGCACCAAGCATGGGTCGGAAAAGCTGATGAAGCTGCTAGTGTCCTGGGGCTTTAAGGCTGGGTCGATCCACGGCAACAAAAGCCAGAACCAACGCGAACGCACCTTGGCCGAGTTCAAGGGCGGTGAGTTGGACGTTCTGGTGGCCACGGATGTCGCGGCACGCGGGATTGATATTCCGACGGTCCGCCATGTCTACAACTACGACATGCCGAATGTGCCGGAAAACTATGTCCACCGCATCGGCCGCACAGCGCGCGCCGGGGCTGACGGCACGGCCGTGGCCTTCTGCGCGCCCGCCGAGATGGACGAATTGCGCGCCATCGAAAAGGTGCTGAAAAAGCCGATCCCGGTTCTGGGCGGCGCGCCTTGGTCGGCCGAGATGGTGGCAGCGGCCCCGAAACCGGGTCAGAACCGCGGTCAGCGCCCCAGCGGCGGCGGTCGCACCGGCGGGCAGAAAAAAGGCAGCGAACCGCCCGCCTCCAAAGCCCCAGGCGCGCGCCCCGCGTCCAAATTCGGTGCCCGGCCGCAAGGCCGCCCCGCCGGTGGCGGTCAGCCGCCACGCCGTGATGGCGCCCGGCCGAAGCCCCGTCAGGCATGACGCGCTGAAGCTAAACCGCAATAAGCCGGGCTTCCCGGCCTATTGCGCCTCTTCTTCAAGGTTAAGCTTCATCTCCAAAAGCACCTGCTGCAGCGCCAAGGTTTCGCGCAAAAGCCGCTTGGCTTCGTTGAACGAAATCTTGCCATCACTGATGGCGGAATTGTATTCGCTCATCAAAACAGCAAAGCGCTGCGCAAGCTGCACCACATCCTGATTGACCCCGCTTGAGGTCGCATCGCGCCGCTCGCTGTCATAAGACAGCGTGATTCCCCGCAGATCGGCCAGTGCCGAGGTCACATGAGGGAACCGCGCGGCACCTTCCAACTGGGCAACCACATCGACGGGCATGAACCGGTCGCCGTGCTCGTCATTGTCCGAGTAATAGCGGCCAAGCGTCGCCTTCGATTTGCCGGTGATCTCACAGGCCGCCTCGATGCCCACATCTTTGACCAGCGCCTCGCAATGCTTTTTCAAATAGCTGGCAATACTCATCTTAAGACCTTTGCAATTGCCATCCGGGGAAATCCGGGGGAATTTGGAAACTCTTTTCCCATTAATAGACTGACAATCGTTTGTCATGAATAAAGGTGTTCCGGCAAGCCCGGAGCAGTAACGAGTGGCCGGCGTCCCCAGCGCTGGTGTGGGTGGGGGTCTGCCGAGTTGTTGCTCATTTTAAAGGTGGCCTTGGTCTGTGGTTTCAAAGGCAGCGCGGTGGACCCTTCAGCATCTTGAAGGGTTGCATCTTCGAACCAATGGTTCGATTGAATGGTTTTGCTGAAGGGGTCCCCGCGCTCCCCTGCCTTCCCCCTTTTTTCACCGCCTCCCTCGGTCTTGCGCGACGGTCTCCCCTTGGGTTACACCGCGCCATGGCCAAGCTTTACTTCAATTATTCCACGATGAATGCAGGCAAATCGACCCTGCTTTTGCAGGCTGCCCACAACTACCGCGAAGGCGGGATGGCAACCTATCTCATCACTGCGCAGTTTGACAACCGCGCCGGCGAGGGTCGCATCGCCAGCCGAATCGGCATTGGCGAGCCCGCCGATACCTTCGCGCTGAATGAGGATATGTTTGCCAAGCTGCGGGCCCACTTTGCCCAAGACAAAGTAGCTTGCGTCTTTGTCGACGAAGCGCAGTTCCTGTCGAAAGCGCAGGTATGGCAACTGGCCCGCGCGGTGGATGATCTGGGCGTGCCGGTGATGTGTTATGGGCTGCGGGTGGATTTTCGCGGCGATCTCTTTCCCGGATCGGCAGCGCTTCTGGCTTTGGCAGATGAAATGCGCGAGGTGCGCACGATCTGCCATTGCGGGAAAAAGGCCACGATGGTGGTCCGCAAGGGCCCCGATGGCCGCCCGTTGAAAGACGGTGAGCAGGTGGTGATCGGCGGCAATGAGACCTATCAAAGCCTGTGCCGCCGCCACTGGCGGCAAGCGGTCGGCGACTAAGCCTCTGCCGCCTTGGCGCGCAGCGCAATCAGCGTGCCCGCCGCCACGATCAGCACCATGCCCAAAACCGCCAGCGGCTCCAGCCCCTTGCCCCAGATGACCCATGTCCAAAAGGCACTGGCCGGCAAGATGACATATTCCAGCACCGAGGCCCGGCTGGCATCGGTGATCTGATAGGCGCGGATCATGAAGCCGACACCGATCAGGCTGCCAGCGGCCTGCACGAAGGTCCAGAAATAGAACTCACCCGAGGGCCAGACCGGCCCGCGCTGTAAGAACCCGTCGGGCCCGACAGGCACCTCCAGCGGAAACAGCGTCAAGGCCACCATGCCAACCGCGCCAATCACCCCGAGCGCACCGAAGAACCCGGCCAACAGCGTCTGCGCGCTTTCCTCGCCGCACCATTCGCGGGTGGCGATATTGCCCAAGGCATAAAGCGCCCCGGCGATGATCGGCAAAAGTGCAGCCATCGACGCTCCACCCAGCGCCTCGGGCCCCAAAACAAGAATGACGCCGACAAAGCCCAAAGCCACCGCCATCACCTGCACCGGCCCGATCGCATGGCCATAGGCAAAGCGGGATATCAGCAAGACCCAGATCGGCGCGGTGAAGAGCCCCGCCGCCACCAGCGCCACATCCAAGAACGCCAGCGCCCCGAAGTAAATCACCATGGCCGATCCGTGAATGGCCGAGCGTGCGACCACCGCCCGCCAACTCCGCGGCCGCACCCGAAAGCCCCAAATCGCCACCCCAAGGCCCAAGAGCACCGCCGTCATGCAAGACCGGGTAAAGTGGAACTGCCACAGCCCCGCCTCTTCGGCGATCACGCGGACGTAATTGTCGGTGAATCCGATCACGAAGGCGTAGACGGAAATCAGCCCGGCGGCCATCAGCGTTCGGTCTTTGGTCGCAGTCATGGGCTGATCCTTCGCATTTCGCCTTCACATCTGCGACGATCCTTCGCAAACTGCCCGCCGAAAAGCGACATATCGCGACATTCCGGGGGACGAGATGGGTTGGCTGGCAGATGAAACCGGACTTGGTAAGACAGCGGCGAATTTTGTCGCGTTGACGCCCTTGTCGCATCTGCGCCGTGCGGCGGATGTGTTTGCCACCCGGACCGCGGTGGTGTGGAAATCCACCCGGCTCAGCTATGCCGACTATGCCGCGCGCGTCAGCCTATTGGCCAGCGCGCTGGCCGGGCACGGCATTCTTCCCGGCGATGTGGTAGCCACCCTTTTGCCGAACATCCCAGCCCAGGCCGAGGCGCATTTCGGTGTGCCCGCCTGCGGAGCGGTGTTGAACACCATCAACACGCGGCTGGATGCCGACACCGTCGCCTATATCTTTGGCCATGCGGGGGCGAAGATTGTGCTCTGCGACACGGCGTTTCTGCCACTTGCGCAAGAGGCGATCCGCCGGATGGAGGGCACGGCTCCCGAGATCATCGAAGTGGTCGATCATGGCTTTGCCGCCTCGGGCGCCTATCTGACCTATGAGGAGCTTTTGGCCAAGGGCGACCCGTCAGCCCCTTGGATCATGCCCGAGGATGAGTGGGAATCCATCGCGATCAACTACACCTCTGGCACCACCGGGCGGCCGAAGGGTGTGGTTTATCACCACCGCGGGGCCTATCTGTCCACCACCGCCAATGCGCTGGGCTGGCGAATGCAGTTGTTCCCGGTCTACCTGACCATCGTGCCCTTGTTTCACTGCAATGGCTGGTGCCACACTTGGATGGTGCCAATGATGGGCGGCACGCTGGTCTGTTGTCGCGACATCACGGCCAAGGCGATCTATGACGCGATTGCCGATGAGGGCGTCACCCATTTCGGCGGCGCGCCGATTGTTCTGAACACGATCATCAACTGCAAAGAGGAGGAGCGCCGGGGCTTCTCGCATGTGGTTGAGGTGTTCACCGCCGGGGCCCCGCCCCCGGCTGCCACCCTTGCCGCCTTTGAACCCTTGGGTTTTAACGTGACCCAAGTGTACGGCCTGACCGAAACCTATGGCCCTGCCACCGAATGTCTGTGGCAGCCCGCTTGGGACGACACCACCGGCGACGACCGCGCCGCGCTGAAGGCGCGCACCGGGGTGGCAATGGCGATGCTGGAAGGGGCCGAAGTGCACGACAGCCACGGCACCCCCGTGCCGCGCGACGCCGCCCATCTGGGCGAGATTGCGATGCGCGGCAATATGGTGATGAAGGGCTATTACAAGAACCCGAGCGCGACAGCCGAGGCATTCAAGGGCGGCTGGTTCCGGTCTGGCGACATCGCGTTCCAGCACCCTGATGGCTATTTGAAGATCACCGACCGGGCGAAAGACATCATCATTTCAGGCGGCGAGAATGTCAGTTCGGTCGAGGTGGAGGGTGCCTTGATGCACCACCCCGCCGTCAGCCTTTGTGCCGTGGTGGCCAAGCCCGATGACAAATGGGGCGAGGTGCCTTGCGCTTTTGTCGAGTTGAAGCCGGGCAGCACCGCCACCGAGGCCGATCTGATCGCCCATTGCCGTACGCGTCTGGCCGGGTTCAAGACCCCCAAACATGTGGTCTTTGCCGAATTGCCCAAAACCTCGACCGGGAAGATCCAGAAGTTTGAACTGCGCGCCGTGGCCAAATTGATGCCGTGATCAGTAGATATAGCGGATCTGTTCGGTCCAATAGCGTTCAATCCGCTTTAGCGCTGTGTTCATCTGGTCCATGCCCGCGGCATCGACCAGCCCGCGTTTGACCAAGCCTTCGGCGTGGCGGGCGAAAAGATCGGACAGTTGCGCCCGCACCCGGCGGCCTTTTTCGGTCAACCGCACCCGCACTGACCTGCGATCAATCTCACTGCGCTGGTGGTGCATATAGCCCAATTCTACCAGCTTTTTCAGGTTATAGGACACGTTCGAGCCCTGATAATAACCGCGTGATTTCAACTCGCCTGCGGTCACCTCATTCTCACCGATGTTGAACAGCAACAGCGCCTGAACCGAGTTGATTTCCAAGATCCCGAGCCGCTCAAACTCATCCTTGATGACATCCAAGAGAAGCCTGTGAAGCCGCTCCACCAGCGCCAAATTGTCCAGATAGCCCACCATCATGGCCTTTTGCGTGCCATCCAGAACTGGGGAGTGAATTGACATGTCTGTCTCCAAATCCAAATGAATTTAGGGAAGACTGCGCACAAAACGCAAACATAACGTAAACTAAAACAGGTTTCTTCGCGAGTTTTCAGGAAATATCAGCGCCCCAAACGGGCTCGGGCAAAGGCACCGATCTTGGCAAGCAGCTCGGAAAACGCCTCAGGCGCAGGGCGTTGGCCCAAAACCCAGGGCAAAAGATCCTGATCGTTTTCATTCAAAAGCCGATCATAAAGCGCCAGCGTTGTCTCATCCATCGCGCCAAGATGGGCATCGGCATAGGGACCCAGCACCAGATCCATTTCTTTCGTGCCGCGCCGCCATGACCGCATGCCCATGCGCTTTAGCCGTGCCTCAGCCGTTTCCATACCCAACCCCGCTTGCACCAAATCTGTCCCAAGCCTATGACAGCGCCGAACCCTTCAGCCCCGGAGCCCGCTCATGGCCTTCCTGTCCGATACCCTCGCCCGTGTCAAACCCTCGCCCACCATCGCCGTCACCACCAAGGCGGCCGAGTTGAAAGCACAGGGGCGCGACATCATCGGTCTGGGCGCGGGCGAGCCGGACTTTGACACGCCGGAAAACATCCGTGCGGCGGCCAAGCGCGCGATTGATGAGGGCAAGACGCGCTATACCCCGGTGGACGGTATCCCCGAGTTGAAAAAGGCGATCTGCGTCAAGTTTGAACGCGAAAACGGTCTGAAATATGCGCCGAACCAAATCACCGTCGGCACTGGTGGCAAGCAGATTTTGTACAACGCACTGATGGCCACCTGTAACCCCGGGGATGAGGTTATCATCCCTGCGCCCTATTGGGTGTCTTACCCTGATATGGTGCTGCTCGCTGGCGGCACGCCAGTGGCGGTGGAATGTGGCATTGAGAATGACTTCAAACTGACCCCGGCGCAGCTTGAAGCCGCTATTACGCCCAAAACCAAATGGTTCATCTTCAACTCACCCTCAAACCCCACCGGGGCGGGCTATACGCGGGCCGAGTTGAAGGCACTGACTGATGTGCTGATGCGGCACCCCCATGTCTGGATCATGTCGGACGACATGTATGAGCATCTGGTGTTCGACGATTTCGAATTCACCACGCCTGCACAGATTGAGCCTGGTCTTTATGACCGCACCCTCACCTGCAACGGCGTGTCGAAGTCTTACGCCATGACCGGCTGGCGCATCGGCTATGCGGGCGGCCCGGTGCATCTGATCAAGGCGATGGGCACGATCCAGTCGCAGTCCACCTCAAACCCCTCGTCGGTGTCACAATATGCGGCGCTGGAGGCGCTGACCGGACCACAAGACTTCCTTGCGCCCAACCGCAAGCTTTTCCAACGCCGCCGCGATCTGGTGGTTACCATGCTGAACGCCGCCCAGGGCGTGACCTGCCCGAAACCCGAAGGTGCGTTTTACGTCTATCCCGATATTTCGGGCTGCATCGGCAAAACCTCGGCAGGCGGCACCAAGATCACCGATGACGAGGCCTTTGCCAGCGCTCTTTTGGAAGAAACCGGGGTTGCGGTGGTGTTTGGTGCAGCCTTTGGGCTTTCGCCGAACTTCCGCGTCAGCTACGCTACCGCCGATATTGTATTGAAAGATGCGTGCGAGCGCATCCAGACCTTTTGTGCGGGCTTGAAATAAGGGGCGACATGTCAGGCGATTTGCCAGACTATTATTTTCGGGTGCGCGAAAACGGCGCGGTGGTGTTTCGGGTTGATACCGAAAACCGCCAGCGCCGTATCGACATGGAAGAGATTGCCACCGTCAACATCAACAACGGCAAGATCAAACCCCACGGCGACCGCGCCCTAAGCCCCGATGAGATCGCCCTGATCGAGGCATGGATCGCCGAACGGCAGGCCGTTCTGGCCGCGCGCGATGTCGACGACATCCTGCGCGCCATTGATCATATGAACCTGACCACGCAATGGGCGCAGTCCAAGGCCAGCGAAGACCAGCTTGAGGCGGTCACTGACCCCTTGCTGATGGCCATGCACGACCTGCGCAGTGTCTTGATCCGCAAGAAGGCGGATCGGTTGATGAAGGACGAAGCGGCGGAGTAGGCCACCCCTATGCCTTTGGCAGCCGCAGCCAGAACCGTGCCATCAAGCTGATCGCCGCCATCGCGAGGCCCACCACCAGCCCCAGCCACAACCCAACTGGGCCAAACCCCAAGGGGAAGGCCAGCGCATAGCTGGCAGGAATACCGATCAGCCAATAGCTGACCGAGGCCAGCACCATCGGCACCTTGGTATCCTGCACGCCTGCCAACAGCCCCAGCGCCATAACCTGCATGCCATCGGCCAGTTGAAACAGCGCCGCACAGGCCAAAAGGGCGGTTCCCGTCACGATGATCGTGGCACTGGCCGGATCGTCGGGGTTCAAGAACGGCCAGATCAGCGCCTTGGGAGCCAAAAGGAACAGGCAGACCGTTAGCAACGCCATGCCGAACGACAGCGCGATACCGGTCAAGGCACCTTGGCGCAAGGCGATCCAATCCGCCGCGCCATAGGCCTGCCCACCGCGCACCGTGACCGCGTTTGACAGGCCAACATGCACCATGAAGGCGAGCGCGGTGATCTCCAGCGCAATGCCATGGGCGGCGAGCTCGGTCGTGCCAATCCAGCCCATCATCAGCGCCGAGGCTTGGAACAAACCGCTTTCGGCCAGCCCTGTCAGGCCCATAGGCCAACCCAACCGGAATACCGCCCAGAACCCTGGCCAATCGGGCCGCCAAAAGCGTTGGAACAGGCTATACTTCTTCAGTGCGGGCAAAAGGGCCGCATAGAGCACAATCAGCCCCAGCGAAACGATCTGCACCGCCACGGTCGCAATGGCAGAGCCCGCCACCCCCAACTCGGGCGCGCCCAGATTACCAAAGATCAAGGCCCAGTTCAGCAGCACATTCAACGGCACCGCCGCCACCGTGACCCACAGTACGACCTGGGTGCGCTCCAGTGCCGAGAGATAGCTTTTCAGCACCATCACCAAAAGTGCGGGACACATGCCAAGCCCGGCAATCCGCAAGTATTGCTGCACCAGCGCCGAGACCTCTTCTTCCTGGCCCAAGGCCAAGAGGATGGAGCCAGACCACCAGAATACCGGATAGGTCAAGACCGAGAACAGGATTGACAGCCACAGCCCCATCCGGGCCACCCGGCGCACCTGCCGCTCGTCACCTTGAGAATTGGCCGAGGCGACCATCGGCATCACCGCCTTGGCAAAACCCGACCCAAGAACGAAAATCGTGAAAAAGCTGGACGCGCCCAAGACCCCGGCTGCCAAGGGCAGAACCCCATACCAGCCCAGCATGACCGTGTCGGTCAAATGCAGGACGAACTGCGCCACATGGCTGCCGATCAAGGGCAGGCCCAAGGCAAGGGTGGCGCGGGCATGAAACAGATAAGGGGAAAGCTTGTGCATCTGCCTGATCTATCGGCAGAACCGCCCCCCGGCAAGCACCCTGCACGGCGGGGATGGCCCGCGTTGAAGGCTAAAGCGCTGCAGTCAACAGCGACAGGGCCGCCACGGCAACCACCAAGCCCGCGATGATCTCGAACCACGGCAAAAAGCGCGCGGCACCCTGTCCGGGCAGGCTGGCCAACGCGCCCTCACGCGCCCAAACCGCCATGGCAGCGACACCAATGGTCACCATGGCCGTGCCCAGCCCCATGGCGAATGTGCCGATGATCCCTGCGCTGGCGATGCCAAGTTGCCATGTCAGGATCAACAGGAACAAGGCCCCCGAACAGGGACGCATCGCGATTCCTGCCACAAGGGCCACCGTGGCGCGCCAGCCGGTCAGGTGCTGCACCTCATCCACCGTCGGACCATGGGCATGGCCGCAGGTGTCACAGACCGCGCCGTAGCTGTGGGGCGCATGGTCATGGTGGTCATCATGGGCGTGGTGTTGAGGGTCATGCGACCCGCTCGACCGCACCCCTTGCGCCCGCAGACCTGCCACCCCGCGCCAGACAAGCCACAACCCAACCCCGATCACCATCAGCGTTCCCAAAGGGGCCATCACCTCTTCGGCCAGCCCTTCGGCCTGAGAACGCCCAAGCCCCAACAGCGCCACCACCGCATAAACCAACCCCACCGCCACCGCGGCCTGCGCCAGCGACGAGGCCAGCGCCACCCCGGCGAGCCGCACGAAGGGCACCCGCCGCGCCATGCCATAGCCACCGATCACCAACTTGCCATGCCCCGGCCCGGCGGCATGCAGAAACCCATAAGCAAAGCACACCGACAACAGGCCCAAAACCGCCCCCGGCTGCCCGCCCTTGATCGCCCGCACCGCCCCCGCAAGCGCGTTTTGCACCTGCCGTTGCTGCTCCAACACCCAAGCCTGCACGGGGTCCAACCCACCCAGCAGCCACACAAACCCCAAGGCCACGGCCAGCACCGCCCCCGCCACCATCACCACCCGCAACATGTTACCCACCACAGCTGACCCGCGCCTCCTCGGCATAGGCGGCCCCCACGGCCGGGAAATCCGCCTCGGCCGCCTCATCTCCCGCAAATTCGGCCAAAGCCTCTTGCAGGATCTGGTCAGCCGTCTCGCGGTCGGGTTCATAAACATCAACGGTGCAATCGTCGCGGCCCGTGACGGTGGCATCCACCACCGCATAGGCAGTGTAAAAACCCGGATCATAAGACTGCACCAAAAGCGGCTCCGCTCCCAGATCCACCGGTACCTCAAAGCGGCGATAATGGGTCGAGATCAGCTTGCCGCCCTCATAGGCCACGGTCCAATCCGTCGGGCGCGAGAGTGCAAGCGGCGAGTCGCCCAACAGCGCATAAGTATCGCCCTGAAACTCTGGCTGCCAACCCATATCAAACCCGCTCATCTGCACCAGTTCCTCGGGCGTCAGCACGCCGTCAAAATCGGGGTCCAGCCCGCGTTCGGCGACAAGGGTCAATGAGAAGAACTCGTCATAGCTCCACCGCACCCGCACACCCTCGGCGCGGCCATCGGCGGCAAAGACCACCTCAAGGGCGGCATCAATGAAGATATGGGGATGGGCGTGGGCAGGCTGAAGTGCCCCAAGCGCCGCAAGACCCGCCATACCTGCCCAAACCGCCCGCATCCCGCCCCCAGTTGACCGCATGCGAGGTCATACCATGGGCCAAGCCGGGGCGGAAAGATCGCAGGTCACAAGGGGCGCGAAAAGCCGCGCATGGGGGGCTGGCCGCGTGCAGGCTATTTGATCTTCTTGCCTGCGATGGTGGTGCCATCCTTGGCTTGGCCAGAATTCGCCGTGGCCAAGACCTTGGGGGTCTCTTTCTTTGGCTTCTTGGCTTCTTTGTTGCCTTTGTTCTTTTCCTTGGACATGTCGCGCTTCCTGTCTGTGCCGGGAAAGCTGCCAAGGGTGCCGGGCGGGCACGCAAGACATCAGGGGCGGACCGCTGGGTTTGCGGGCGGAGCCTGTAGGGTCAAGATGGGGGTTCGGGCAGGGGAAGGCAAGCGCCGCGCGGGTTGCGTTGGTCACTTGGAGTTCGCGACAACGGTTAAGCCTGCGCCCCTTGCCCGGAATCAAGGGCGAAGCCCGCCGGGTTTGCCATTGGTTCAAGAAACCAATGGCATGGCCCGCCCTCCCCCCGGGCGGGCCCGGCCCTGTGGTTGGGTGTGCGATGAATCCGCATTCTGCGGCTGGCTTATCTCTTGGATTTTCTTGACCGTGAGTTTATGTTGATCAGATATGATAAAGGAGTTTTCACGATGCCCACCAAAGGTCAGCACGTAGTTCCTAATGGCGGAAAGTGGGCTGTACGTAAGGCTGGCTCCGAGCGTGCATCTCGTGTCTATGCAACCCGGAATGAAGCGATTGCCAAAGGCAAAGAGCTTGCCAAGAACCAAGGAACTGAGCTCTACGTGCACGGTAAGGATGGCCGGATTGAGAAAAGGATCCATGGCAAAGATCCGTTCCCAGCTAAAGGCTGAAAATGCCTGAAACTCCATTTGAGAAGAACGTTTTCATAAACTGCCCATTCGATGCAGCCTTTGGACCACTCTTGGAAGCCATGATCTTTTGCGTGGTTCGTGCGGGGTTGACACCTCGCCTCGCCACAGAGCGCCTTGAGGCCAGCGAGAACAGGTTAGACAAAATAGTTGAACTTATCGGAGCGTGTAAGTTCTCGATTCACGACCTGAGCCTTTCTACCGCATCAAAAAAAGGCGAGAGCTTTCGAATGAACATGCCATTTGAGTTAGGCCTAGACCTTGGCTTTCGCCGGGTGCCAAACTCGGCAACTAGCGACAAGAAGTTTATAATTTTCGAGAAGAACCCATACGACCTGAAGCGGTGCTTGTCAGATTTGGCCGGAGCCGACGTCGATTTCCACAGAGATGACTTCATGCTTGTGATCGAAAAGCTCAGAAATTTCTTAGTCGTCGAGGCCAGGCGGCCCTTGCCTGGGCCATCAGCGATTCAAGGGGACTATATCACTTTCCAGGGATGGATGGTCGAAAAGAAGATATCGGAGGGCTTAACCGAAAAAGAAGCGCTCAGGTTGCCTACAACAGAACGCCTTGCTGAGATGTCTGCTTGGATGACAGCCGGTCGGCCAGATACCTTCCCTGTGGCCTGACACCTACTCATCAAACATCCAACTCCTCCACAAACCTCGCGTTCTCTTGAATATACTGGAACCGCAGTTCCGGCTTTTTGCCCATCAACCGCTCTACCAAATCCCCCGTCATGCCCGGCTCATCATCGTCGATCGACACGCGGATCAGTTTGCGGGTCAGGGGGTTCATCGTGGTGTCTTTCAGGTCTTTGGCGTCCATCTCGCCCAAGCCCTTAAAGCGCTGGACGTCGATTTTTCCCTTTCCGCCCAAGCCCTTCTTCAGCCAGATCTCTTTTTCCACATCATCGGCCACATACAGCCGCTTGGCCCCTTGGGTCAGGCGGTACAGCGGCGGGCAGGCCAGATAGAGGTGGCCTTTGTCGATCATCGGGCGCATCTGGGTGAAGAAAAAGGTCATCAGCAGCGCGGCAATATGGGCGCCGTCGACGTCGGCGTCGGTCATGATGATGATCTTGTCATAGCGCAGATCATCGACTTTAAATCGGGTGCCCATCTGCACGCCCAGGGCCTCGCAGATGTCGCGGATTTCGGCGTTGTCGCCGATCTTGTTCGACGCGGCCCCCAGCACGTTCAGAATCTTGCCGCGCAAGGGCAAAAGGGCTTGGGTTTCGCGGTTGCGGGCGGCTTTGGCGGAACCGCCTGCCGAGTCGCCCTCGACCAGAAACAGCTCGGTCCCTTCGCGGTTCTTGGCGCTGCAATCGGCAAGCTTGCCCGGCAGGCGCAGCTTTTTCGTCGCCGTCTTGCGCTGGGTTTCCTTTTCTTGGCGGCGCTTCAGCCGTTCCTCGGCGCGCAGCACCAGAAAATCCATGATGGCGCCGGCGGATTTCGGATCACTGACCAGCCAGTTGTCAAAGTGGTCGCGCACCGCGTTTTCCACCCATTTCGCGGCCTCCTCAGTGGCCAGACGGTCCTTGGTTTGGCCCACAAACTGCGGCTCACGGATGAAAACGGAGATCAGCGCACAGCCGCCGGTCAGCATGTCATCGCGGGTGATCAGCTCGGCCTTGCGGTTCTTTGACAGCTCACCATAGGCCTTGATCCCCTTCAGGATCGCCGACCAAAAGCCAAACTCATGCGTGCCGCCTTCGGGGGTGGGGACGGTGTTGGTGTAGGACTGTATGAACCCGTCGCGCACCGGCGACCAGTTGATCGCCCATTCGATACTGCCGGGAACGCCAAATTTTTCCTGAAAGCCGACTTTGCCGGCAAAGGGGCGGTCGGCGTAGGTGGTGGTTTTCTCCAACGTGTCCGACAGGTAATCGGCCAGACCGCCGGGGAAGTGGAATGTAGCCTCCATCGGCATATCGCCGTCTGGGATCTGCGATTTCCAGCGAATCTCGACGCCCGAAAAGAGATAGGCTTTGGACCGCGCCATTTTCATCAGGCGGCTGGGCTTGAACTGGTGGCTGCCGAAAATTTGCGCGTCGGGGTGGAAGGTCACGGTTGTGCCGCGCCGGTTCGGGGCCGCGCCGATCTTTTCAATCGGGGCCAGCGGTTTACCGCGCGAAAAGCTTTGCTGGAACAGCTCTTTGTTCTTGGCAACCTCGACCACCATCAGATCCGACAGCGCGTTGACGACCGAAGACCCCACGCCATGCAACCCGCCCGAGGTTTCATACGCCTTGCCGTTGAACTTGCCCCCGGAATGCAGCGTGCACAAAATCACCTCAAGCGCCGATTTGTCGGGGAATTTCGGATGCGGGTCGACCGGAATACCGCGACCGTTGTCGCGAATGGTCAGGCTGCCATCGGCGTTCAGCTCCACCTCGATGCGGCTGGCATGGCCTGCCACCGCCTCGTCCATCGAGTTGTCCAGAATCTCGGCTGCCAAGTGGTGATAGGCGCGCTCATCAATGCCGCCGATATACATGCCGGGGCGCAGGCGGACGGCCTCTAACGGCTCCAACACCTCGATGCTGCTGGCGTCGTAGATTTGGTCCTTGGCGGACAAAAGGTCACTGGGCATCGGGCTGCTCTTTTTCTGGGTCAGCCAGCATTAGACCATTTTGCGGGGGGTGTCCGCAAGATGTTGGGGTCAGGCGTGCTTTCGCAGCCAATCGGCCAACTCGCCCTCGTCCAACAGCCGCTGGGCCGCGCGGATGATAACGGGGCCGATTTCGGTGGCGGTGAAACGGGCAGGCACGCCGTTCGCCACAAGGCAGATTTGCAAAGCGCGATATGCTGTGCGCTTGTTGGCGTCTAAGCAATGGCCCTGAGCGATGGCCACGGCATAGGCCGCGGCCAGATCAAAAGCATCGTCGATCATGCCATAAGCAATGCGATTTTCAACGCGGGCCAAAGCCCCTTCCAGCGACTTGTCCAAGGCCAGCCCCGTCAACTCGCCAGGGTTCAGAACCTCGTCGTGAATATCCACCACAAGGTCCACATTCAGGATGAACATGCCTTACTTGTCGCGCAAATAGTCCAGCACAGGCTGAGCTGTTTCGCGGGTACGGACCAACAAGTCCTTCAACGCCTCACGCGACAGCGGTGTATGCTCCGGCACCCGGGCAACGCTTTCAGCCGGCACCAGATAACCCACCAAGGCCGAGTTCTTCAGGATCGCCACCGTCTTGCCGCCGGCACGATCCAGCACCTTTTGCGGCTCGCGCAGTTCGGTCATGGTGCAAATTTGTGGGGTCAAAAGGCGGGTCATGGCGGCGCTCCGGGATCAAAATGCGGTAGAATATACACTGGAATGTATAAACATTCAGCCCGCAGCGCCCGGCACTTACGCCGGTTCTGCCAACCGCCCCGCCCACATTTTCTGAAAGGCCGGGCGGGCCTGGCAGCGGGCGATCCAGCCGTCTACGGCGGGAAATTCGGCCAACAGCGTTGGGTGAGGCTGGGCGTAGCGGGTGCATTCTTCGGCCATGATGTCGGCCACGGTAAAGCGGTTGCCAACGAGCCAATCCTGCGCGGCCAAATGCGCTTCAAGCCGCGCCAAGGGGCGGCGGAGCACTTCGGCGGCCTTGGAAACAAGGGCGGCCCCTTCGGGCGTCTTGTCCTGCCCTTTGGTGATGGTCATGGCGATATCCAGCGCCGGGCCTTCAATGGCGGTGCTGGCAAAGAGCGCCCATTGCTCCATCAACGCAGTTTCGGCATCGTTCGCAGGGGCAATCGGCCCACCGGCGCGGCGCACGATGTGCAGGGTGATCGCAAGGCTTTCGGTTAGCACCAGATCGCCGTCCACCATGGCGGGGATCTGGCCCATCGGATTGACCTTCAGGAAATCGGGGTTGGCGGTGTTGGCCGGCGCATCGGCGGCAGCCGGGTCGGGAAGGCGGTAGGCCTGAATGGTCGGGTGGTGGGTAAAGGCCGTCTCAGTTTCAAACAGCGCCCACAAAGGGCGCGTCGCGCGCGAACGATAGCAGCCGTAAAGCGTCAGCATTTGGGGAACCTTTGCGTCTTGTTCTGTCCTGAAGGTCAGCCTAGGGCAGCGCCGCAGGAAACGAAAGCCCGGGCTTTGGCCGTGGTGTTTGGGTCACGCGGGGTGAAAACTTGCGCCTGAACAGCAAAGAATTGACGTGGATCAAGATAGGGGAAATCTTTGTGCGGCCTTCTCTATGGGACCCCACCACAAGGAACCGCCCATGGACCAGCCCCGCGCGCGCAGGGCGCCCCTGCCCTCCGTTCACCCTGCCGGCCAAGGGCACAAAAACGCCCCATATAGCCCCCCAGATGCCCCCGATGTCCCCCGTGAAGGCGAGGGGCTGACCCGCCCGCACCGGTTTCCGGCCCTCAACCCCAACACCCTTCGGCAAGTGTTCGATTCCGAAAATTATCCCTACGCCCGCCTTTTGGGCCGCACGACCTATGAGGTGGAAAAGACAAGATTGCAGACCGAACTCCTCAAGGTGCAAATTTGGGCGCAAGAGACGGGACAAAAGTTCGTCATCCTGATGGAAGGCCGCGATGCGGCCTGTAAAGGCGGCACGATCAGGCGGTTCATGAAACATCTGAACCCCCGATACGCCCGGGTCGTCGCCCTGACCAAGCCGTCAGATGTGGAAAAGGGCCAGTGGTTCTTTCAACGCTACGCCGCCCATCTGCCGACGGCGGGCGAAATGGTGTTCTATGACCGGTCTTGGTACAACCGCGCCATGGTCGAGCGGGTGATGGGCTTTTGCTCCCCAGGTGAGTATCTCGAATTCATGCGCCAAGCGCCCGAGTTTGAGCGGATGCTGGTCCGTTCGGGCATACGGCTTTACAAATACTGGTTCTCCGTCACCCGAGCGGAGCAGAGCGAACGCTTTAAGGCGTGCGAAACCGATCCGTTGAAGATACGGAAGCTCTCCCCAATCGACAAGGCATCCTTAGGCAAATGGGACGACTACACCGAGGCCACAGAAGCGATGTTTTTCTACACCAACACCGCCAATGCACCTTGGGTGATCGTCAAATCCAATGATAAAAGGCGCGCCCGGCTGAACTGCATGAAGCATTTTTTATCCACCATCGACTATCCGAACAAGGACCAGGCAGCGATTGGCCGGTCCGCCCCCTTAATGGCGGGCCGCGCCAGTCAGGTCTTGCAAGGGGCCGGACATATCCGGGCTGCTTCCATCTGACAGGCATAGGACGGGTTTGGGCAGGTAAGGTTTGGCTATGGTGATCAACCGGGATTGAAAAACCCGTAGATCATCTCCGCCAGACTTTGCGAAATCCCTTCGACCGCCATCAGATCGGACACGCCTGCGCGGCTTACCGCCTTGGCCGATCCGAAATGCGCCAAAAGCGCGCGCTTTCGCCCCGCGCCCACGCCCGGAATCTCATCCAAGGGCGTGGCCGAAACCGCCTTGGCCCGCTTGGCCACATGGGCGCCGTTGGCCCACCGGTGGGCCTCATCGCGTAGGCGCTGGACGAAGTACAAGACCGGATCATTGCGCGGCAGGGCCATGGGAGGCATCCCACCACGATGGAACTCTTCCTTGCCCGCGTCACGATCAATGCCCTTGGCCACACCGATCAGCGCCACATCCTCGATCCCCAACTCGGCCAGTACACCGCCCACCGCCGAGACCTGCCCCGCACCACCGTCAATCAACAAGAGATCTGGCCACATCCCCGAGCTGCGGTCAGGGTCCTCTTTCAGTAGCCGCTCAAACCGACGATTCAGCACCTCGCGCATCATGCCGAAATCGTCGCTGTTGGCCCCAGCCGCTGACCGAATGTTGAACTTGCGATACTGGCTTTTCAAAAATCCATCCACGCCCGCCACGATCATGCCACCGACAGCATCAGACCCTTGGATATGGGCGTTATCGTAGACCTCGATCCGCGTCGGCGGCGCGTCAAGGTCAAAGGCATCGGCCAAGCCTTGCAACAGCTTGTTCTGCGTTGCAGATTCCGACATTCGGCGGGCCAGGCTTTCGCGCGCATTGCGGGTGGCATTTTCCACCAATTCTGACTTTTCGCCCCGCTGGGGCACAGCCAATTCGACCTTTCGACCCGCGCGGATAGACAGCGCCTCGGTCACCAGATCGGGGTTCTCGACCGGATGCGACAACAAGATCAGCCGGGGCGGTTCCTTATCGTCATAAAACTGGGTGAGGAAGGCCTCAAGGATCTCAGGCTCCTCAGCCCCTGCCCCGGTTTTGGGGTAAAAGTCACGGTTGCCCCAAGACTGGTTGGCACGGATAAAGAACACCTGCACGCAGGCCTGTCCGTGATCCAGATGCACAGCCACCACATCCGCCTCGGCGACGCCTTCTGGGTTGATACCTTGGCTCTGCTGTACCTGCGTCAGCGCCTTGATCCGGTCGCGCAGGGCGGCCGCGCGCTCAAACTCCATCGCCGCGCTGGCCTCGGACATTTCACGCGCCAGATTGGCCTGCACAGCGGTGGACTTGCCATCCAAGAACCGCTCGGCATCTGCGACCAGCGCGCCATAGGCCGCCTCGCCCACCCGACCGACACACGGGGCGGCGCAGCGCTTGATCTGGTACTGCAGGCAGGGCCGGGTTCGGCTGGCGAACATGGCATCCGAACAGTTGCGCAACAAGAACACCTTCTGCAATTGGTTCAGCGTGCGATTAACCGCGCCTGCACTGGCGAAGGGGCCGAAATAGCGCCCCTTCTCCCTTTTCGCGCCCCGGTGTTTTTTAAGCTGCGCAAAGGGATGTTCGCGGCTGATGAGAATGTTTGGAAATGACTTGTCATCGCGCAAAAGCACGTTGTAGCGCGGCTTCAACTGCTTGATGAGGTTCTGTTCCAAAAGCAGCGCCTCAAGCTCCGTCCGCGTGGTCAGGAACATCATCGAGGTGGTTTCAAAGATCATCCGTGCAATCCGCGCCGAATGGCCCGTGGGCCGCGCATAATTCGACACCCGCGCCTTCAAATTGCGCGCCTTGCCGACATAAAGCACCTCAGATGCCGCATTCAGCATGCGGTACACCCCCGGACTACCATCCAGCCCGCGCAAATACTCTTGTATCACCTCATGCCCAGTGCGGGGTTGCTCGCTCATGCAGAAAAGCGCCTTTCGGATTCATTGATTCTCCACCATCGCTGCAATGATAGAGGACCAAGAGCAAGAGGGAAGAAGTCCACCGAGATTGTGGATAAGTTTGCGGAGAAGTTTTCAGAGCGCAGGAATTCACCTTGTTTCAAATGGGCCAGAACGATTTGCCTATTTTTTAGGCAAATCATCAAGCAATTGATATTAAAAGATATATTATTTGAAATTTTGCAAATCACTGAAAACTCAGAAGATTTTGTAACGGCTCTGTGACGGCAAGGGCCAAAGTGGACAACTCGCCGCAGACAGACCCATCGTGCCTACTCAACCCCCAGCACATCTGGGGTTTGCCAGCCCAGATGCTGGCCGCCATCCACGGCAATCATCTGACCCGTCACAGACGGGGATTCGAGGAAAAACCCGAGCGCTGCCGTGATATCAGCAGCGTTCGCGCCCCGCCCCAGCACCGTCGCGGCACGCTGGCGCGCGAAATGGCTGTCGCTTTGGCGCGCACCTTGCAAAGTGGGGCCGGGCCCAATGGCATTGACGCGGATCTCTGGCGCCAAGGCTTGGGCAGCGGTGCGCGTCAGGGCCCAAAGGCCCATCTTGGCGATCGTATAGGTCATGAACTCCGGCGTAAGCTTGTGCACGCGCTGATCGATCATGTTGATGACAAGCCCGCTTGACACAGGCTCACCGGCCTCGTCCCGCCCTGCGGCAGGGGCCTGGGCGGCAAAGGCTTGCGTCAAGACGAAGGGCGCGCGCAGGTTCGATTCCAGATGCCGATCCCAACTTTTGCGGCTCGCGGTGCGCAGCGTGTCATATTCGAAGATCGAAGCGTTGTTGACCAAGACCGTCAGCGGCCCACCAAGGCCCTGAACGGCCATCGGCACCAGCTTTTCCACCTGAGATTCGATCAAAAGATCGGCCCGCAGCGCACAGGCGCGCCGACCCATGGCGGTGATCTCTTTCACCACCTCCTCAGCCTCTTTTCGCGAGGCGGCGTAATGCACGGCCACATCATAGCCGCGCCGCGCCAGATACAGCGCCATTTCGCGGCCCAACCGCTTGCCCGCCCCCGTCACCAATGCCCGCATGTCACGCCTTCTTGCAATCGCAGTCTGATTTCCCAATGATATAGCGCCCACATTTGGGACAAACAGGGGGTTTCAAACCCCGACGGCGCAATTGGGCGATCCGGCCCATCTTGCCCGGAAACAGCGCCTTGCCGATCATGCCGACCAAGGCCATGGCCAACAGAAAGACGAGGATGATCTTGACCAGCATCTAAGCCCTCCGGTTGCTGTTACAGGCCATAGCGTGCCCAAAGCGCCCTGTCTTCCACCGACTGCAAAAGATCCTCGCCCAGCCGCAGGCCAAATCGCGCCAGAAGGCCGCGCTTTTGGCCCAACGGCACCAACCGCACCTTGTCGCCGTAAATCGCCTTCATCTTGGGCACCAGATGGGCGACCCCATCGACCAGCCCCAGATCTGCCGCTTGCTGGCCAACCCAGACATCGGCGTTGAAAAGATCGGCGTCCGCAAGCCGCGCACCACGGCGCGCCTTCACATGGGCGATGAACGCATCATGGATCGGGCCTTGCAGCGCGCGCAGCCGGTCAATGTCCTCGGGCTTTTGCGGCAGGAACGGGTCGGCGAGGCTTTTGGACTTGCCCGCTGTCACCACCCGCCGCTCAACCCCCTGCCGGGCCATCAGCTCGGGAAAGCCGAAACTGGCGAAGATCACCCCGATTGATCCGACGATGGAACTGCTATCCACCCAGATCTCATCGCCCGCGCAGGCAAGCCAATAGCCGCCCGAGGCCGCGACATCTTCGACAAAGGCATGCACCTTGACGCCCTTTTCCTCGGCCAACCGCCGGATTCGCGCAGCAATCAGGCTGGATTGCACTGCCGATCCGCCCGGCGAGTTGATCGCCAGCGCCACGGCGGCGGGTTTCATCTTGAACGCCTTGTCGATCACCGTGGCGAGCCCGGCATCCGACAGACCGTTGCGCCCGGTGCCAATGCTGCCTTGCAGGCGGATGACCGGCACAAGGGGCGGTCGCTTGAGAAAGGGGAAAAAGTTTTTCATATTTCACAGGTAAGGCGTCCCCCCCTGTCGCGCAACGGTGCTGTGCCGAATGACCTGCGTCCTCCTCGCGACGTCTGTCTTGCAGACCGGCCCCCAGCGCCATGGGTTTCTCGGACCATTGGCGCATGCCATGACATACACCGAGTATTTCAAAAGACGCAAATCCAAGAGCGGGCGCGCCTGGGATTCGAGCCTTTCCAAATACTCATCTTGCCACCCTTGCCACGGGCGCAGCGTCGGGCCACCTTGGGCACCATGATCGACAAGCTGGAAATGTTCATCGCTTTGGCCAACGAGCGCCACTTTGGCCGCGCGGCCGAAGCGGTTGGCGTGACACAACCCAGCCTGTCAGGTGCGATCCGCCAGTTGGAGGATCAATTGGGCGTGCAGCTGGTCTATCGCGGCAGCCGGTTTCAGGGCCTGACGCCAGAAGGCCAGCGGGTGCTGGATTGGGCGCGGCGCATCGTGGGTGACATGCGCGCGCTGAAAGACGAGATGCGCTCAGTCCATGCCGGGCTTTCAGGAAATTTGCGAATTGGGGTCATCCCCACCGCTTTGCCAATGGTGGCGGAACTCACCGGCCCTTTCACCGCGCGCCATCCGAACATGCGCGTGACGATCCTGTCGCGCACTTCGGTTGAGATCTTGGATGGCATCGAAAGCCTCGAGCTGGATGCCGGGATCACCTATCTGGACAACGAACCTCTTGGGCGGGTGTTTCAAACCCCACTTTACACCGAGTTTTACCGATTTCTCTGCGCCCCGGGGACCGAGTTTGCCGGGCGCGACCGGATCAGTTGGCATGAGATGGCCTCAGTGCCCTTGTGCCTTTTGACCGCCGACATGCAAAACCGCCGCATCGTCAACCAGCATCTGGCTGAGGCCGGCGCAAAGGTGCAGGCCATGGTGGAAAGCAATTCCACCATTGCGCTGGTGTCCCATGTGCGCTCAGGCCTCTGGGCCTCAGTCGTGCCGATGAAGCTGGCCGAGATGTTCACCGGTCAGGGGCTCGTCGCCATTCCCATCGTCGACCCCGAGGCCGAGCATCTGGTTGGCCTGATCACCACCCGGCGCGATCCGCAGACCCCGGTCCTGCAAGCGCTGATCGAAGAGGCGGCTCGGTTGGCCGCGCGCCTGCGTCGATAGTCCATTCCTATCGAATGACGGGATATCCATATTGATTTCCCTATCAATCAGCGTATCAGAGGCAAAGCTACCAAAAGGGCCGCCCATATGCTTGATTCCGTCGAAGTCACCTCCCGCGTCGGGGAAATCCTGATCGCTCACAAGGGGATGGAGGGATCCTTGTTGCCGATCCTTCATGCCATTCAGCACGAGTTTGGTTATGTGCCGCAGGCCGCCCTTCCGATCATCGCGCAGGATTTAAACCTGTCGAAGGCCGAAGTTCATGGCGTGATGTCGTTTTATCATGATTTCCGCGAAAACCCGGCGGGCCAGCATGTGCTGAAACTGTGCCGGGCGGAGGCTTGCAAGGCGATGGGCGCGGATCGGGTGGCAGACCACGCGCAAAAGGCGCTGGGCATCGAATGGCACGAAACCACCAAGGACGGCCGCGTGACGCTGGAGCCGGTGTTCTGCCTTGGTCTTTGTGCCTGCGCGCCCGCCGTAATGGTGGACGGCAAAATCGTGGGCCGGGTTGATGAGGCAAAGCTAGACGGCATCCTTGGGGGTCTGAAATGAAGATTTATTTGCCGCTGGACAGCGCCGCTGTCGCCCTTGAGGCCGATGAGATTGCCGAGGCGATCCGCGCCCATGCCCACACCAAGGGCGTCGAACTGACGCTGGTGCGCAATGGCAGCCGTGGCATGGTCTGGCTGGAACCCTTGGCCGAGGTGGAAACCCCTGCCGGTCGCATGGCCTTTGGCCCGATGACGCTGGCCGATGTGCCCGCGCTGTTTGGCGATCTGGCCGCACATCCGAAGGCACTGGGGCTGACCGAAGAACTGCCGTGGCTCAAGGCGCAGACGCGCCTGACCTTCGCCCGTGTTGGCGTGATCGACCCTCTGTCGCTCGCCGATTACCGCGCTCATGGCGGCTTGACTGGCCTTGAGCGCGCCTTGGGCATGGCCCCCGCCGATATGGTGGCAGAGGTCACGAACTCTGGCCTGCGCGGTCGGGGTGGTGCGGGCTTCCCCACCGGCATCAAGTGGAAAACCGTGTCCGAGGCGAAGGCCGACCGCAAATACATCGTTTGCAACGCGGACGAGGGCGACAGCGCCACCTTTGCCGACCGCATGCTGATGGAAGGTGACCCCTTCACCCTGATCGAAGGCATGGTCATCGCAGGCCTCGCCTGCGGCGCGACCAAGGGCTTTGTCTATCTGCGCTCGGAATACCCAATCGCCGTAGCTGTGATGCAAAAGGCCGTTGAAATCGCCCGCGCCGAGGGGCTTTTGGGTGCGAAAGTCTTGGGCAAAGGCCCGGCCTTTGACATGGAAATCCGCGTCGGTGCCGGGGCCTATGTCTGCGGCGAGGAAACCAGCCTGCTGAACTCGCTTGAAGGCAAGCGCGGCATCGTGCGCGCCAAGCCGCCGTTGCCCGCGCTGCAAGGCTTCATGGGCAAGCCGACCGTTGTGAACAACGTCATCTCCTTGGCCTCGATTCCGGTGATCTTTGAAAAGGGCGCCGAGCATTACAAGAACTTCGGCCTTGGCCGCTCACGCGGCACGATCCCGCTGCAGATTGCCGGAAACGTCAAGCACGGCGGACTTTACGAAATCGCCTTTGGCCTGACCTTGGGCGAGATCGTCGACAAGATCGGCGGCGGCACGGCCTCGGGTCGTCCGGTCAAGGCGGTACAGGTGGGCGGGCCCTTGGGCGCCTATTTCCCGCGCAGCCTGTTCGACACGCCTTTTGGCTACGAGGAATTCGCGGGCAAGGATGGCCTCATCGGCCACGCTGGTCTCACGATTTTCGACGACAGCGCCGACATGCTGGAAATGGCCCGCTTTGCTATGGAGTTCTGTGCCATTGAATCCTGCGGCAAATGCACGCCCTGCCGCATCGGCGCGGTGCGCGGGGTGGAAACCATCAACCGCATCAAGCAAGGCGACGCTGCCGCCATGCCGATCCTCACCGATCTGTGCAACACCATGAAATCCGGCTCGCTCTGCGCGCTGGGCGGGTTCACCCCCTACCCGGTGATGTCCGCCGTCACCCATTTCCCTGATGACTTCCAGACCCAGAAGGAAGCCGCCGAATGAAAGACTTCATCATTCCCTCCGACCGCGACTTTGGCACGCCCTATGTCCGGTCCACCGTTACGGTGACGCTGAACATCGACGGCTTCGATGTGACGGTGCCCGAAGGCACCTCGATCATGCGCGCCGCCGCCGAGATTGGCATCACGGTGCCGAAACTCTGCGCGACTGATAACATTGAGGCCTTCGGCTCGTGCCGCCTGTGCCTTGTGGAAATCGAAGGCCGCAACGGCACGCCCGCCTCTTGCACCACGCCCGTTGCCCCCGGCATGCGCGTTAAAACCCAGACCGGCAAGCTGAAAGAGCTGCGTCGCGGGGTGATGGAGCTTTATATCTCCGACCACCCGCTGGATTGCCTGACCTGCTCGGCCAATGGCGATTGCGAACTGCAGGACATGGCCGGGGCCGTCGGCCTGCGCGATGTGCGCTATGAAGCCATCGACACCCATTTCCGCCCCAAGAACAACTCGGGCGAGGCCAATCCCCAGTGGAAAGCCAAGGACGAATCTAACCCCTATTTCACCTATGACCCGGCGAAATGCATCGTCTGCTCGCGCTGCGTGCGGGCGTGCGAAGAGGTGCAGGGCACCTTTGCGCTGACCATCGAAGGCCGGGGTTTTGACAGCCGCGTGTCATTCGGTGCGAAAACCGATGATGCGCTGGCGTCGGATTGCGTGTCTTGCGGCGCCTGCGTGCAGGCCTGCCCAACGGCGACCTTGCAGGAAAAGTCAGTGATCGAGATCGGCACGCCGGAACGCTCGGTCATCACCACCTGCGCCTATTGCGGCGTCGGCTGCCAGTTCAAGGCCGAACTGCGCGGCGACGAGTTGGTGCGGATGGTGCCCTATAAGCATGGCAAGGCCAACCGTGGCCATAGCTGTGTCAAGGGCCGCTTCGCCTATGGCTATGCCAGCCACCAAGACCGCATCCTGTCGCCGATGATCCGCGACAGCATCAACGATCCGTGGAAAGAAGTCTCCTGGCCCGAGGCGATGGAATTCGCCGCCAACCGCATGAAGGGCATCATTTCCAGATACGGTCAAAAATCCGTGGGCGTGATCACCTCGTCGCGTTGCACCAATGAAGAAACCTATCTGGTGCAAAAGCTGACGCGCGGTGTGTTCATGAACAACAACACCGACACTTGTGCGCGGGTCTGCCATTCGCCCACCGGCTATGGTCTGGGCCAGACGCTCGGCACCTCGGCTGGCACGCAAGACTTTGATTCGGTAGAGCATACCGATGTGGCAATCGTGATCGGGGCCAACCCGGCTGCGGGCCACCCGGTCTTTGCAAGCCGCCTGAAAAAGCGCCTGCGCAAAGGCGCCAAGCTGATCGTCATCGACCCCCGCCGCACCGAAATGGTGGACAGCCCGCACATCCGCGCTGCGCACCATCTGGCCCTGACGCCTGGAACCAACGTCGCCATGGTCACGGCGCTGGCGCATGTGATCGTGACCGAAAAGCTTTATGATGAAGAATTCATCCGCACCCGCTGCGATTGGGATGAATTCCAGGACTATGCCGAGTTTGTCAGCCGGACGAACAATTCACCCGAAGCGGTGGAAATCCTGACCGGCGTCAAGGCCGAGGACGTCCGCGCCGCCGCCCGTACCTATGCCACCGGCGGCAACGGCTCGATCTACTACGGTCTGGGCGTGACGGAACATTCCCAAGGCTCCACCACCGTGATCGGCATTGCCAACTTGGCGATGATGACTGGCAACATTGGCCGTCCGGGCGTGGGCGTAAACCCGCTGCGTGGACAAAACAATGTGCAAGGCTCGTGCGACATGGGATCCTTCCCGCATGAACTGCCGGGCTATCGCCACGTGAAGAACGACGATGCGCGCGCGATCTACGAAAATCTCTGGGGCGTGAAGATCGACAACGAGCCGGGCTTGCGCATCCCCAACATGTTGGATGCCGCCGTTGAAGGCACCTTCAAGGGGCTTTACTGCCAAGGCGAAGACATCCTGCAGTCCGACCCCGACACCAAACACGTCACGGCCGGCCTTGCTGCGATGGAATGCGTCATCGTGCATGATCTCTTCCTGAACGAGACCGCGAACTACGCCCATGTGTTCTTCCCCGGCTCGTCGTTCTTGGAAAAGGACGGCACTTTCACCAACGCCGAACGCCGGATCAACATGGTGCGCAAGGTGATGGCGCCAAAGCAGGGCCATGCTGACTGGGAAGTCACCCAGATGTTCGCCCAAGCCATGGGTGCCAACTGGAACTACACCCACCCGGTGCAGATCATGGAAGAGATTGCCATGACGACGCCCTCGTTTGCCGGTGTCAGCTATGACAAGATCGAAGAGATGGGCTCGGTCCAGTGGCCGTGCAACGACAAGGCCCCGCAAGGCACGCCTTTGATGCACGTCGATGCCTTCGTGCGCGGCAAGGGCAAGTTCATCAACACCGAATATGTCGCAACCGATGAACGTACCGGCCCGCGCTTCCCGCTGTTGCTGACCACGGGCCGCATCCTGTCGCAGTACAACGTCGGCGCGCAGACCCGCCGCACGGCGAACGTGACATGGCATGCCGAAGATGTGCTGGAAATCCACCCACATGACGCCGAAGTGCGTGGCGTGAAAGAGGGCGATTGGGTGCGGCTGGCATCTCGTGCGGGGGAAACCACCCTGCGCGCGACGCTCACCGACAAGGTCAATCCGGGTGTGGTCTACACCACCTTCCACCACCCCGACACCCAAGCCAACGTCATCACCACGGATTTCAGCGATTGGGCCACCAATTGCCCGGAATACAAGGTGACGGCGGTGCAGGTTGCGCCCTCGAACGGCCCGTCGGAATGGCAAAAAGAGTATAACGCCCAAGCCGCCCAGTCGCGCCGGATTGCAGCGGCGGAATGATGAACACCCACCGCCCCCTGCCGCGCCTTGCCTTCGGGCAAGGTCGCGCCTCGGCCGGCTCTCGCGAGCTGCCCGAGGAGGTGGCGGTGGCACTTTCCTACAACGGCTCGACGCAGGCCGTGATGATGGCCAGCCCGGCGGGTTTGGTCGACTTTGCCTATGGCTTCAGCCTGACCGAAGGCATCGCCACCCCGGATGAGATCGACAGTGTCGAGATTGTCGAAACCCCTTTGGGGATTGATCTGCAAATCTGGCTGAAATCGCCCGCCGAAAGTCGCCTCAGCGCGCGCCGTCGGTCAATGGCGGGTCCGGTCGGCTGCGGGCTTTGTGGGATTGACAGCCTTGAGGAAGCCCGGCGCGCACCGCGCAGCGTGGCCGACAGCAGCTTCACCATGACACCCGCGCAGATCATGTCGGCCATGGCAGAGCTGACCGCATATCAGCCCTTGCATGACATCACCCGCGCGGCCCATGCCGCCGCCATTTGGGTCGCCGAAGGCGGTATCATCACGGCGCGCGAAGATGTTGGCCGCCACAACGCTCTGGACAAGCTGATCGGCGCGCTGGCGCAGGCCGCACCGGTCGAAGGCGCGCTGGTCCTGACCTGCCGCACCTCGATCGACTTGGTGCAAAAGGCCGCCGCCGCAGGCTTTCCGATGATCATCGCCGCCTCTGCCCCCACGGCCGCCGCCGTGGACATGGCTGATGCCGCGGGCATTACCCTTGTCGCCCTTGCCCGCAAAGACGGGTTTGAGGTGTTCACCCATTCCAACCGCATTGCAGATCAAGAGGTCGCCCATGTCGCATGACGCCCCCCACCAGTCCGGCCCGCACGCCAAGCTGGTCTATATGGCCAACCAGATCGCCAAATTCATGGAATCCAAGCCCCACAACGAAGGCGTGGCGGGTTTGTCAAGCCATATCAATGACTTCTGGGAACCCAGGATGCGTCGGCATCTGTTTGAGGTTCTGGATCAAGGCGGCACAGGTCTACGCCCCTTGGTGCTGGACGCGGCCGCCAAAATCAAACGTCCGGCTGAAGCGGCCTGATCAAGGCGCCATTCCCCTCACAAGGAAGCGGGCGGACCACAAACGCCATGACCATGCCCCAAGCGGCCCCCTCCCCCTCGTGGGGAGGGATGGGGAGGGGGGCCATCGGCCCGCCTCAGAAATCGAAGATATCCGACAAAAAGCTTTCGCGGCGCTTGCGCGGACGGTGATAGTCATCGTCGTCATCATCGCGGCGGCGACGGGGCGCTTCTTCGCGGCGCGGTTCTTCGCGGCGGGGCGCTTCGGCAACGGTCTGCGCGGCGGGCTGAGCGGGTGCCCGGCCCGGCTCACGCAGTGCCACAGGCGCATCAGCCCCAGCCGCACGCTCAATGATCTTGTCCAACTCGCCCCGGTCCAGCCAGACACCCCGGCATTTCGGACAATAGTCGATCTCGACGCCATGGCGGTCGGACATCACAAGGGTTTCATTATCTACCGGGCAACGCATATTCGCTCCTGTTTTCATTTTCCACGATGTGGGGGTGCGCCCACACACAAACAAGTGCTGACGCAGTGGATTGCAGCGGCGAGCCTTGCGTCCTAACTTTGGGGCAAACAAATTGTGAAAAGGAATGCGTTGATGGCTGACACCCCCTATGTGCCACCGAAGGTCTGGGTCTGGGACAAAGACAACGGTGGGGCCTTTGCCTCGACCAACCGACCAATCGCCGGGGCCACTCATGACAAAGCGCTGGAACGCGGCAAGCATCCTTTGCAGCTGTACTCGCTGGCCACGCCGAATGGAGTCAAGGTCACGATCATGCTGGAGGAATTGGTCGAAGCCGGGCTTTTGGCCGATTACGACGCTTGGCTGGTTGAGATTTCCGGCGATCAGTTCAGCTCAGGTTTTGTGGGGGTAAACCCCAACTCCAAAATTCCGGCGATGATGGATTATTCGGGCAACACGCCCGTGCGGCTTTTTGAATCCGGCTCGATCCTCATTCATCTGGCCGAAAAGTTTGGGGCCTTTCTGCCCGCCCAAGGGTCAGAGCGGACCGAGGTCTTGAACTGGCTGATGTGGCAGATGGGATCAGCCCCGTTCATGGGCGGTGGCTTTGGTCATTTCTACGCCTATGCGCCCGAGAAATTCGAATACCCGATCAACCGCTATGCGATGGAGACCAAGCGGCAACTCGACGTCTTGGACCGTCGTCTGGCCGAGGTGCCTTTCGTGGCAGGTGCTGAATACTCCATCGCCGATATGGCGATCTGGCCATGGTATGGTGGGATGGTCTTGGGTCGCGCCTATAACGCGGCCGAATTTCTGGATGTGGCATCCTACAAGAACGTTGTGGCTTGGGCCGAAAAGATCGACGCGCGGCCTGCGGTCAAGCGCGGCCGGATGGTTAACAAAAGCTGGGGCGACGCGGCTGAACAGGTGCCAAACCGCCATTCGGCGGCGGATTTTGCAGGCAAAGCCGTCTAGCGATCAGTCAGGGGCCATCCCCATATCAGTCGTGTCGGTGGCTCCGACGCTGTCTTGCGCGACCGACACCGATTTCAGCACGGCAAAGACCTGATCCCCCGTGCCGAGGCCCAGCGCCTGAACTGACCGGCGGGTGATGCGCACCAACAGCGCCTCATCCCCCATCGTCAGCCGCACAATCGCGCCGGGGCCGTCACCCATGCGGATGTCGTCGATCCTCGCGGTCAGGATGTTCAACGCCGAAATCCCCTCAGGCCGGGTGGTGGCCAGCATCACGTCCTGCGCCAAAATCCGCAAGCGCAGCACAGCCCCCGGCGCGGCGGCAACACGGGGCAGCCAGACCGGGCCGCCCCCCGTCTCAAACCGGCTCAGCCCGTCCGTGTCATGCGCCACCAGCCGCGCCGAAATCAGCGCACCCGCCTCGCGCAAGCCCATGACAGGCACCATCGCCGGATCTGCCATCACCGTGGCCGCCGGACCTGCGGCCATGACGCGCCCGGCTTCCAACAGCACAATGCTGGTAGCCAACCGCGCCACCTCTGCCACCGAATGGCTGACATACAGGATCGGCAGACGCAGCTCATCGCGCAACCGTTCCAGATAGGGCAGAATCTCGGCCTTGCGCGCCTCGTCCAGCGCAGCCAGCGGCTCATCCATCAGCAGCATCTGCGGGTTTGACAGGATCGCCCGACCAATCGCCACGCGCTGCGTTTCGCCCCCCGACAGGGCACCGGGGCGGCGGTCCAAAAGCGCGCCAACGCCCAGAAGATCGGTGATGCGCGCCACCTCGCCGGGGTCAGCGCCGGACCCCGCGAACCAGCGCCCATAGGTCAGGTTTTGCCGCACCGTCAGATGCGGAAAAAGCCGCGCATCTTGAAACACATAGCCCATCCGGCGGCGATGCGGCGGCAGGTTGACGCGCGCCGCACTGTCGAAAAGCACCCGCTCCCCCAGCGCAATCCGCCCCGCATCAGGCCGAAACAGCCCCGCCACCGCATTGACGACCGTCGATTTTCCCGACCCTGATCGACCAAAAAGCGCGGTCACCCCGGCGGGGGCCTCAAAGGCGGCCTCCAGTGTGAAATCGCCAAAGCGGTGGGAAAGCGTAATCGACAGCGTCATCGGCCCGCGATCCTTTTGGCAATGCCCCGGCTGACCCATTCGGCCAGCAACAGCGCCGCCATCGCCACCACAATGGCCACCACAACCAGTCGGAACGCCTGCCCATCGCCCCCCGGCACCTGCAAAAAGGCATAGATCGCCGAAGGCAGGGTTTGCGTCTGGCCGGGGATGTTCGACACGAAAGTGATCGTCGCCCCAAACTCACCCATCGCCTTGGCAAAGGCTAGAATCGCCCCCGCAACGACGCCCGGCGCGA
Source organism: Paracoccaceae bacterium (assembly GCA_044377735.1). Classification (GTDB taxonomy): domain Bacteria; phylum Pseudomonadota; class Alphaproteobacteria; order Rhodobacterales; family Rhodobacteraceae; genus Tabrizicola_A. The sequence goes on along the minus strand of JBILYK010000007.1, from coordinate 25,691 downwards.
TCAGCGGCAAAGTCACCGTAGCAAACACCCAAAGGCGTGGCGCGCCCAGCGTGCTGGCCGCCTCTTCCAGCTTGGGGTCAACCGCCTCGATCGCAAGACGGATCGCCCGCACCATCAAGGGAAAGGCCATGACCGCCGCGGCCAGAACCGCCCCCGTCCAGCGAAAGGCCAGCACGATACCGAACCATTCGTCCAAAAACTGCCCGACCGCGCCTTTGCGGCCAAAGGTCAACAGCAACAGATACCCCGTCACCACCGGCGGCAGGATCAATGGCAGATGCACAAGCCCATTGAGCACCTGTTTGCCCCAAAACTCCCAACGCGCCAGCGCATAGGCCACAAAAATCCCCAAAGGCAGGCTTAAAAGCGTCGCCCAAAACGACACGCGCAGCGACAAGGCCACCGCGCGCCATTCCTCGGGTGATAAGGCGTCAAACATCAGGGGGCGCGTCCGGTTCGGGTCAGTTCAGGATCTTGAAGCCCTGCGCGGCGAATGTGGCATCTGCCACATCTGCCGACAAGGCTTCGAAAAAGGCCCGGTCGGCGGCATCACTCGCCCCGGTCAACAGCGCAGCAGGGTAGATAATCGGCGCGTGGCTGCCCTCGGGAAACTGGCCCACCACCGTCACGTCGTCACCAGCCACCGCATCCGAGGCATAGACGATCCCATAAGGTGCTTCGCCCGTGGCCACCAGCATCAGCGCCACGCGCACGTTTTCCGATTGCGCGACAAAGGGCGCGACCCCGTCCCAAAGGCCCAGCGCCTCAAGCGATTGCTTGCCGTATTGGCCTGCGGGCACGGCATCGACCATGGCCATCGACAGCATCCCCCCGTCCAAAATCGCCACGAGATCAAGCTCTGGCCCAATCTCGACCGGGCTTGCCTGCGCGCCATGCGCGATCAGCACCAGATCATTGCCCAAAAGGTCACGGCGCTGCCCCGGCACCACCAGCCCCGCCTGATCGACCGCATTCATCCAGGTCTCCGCCGCCGACAGGAAGATATCGGCTGGCGCGCCTTCGATAATCTGCTTGGCCAATTGGCCAGACCCGGCATAGCTGATCGTCACGCTGTGGCCGGTGCTAACCTGAAACGCGGCCGCAACCTCATCCAGCGCGGTTTTCAGTGAGGCGGCGGCAAAGACCACGACCTCTTCGCTACGCGCCGGGGTCGCCAAAGTGGCGGCAAGCAGTGTGGCAAGGGCAAGGCGGCATGGCATGTATCGCTCCGGCGATATGGTTTTGAAAACATATCAAACAGGCAGAGCGACATCGCGCAAGCGCTATTTTTCCACAGACATATCGGCCGGGGGCCGGACCTGCAGCCGCGCCTCAAGCGCGGCGATGGGAGCGGCAGCGGCGACCTCGGCCAGACGTAACGCCTCATGATACAGCGTCAAAACCTCTACCCCCGCCTCGGTGAGCTGCGCCCCACCACCACCCTGCCCACCCCGCGCGCGGGCGACCAAAGGCTCGGCAAAAGCTGCATTCATCTCCTCGACCAAAGACCATGCACGCTTATAGCTCATCTCCATCTGCCGCCCCGCCGCCGCGATGGATCCTGTGTCGCGGATGCGCGCCAAAAGCTCGGCCTTGCCGGGGCCCATCATCGCCCCGTCAAACAAGATCCGCAGTCTCAGTGCCGTCATGATCTGTGCCCCGCATGGATGGCGCGATCATTCCCCAACCGGCCCCCCACCGCAAGCCGCCCGCAACTGCGGCTTAGGAAAGCAGTTGCCGCGCGCCAAAACTTGGGGCATTTGTTGGTGATGATGCGTCATGCGGTTCTTTCCCTGCAGCGGCTGGTTCTTGTGGCCGCGCTGACGGTGGCCTTGGTGGCCACCGGTTTTGCGCATCGACTGCCCGGCACGAATGATGCGTCGCTGACAGCCTATGTGCTGGCAGGCGGTGACACCGCCGATCTCTGCGGTGATCTGGATGGCGACGGGCTGCCCGACCATGCCGACTGCCCGGCCTGCCACATTGCAGGCAGCGCCGATCTGCCGCCCACGGGCCAAACGCTGCGCGACGCCGATCTGGCCTTTGTTGCAAAAGTCGTCGCCCCGCGCGAAAGCCGCGCCGTGCGCCCAGTTCTCGACCCCGCGCGCGGACTGCGTGCGCCCCCTTTGGCGTGATCTCGTTTCACTTCTGAAAACCTGATCCCAATCGGTGCCGCCCCCTCGCGCGCGCACCTTTCCACCAAAGGACCACAAATGACCCGTTTTCTAGGCCTTATGGCCGCTCTGCTTCTGGTGCATCCGGTGCACGCCCATGGCGTCACGGCAGGCGACATTGAAATCATCCACCCCAATATTCCCCAGCCAGCCAGCTCGGCCATGGCTGCGGGCGGTTATATGGGCATTTCCAACACAGGCGATCAGCCTGACCGCCTGATCGGCGTGGAAACCCCGGTCGCCAAAAGCGCCATGCTGCACAAGACTGAGGTCAACGCTGAAGGCGTGGCCAGCATGTCCCATGTCGAGGGCATCGACATCCCGGCCAACGACACGGTGGTGCTGGAATCGGGCGGCTATCACGTCATGCTGATGGGCCTGACCCAAGAGCTGACCGAAGGTCAGATGGTGCCCGGTGTCTTGATCTTTGAAAAGGCGGGCCGGGTTGAGATGGAGTTTGCCATCGACCCACCGGGCGGGGTGGATCATTCCACCATGGACCATTCCGCGATGGGCCATGATGCCAGCACGGAAACCGTCAGCGCCGAAGGGCATGGCCACGAAGCGGGTCATGGCACGGCTGCCCCCGCCATGACCGGCGATGATTCCACCGATATCGAAGCCCTGCTGAAAGCGCAGTTTGACACCCCCGAATCCCCACTGACCGTGGCCCCGATCACCGTGCAGGGCGACGTGGCCATCGCCGGCTGGTCGCAAGACGGCCGCGGAGGTCGGGCCTTCCTGCGCAAGGACGCCGAGGGCTGGTTTGTCGAACTCTGCTCCGGTGCCGGGCTGATGTTGCCCGAAACGTTGCAAGGCCTTGGCCTGACCCCAGCGGATGCCGAAACGCTCCTTGCCGCCGCACGCGCCGCCGAAGCAACCTTGGGGGCAGAAGCAATCCAGCGCTTTGACAGCTTTGACGGCATGCTGATGATCGGCCGCGATGGCCACGGCCATTCCGACTGAACCCACACCGCCCGTGGGCGGGGCCAAACCCCGCCCGCCACGCCAAGACGACCCCATAGACAGCCGCCGCCCCCTTCGCTATCTTCCTGCCCGAGCCGGGACGATGGCGTCGTCCCAGGGGTACTCCCCGGCTGCTTGCGCACCCCGCTTGCCACAGTCCTGTACGCCGGGACCTTTCAGGGTCTTGGGCGGTACGATCCAGACCCCCTTGATGAGGTCTGTTATGACGGAACGTCCGCAGCAATATCGTTTCCACCAAGGCGACCGGGTTCTGCCCTTTGCCACCTCCGAATATGACGCCCGCATCGCGGGCCTGCGCGAGATCATGGAGGTGCATGGCGTTGATGCCTGCGTTTTCACCTCGATGCACTCGATCGCCTATTACTCGGGCTTTCTCTACTGCTCCTTTGGCCGCCCATACGGCCTTGTCGTCACCCGCAGCGAATGTGTGACCATCTCGGCAGGCATCGACGCCGCCCAGCCCTGGCGCCGCAGCCATGGCGACAGCATCACCTACACCGACTGGCAGCGTGACAACTACTGGCGCGCGGTCCTGTCGGTGACCGGCGAGGGCAAGTTCATCGGCTGCGAGGCGGATCACCTGACGCTGGTGCAGTCCGAAAAGCTGAACGCCTTCCTCAAGCCGAAAAAAGGCGTCGATATCTCAGTCGCCGTCATGCAGCAGCGCATGCACAAATCGGCCGCCGAAATCGACTTGATCCGCCACGGCGCCAATGTCGCAGACGTGGGCGGCTTTGCCATCCGCGAGGCGGTGAAGGAAGGCGCGCGCGAGATCGACATCGCCATGGCCGGCCGCGACGCGATGGAGTTGGAGATCGCCAAGCGCTTCCCCGATGCCGAATACCGCGACACTTGGGTCTGGTTCCAGTCGGGCATCAACACCGACGGCGCGCATAACCCGGTCACGGCGCGCAAACTCATGCGCGGCGACATTCTGTCGCTCAACACTTTCCCGATGATCTCGGGCTATTACACCGCCTTGGAACGCACGATGTTCGTCAAGGAATGTGATGCGGCCAGCCGTCGCATCTGGGACATCAACGTCGCCGCCCATGAATATGGCATGAGCCTGCTCAGGCCCGGCGTGTCTTGTGCCGAGGTGACGCACAAGCTGAACACCTTCTTCGAAGAGCATCAGGTGCTGCAATACCGCACCTTCGGCTACGGCCACTCTTTCGGGATCTTGTCGCATTACTACGGCCGCGAGGCCGGTCTGGAACTGCGCGAGGATATCGACACGGTGCTGGAACCGGGCATGGTGATCTCGATGGAACCGATGCTGACCATTCCGGAAGGTCAACCGGGCGCGGGTGGCTACCGCGAGCATGACATTCTGGTCATTACCGTGGATGGCAACGAGGATATCACCAAGTATCCCTACGGGCCGGATTTCAATATTGTGGGGTGAGCCGCGCCGCTGGCCCTTGGGCCAGCGGGAAAACGCTCCAGTGGAGCGTTTTCAGCGGCGAACGCCCGAGCACGCTTGCGAGGGTTGGGGGGAAACTCCCGGCCTTTGTACTTCGCAGCGTCCCGGGTCGGGACGCCCTGCGGTGTTCTTGAAATCTATGGGTTAGCGTGGCGGGCTTCAGGATTTGTTGAAAATTGCCAGTCTGAAGTCAATTGCCGGTCTGAAGCCCGGCCTACGGCTTTGGGTTTACAGCATGAACCTTGGCCCCGCCCCCAGCGCCCGGCTGCGCCTTGGCCGCCACACCGCACGCCAGCGCCCTCGATTGGCCCAAGCCAGCCCGATCACCATGGCCAGCCCAAAGGCCAGAACTGCAGCAAAAGGCAAGACCGCCCAGCCTTTGGGCACGATCACAGGGGTTGCAGGCGCAACCACGCCCCAGCGCAGCGCCATCAGCGCAGCGGCCAAGGGCAGTGCCAGCGCGGCCACCAGCCGCAGAGAAAGCCTTGGTTTCTGCACGTGCCTGCCCACCACCTTGTCACCCCTTACCGAACGTCCACACGGCAACCTGCCCCAATGCGCGCCCCGGTTGCAAGACGGCAAAGCCCTCGCCATCGCCGCAACGCCTCGGGCTTTTCTTTTTGCAACCGCGCTCAGCCCCTTGACGCAAGGGACAACGGGCGTCTTTTGTGCCCACAGTTGCCCTTTCCTGAGATGTGGTATGACACAGATTCTTCGTTTTCTGGCGCTTGGCTCCCTGTTCGGCCTTTCTGCCTGCGCCTCGACTACAGATATTGAAACCGCCACGCCACAGACCGTGCCCGGCTATGAAGCGGTTGAGGATGGCGGCTTTCTGATCGAGGCCGTCGAAGCGCGGCATCTGTCGGGCGGGCGTGAACGGACCGAGGTGGCCTACAACGGCTCGGAAAAGCCGGGTACTATCGTGGTCGATACCTTCGCGCGCAAACTCTATCATGTGCAGGAAAATGGCCGCGCGATGCGCTACTCCATCGCCGTCGGGCGTGAGGGGCTGTCGTTCCGGGGTTCGGGCGTGATCTCACGCAAGGAAGAATGGCCCGCGTGGCAGCCCACCGCGAACATGGTGCGCACCCGGCCTGAGCTTTATGCGGAATTTGCGGGCGGCATGACAGGCGGGCTGGATAACCCCTTGGGTGCGCGCGCGCTGTATCTTTACCGCGACGGCCGCGACACCATGTTCCGCATCCACGGCACGATCCAGAACGCCACCATTGGCCATGCCACCAGCGCAGGCTGCATCCGGCTTTACAACCAAGACGCCATTCACCTCTATGACCAAGTCAAAATGGGCACCCGTGTGAAAGTCCGCTCGCAGGCCGAAAGCCTTGAGCTTGAAGGCGCCCATATGGACGACGCCTGGGGTCTTGCCGTTCCTGAGACACCCGAATCGATTGCGCAAAAAGAATCAGACATCATCTCCCGCGCCGAACAAGAGGCCGCCGAAGCCATGGCTGCCGCCGAGGCTGCAGCAAAAGAGGCCGAGGAAAAGGCCCGCTATGCCGCGATGACCCCAGAAGAGCGCATAAAGGCTGACGAAAAAGCGGCCAAGGAAAAGGAAAAGGCCGAAGCTCTGGCCGCGAAAGAAAGTGCCAAAGCCGAGGCGCTTGCAGCAAAGGAAAAAGCCAAAGCCGAAGCCCTCGCCGCCCTTGAGGCTGAAAAAGCCGCCAAAGCCGCAGAGCGGGCCGAGAAAAAGCGTCTGGCCGACTGCAAGCGCAAGGGCATCGAAGAAAAGGACTGCCCCGCCTTGGAAAACGCCGAAGGGTAAGGCGTTTTGCACGACACCCGATCAAGACAAAGGCCCAGAGCACGCTCCGGGCCTTTTTGCATCGCACACAGACCTGCGGCCCCTGTCACTCGACGATCACATATCACTCGACGATCACATAATCCTTCAGCGTGGTTTCCACACAGTCCCATGTGCCATCAAACCCGGGGCGGATGATGAACCGATCGCCCGCCTTCAGATGGCTCACCGTGCCGTGCTGATCGGTCAGGATGGAATGGCCGGAATGGATGTAGATATACTCCCACTCACTGTAGCTGATCCGCCATTTGCCCGGCGTGGTCTGCCACATGCCGCAGTAAAGCCCGTCGCGGTCCTCCCGCGACCACGTCGAATGCACCGGATCGCCCGACACAACCTTTCCCGGATCAGGACGCGTAACCTCGGGCGTGATCCCGTCCTGACTGATACCTTCCACAAGCAGCATGATCCCTCCACTAGGCTGTTTGGCCCACAAAGGCTGTTGCGGCGGCGCAGGTCAAGCACCAGCTTTCGCCGCATCGCAGCGCAATTATGTTGCGAACCCCGCGCGGCTGTGCCTGAATAGCAGGCAGAATCTCCAAAAGGCCCGGAGCCGACGATGAGCGCCACCTCCCCCCTCCGCCCCGTGCTGCCACCCGACATCCGCGCCCGCAAGGGCAGCGCCCCCCTTGTCGTCCTGACCGCCTACACCACGCCGATAGCCCGGCTGGTCGATGCGCATTGCGACATCGCGCTGGTGGGCGATTCCCTTGGCATGGTGCTGCACGGGCTTCCCTCAACGCTTGGCGTGACGATGGAGATGATGATCCTGCACGGTCGCTCAGTTGTGCGGGGGTGCCAAAAGGCGATGGTGGTCATCGACATGCCCTTTGGCAGCTATGAGGAAGGCCCCGCGCAAGCCTACCGCAACGCCGCCCGCCTGATCGCCGAAACCGGGGCCGCTGCGGTCAAGCTGGAGGGCGGCGCGCATATGGCCGACACCATTGGCTTTCTCACCAAACGCGGCGTGCCCGTAATGGCCCATATCGGGCTGACCCCTCAGGCGGTGAACACCCTTGGCGGCTACAAGGTGGTGGGCCGCGATGATGAGGCCGACCGCGTGATGCAAGACGCGCTGGCAGTGCAGGCCGCCGGGGCGTTTTCGGTCGTCTTGGAAAAGGTCCCCATGGGCCTTGCAGGACGCATCACCGCCGCTCTGGATATCCCCACCATCGGCATCGGTGCCGGGGTAAACTGCGACGGGCAGGTTCTGGTGATCGACGACATGCTGGGCCTTTTCACCGAGTTCCGCCCGAAATTCGTCAAACGCTTCGCCGAACTTGGCCGCACCGCCGATGAGGCCATCGCCGCCTATGCCGCCGAGGTGCGCGCCCGCGCCTTCCCGGCCAATGAACACGGCTTTACCGACGTGCTGCCCGCGAAAGGCCCGAAATCTTGACACAGGTCATCCGGACGGTGGCCGCGCTGCGCGCCCTCGTGCGCGGCTGGCGCGCCGCGGGCGAGATCGTGGGCGTGGTCCCTACCATGGGCGCGCTTCATGACGGCCACCTCTCGCTCGCCCGGCGGGGCAAGGTGGAATGCCACCGCGTCATCACCACGATCTTCGTGAACCCCAAACAGTTCACCAACCCCGAGGACCTGAAGAAATACCCCCGCACCGAAGAGACCGACGTGGCGCTGCTCAACAGCGTCGGCGTTGATGCGGTGTTCATCCCCTCACCCGATGAGGTTTACCCCGACGGTTACATCACCACAGTCTCCGTCGGCGGCGTCTCTGAACCGCTTGAAGGGCGAATGCGGCCGGGCCATTTTGACGGCGTGGCCACCGTGGTGACCAAGCTTTTCGGCATGACCGAAGCGCATCGCGGCTATTTCGGGCAGAAAGACTGGCAACAGTTGCAGGTCGTCTTGCGGCTGGTGCGCGATCTGAACCTTCCCATCACTGTGGTCGGATGCGAAACAATCCGCGAGGCGGACGGTCTGGCCATGTCTTCGCGCAATGTGCGGCTGACGGATCAGGGCCGCGCCGTGGCGCATGTGCTCTACGCCGCCATCACCGCGGCCGCCGAGGACATCCGCGCCGGGCAATCCGACCGCATGGCCATTCGCGAGGCTGCCGAAAAGGTCCGTGCGGCGGGGTTTGAGCGGGTGGAATACATCGAACTGCGCGATGCAGAAACCCTGATGCCTTCGGATGACGTCCGCCGCCCCCGCCGCATGCTGGCCGCCGCTTGGCTCGACGGCGTGCGCCTGATCGACAATATCCCGGTCTAACGCCCGCCTGGGCCCTACAACAACATTGCGACCTCGCCCGGTTTGCGCAAGGATAGAACATCTTTTCAGCCCCATCCTCGGGGCCCGACATCTATTTTTTTTCAGTTTCCCCGCCAGACGGGGATGTATTGATGTAAAAGATCATTACATCGGCCTCTGGATCAGTTCGCACGGAGAGCAAGATGGCCAATTTCGACGCGCAAATTCAGGAAAGCCAGAAACAGGTGGCCGAGGCGCAGGCCAAGATTTCCGCCGTAACCGCCCAGATCGAAACCGCCCGCACCAAGCTCGATCAGGGCCTCGCGATTGATGTGGAAAACGCCACACTGGACGATGTGAACAAACACACCGAGGTGATGAACGCCAATATTGCCGAGCTGATCATGGGGCTCGATGACGTCACGGCAGGCTTTTCCAAAGACTTCGATGAAATGCGATCCAAGACGGGCATGGAAAGCTTTATCGGCATCTTCTCCACCGCCAAGTCAGAATCGATGCGCCAGGAACGGCTCCGCACCGCCTCCATTGACGACAAGCTGCAAGACCTGATCGCGAAATCCGATGTGATCGTGCGCCTGCTGCAAGGCCAGTTGGACCTGCTCAACACCCAAAAATCGCGGGTTGAAGTGAACCTTGGTGACACGCTGTCCCAGCGCGAAGGCGCTGTGACGGCGTTGGAGGCTACCCGCGACGAGATCACCGCGTTGGACCCCAAGATCATCGAGTTGGAAAACAAGATCTCGGTCGAACAAGACGCCGCCGCCCGCACCAAACTGGAAACCGATCTGGCCGAGTTGAACGCCCGCTACAACGCGTTGGTGCAGGACGAACAGGTGCATCTGGCCAAAAGCCAGACGCTGGAACGCTATATCGAAAAGGGCAAAACCTGGGTGGATTCCCTGACCAATCAGGCCGCCACCCAACTGGTGCTGATCAACAAACTGCAGACAGACACCAAACAGCGCGTGGTCCTTTATGACGCGCTGACCTCCAGCCTGAAAACCGCCCAGCAGCAGGATGTGGCGCATCGCATCAACGAGATTGGCGTGAAGACCGACCAAGAGGCCCAAGCCGCCATGGCCGCCATCGGGGCCGCCACCAACGACAAAATGGCCGGCATGCTTGAGGCGCACGAAGGCCATATGGTCTTTGCCCGCCAGATCTTGGAGCAAAAGGCCAAAGCGGATGAACGCTTTGCCCGCCGCTTCGCCAAGATCGTCGAGAAACACGACAAGAACGCCTACGGGGGCTAAGCGGTGGCCGAGATCAAAGAGGCGCTGGTCTCCGACCATGCCCAGCTTTACGACAGCGCTATCGCCCGGCGCTACTTTGCCAAGTTTGACCGCATCACCGGCCATCTGGCCCGGGTGGCGGGCGAGGTCGAGGCCGAAGGCCAGCTGACCCGCACCGAGGCGCGGGTGCTGGGCCGCTACCTTGCGTCGCTGAGCGCCACGTTCAAGGCACTCAGCCACAAATACCTGATGACAGGCCGCAGCGACACCGCCCCGCGCCTGACCTTCGACCGCCACGACTCGGGCTTTCCCGTGGCGCAAGAGCTGATGGCCATGGCGCTCGACGCGGCACAGGTCGACAAACATCTGTCCGGCATGGCCTCTGAGGCCGAGTTGAAAGACCGCATGGTGCGCCAGATCGTCGGCGACCTGACCGTGCCCACCGCGCTGCAATTCGCGCTGGCACAGCGGCTCTACTACGAAGCACTGGCCGCCGGGGGCCTCTTCTGGGCCCGCAATGACCCCCAGGCGCAGTTCATCGCCGAGGTCGGCCCACGGCGTCATTTTCTGCTGCATTGGGCGGTGTGGGACACCCAAACCAACCTGCCGGTGGTCTATCTGTTCGACGTGCAGGACTCCGGCCGCAAACCGCTCCCGTCGGACGACCAGCGCTGGCCCTTGATACAACAAGGGCTGATGGCGCAGTCCGTGGGTGGGCTGAAACTGCTGACCATGGCGCAAGGCTTCGACAAGGATTTCGAGGCGATCCACCCCAAACGCCTGCGCCGCATCACACTGGGACCGATGCACAGCCATGATTTCACCCTGCAATCCGGGCCGATTTCCGATGTGCTCAAAGCCGCCAAAGCGCCCGACGGGCTGGATTGGGCGCTGGTCTGGACGGTGGAAGACATCACCTCAGACCGCGAAGAAGAGGTGAAAGACGGCTGGTTTGCCAGCGCCAACCGTCAGATCTGGAAACTGGACCCGCTCCACGGCATCGACACCGGCACCACCACGACCAAACGCATGGTGATCCTGCCAGAACAGGTGTTTCAGGCGCTGGTCGAGGTCGACGCCCCCGGCCTGCGCCCCTTCCGCAAATTCGTGGTCGGCGCGGGCGGGCGCATTATCCCGGCGGTGTGATTGAGCCAAGCCCGGGGGCCAGCCCCCCGCGCCATTGGTATCTCGGACCAATGGCGCTACCAATGGCGCACCAGGAGTATTTCAAAAGGCGCAAATCAAAGGGAATGCCGCTGATGGATTTGCGCCTTTCCAAATACTCACCTTGGCCCGGCCAGCCAAAGGACCTGTTGTTGGAGGTAAGAAGATGACAACGCGCGACACGATGGAACTGCGGGAAGAGGCGATCAAAGGCCAGTATGAGGCCGCGCTCGCCCTGCTTTCAGGCTTTGACCACGCGCCACGGCTGGCCCGCGCGACGGCGCCGGTGACGGCGGAAGAACGCTCGCCCGGCATCGGCGCGCGCCCGCGCTTTCGCTCCACGATCCCCGGCATGGCGGCGCGGTCCACCGCGCGACCGGGTGGGGTGCGGCTGTATGAGCGGGTCGAAAGTTTGGGCGACGGGCTGTTGTCGCCCTTGCAGGCCAGCGCGCTGAACGCGCTGCGGCGGGGGGTGGCGATTGCCTTGGCCCTTGGCGAGGCCTTTGCCGCCCAATCAGGTCTGGCCGAGCTGAAGAAGGCCAATCTTGAAGGCCGCCTGCCCGAGGCGCGCCGCGCCGAATTCACCGACCTTCTGGCCGGCGAGGCTTTGGCGGTGCTTTACACCTTTGCCAATGCCACCGCTTTTCTCCTTGCCCCGCATCTGGGCCCCACCACCGTCGAGATCGGCGAGGTGGAGGAGGTTCTCACCGACAACGCACCCCTCGCCCTGCAAGGCGCGCTGTGGGAGTTGGATCAAGACATCGCCGCCTTTGCCAGTGACGAAACCCGCCTTGTCGCCACCCTCGCCGCCTTTGCCGAGGCGCTGATGGCCAAGGTCGCACTCCGCGCGCAAACTGCGGGCGGCACGGCGGCCTTTACCGGATCGGCCTGGAAGGTCGAGGCCGACGGCCTTGCGATCAACGGCTTCAAACCCGCCCGCGCGGCCAAAGGCGGCGCGATCTCCATGCAGTTCAAGAAACCGCATGAGGTGGTGGGCAATCACATTGCCAAATACCAATCGATGCGGCTCGCCAAGATGCTGATGGCCTATGACTTTGACCGCCGCCTCAACCCTTTTGCCGAACTGGGCGGCTTTATCTTCACCTTCATGGGCGATGGCAAACCCGGCACGGGCAAGACCACCCTCATCCAGATGATGGCGGGAATGTTGAACGACTATTGCAAGGTCGCAGGCTACCCCTTCCGCTATCAGAACTTCTCCATCGACCAGATCGACAGCTATCAGGGCAAATCCGGCCAAAACGCCAAGGCCTTTATCGACACTGTGCTGGACCCCACGGTCATCGGCTTTGGCACCATCGATGACATTGACCAAGTGGCCGGCAAGCGCGGCGACCGGCAGTCGTCAGCGGGCCAGCAAGAGGTGACGGCGGTCTTTATGCAGGCCTTTGCCGGGGCAGGCACCGTGGTGCGCGGCAATTGCACCTTCGGGATGTTTTCCAACTTCCCCGAGAACGTCGACGATGCGCTGCGCCAACGCGCCGGAGCGCGGTTCTTGGTCGATGGCCCCCAAACGCGCGAGGATTACATTGATATCCTGTCGCTCCTTCTGGGCAAAAACCACCAAATCCCCTTGGGCGCGCATGACCTCTTTGCCGCGCAGGAAATCAAAAAGGCGGTGGCGGCCAGCTTTGAAGGCCACTCCCGCCCGCATGAGCCGGGGCTGGTGACGGTGTGGGACCGGGTGGCGGGCGACATCGGCCCCTTGGACACGATTGCCAAGCTGGGGGCTTACCTGAAGGCCATCCAAGAGGCCGACCCCCGCTTTACCGGCCGCGCGATCAAGAACATCACCGATGCGGTCAAGGTTCGGGCGATGGATTTCGACCTGCCCGACATCTGGATGGAAAACCCCGATCTGTTCCTCTTCAAACCCTACGACGACAAGCTGGCGATGATCCGGGGCTTGATGCAACCGATCTCGGTTGAGATGGTGGTGCAGGAAATCAACCGCTATGCGGATTCTGAGTTCCGCTATTCCGACAAGTCGGATGAGGTGGCGATTGAAGGCATGGTGCGGGAGTTTGGCCGGACGGAAGAGGCGAAGAGAAGGTATTTGGAGGGGAGATCCGATGCCTGATCCAAAGCCCCAATCCCGTCCGAAAAAGAACGCGCAACATGGCATGTGTCACCTCCCCTCCCCCTTGTGGGGAGGGGCTGGGGGTGGGGGGCCTTGAGCGATGGCTGATATCGCCCCGCACACCCGCGCAAACGCCCGCCACCTGCGTGCCGAGATGACCCCGCAGGAGCGCAAACTCTGGACGCAGTTGCGCGACCTGAACCATCGCCTTGGGCTTCATTTCCGCAGGCAGGCGCCGGTTGGCCGCTTCATTGCGGATTTCGTGGATTTCGGGCGACGGTTGGTGATCGAAGTTGATGGCGGCCAGCATGGCGGTCCGGAAGATGCGGCGCGGGATGCGTGGTTTGCGACCGAAGGTTTCACAGTCTTGCGGGTCTGGAACGGCGATGTGGATGGCAACCTTGAAGGTGTCATGCAGCTGGTGCTTGATGCCTTGGAAGTTGGTTTGGAATGACAGAGAGTTTTTTGATGGCAAATCGTGCAGCCCCCCACCCCCAGCCCCTCCCCACAAGGGGGAGGGGAGGCGTCTCATGCCAGATGGCCCGACCGACACCCAAGGCGGCCCCCTCCCCCTTGTGGGGAGGGATGGGGTGGGGGGCCTTTGCCAAAGGAGCCACCCCATGAACCGCCTCATCTCCGCTGGCCTCATGTTCGGCAACCTGATCGAGGTCTCCTCGCCCGCCCTGATCGAACGGTACAACCGCGCGCTCAAGCATCTGACGGGCAAGACCACCCAGCTCACCGATTTCCACATCGACCTGTCGGGCTATTCCCCCGAGATTGGGGATGAATTCAACGACCCCGGCTACCTCAACCCCAATGGGGCCAATCGGCAGTTTATCTTGCTGACCACCAGTCAGAAAACCGCGCCGCTGCTGAATATGAAATTCTCCACCGCGCGCGGCATCCTCCAGCAGTTCATCGAGGCCAATGAGGCGCAGCTGTTCGCCCTGACTGCGCGGGATGCGGTCTGTGGAGAGTTGCAGGGCTCGGTCTATGACCTTTCCACCCCCGCGCGGCTTTTGGAGATGAAGCAGGTCACCGTCGAGGCTGACACCATCGGCGGCCATGTGGCCGATGCCGAAAAGCTGGCGGCCCTGATCGAGCGGTTTCGCACGGCGCCAGACGGCTGGCGGGATGAGGCGCTGATTGCCCAGATGATCACCCTTGCGCGCAAGACCGGCGATGTCACCCGAGTGCCGATCAGCCTTCCCACGATGACCTTTCAGCAGCCCAATTTCTGGACCAGCCATTTTGGCGGGGTCTATGTGTTTCAAGATCTGACCCATCCCGGCGTAATCGCCAGCGCGCCGCGCGACACGCTTGGGTCGTTGCCGATCTCGCCCGTGATGGACATCACCCGGCGCAACCAGATTGCCGAATGGCTCGACCGCAATGGCCTTGTGGAACCCATCGTGCAGGCGCGGGGCTTGGATGCGGCGGGCATCCTGCGCCAGAAGATGGATTTCATTCTGGTCGAGGCGGCAGAAACCCTGAAGATCGACATTGGCGATGCGCGGCGTACCGAATTGCGCAAGCTGGCCTTCCGCTTGGGCGATGCGCTGCCCGATGAGTTTCTGGGGCTGGCCGCCCTTCTGCGCTGGGTTGAAGGGGCGGGGCCATGGCCGCGCATCACCTCGGAACATGCCTGCTATTTCTACACGCTGCGCGCCGCCCCCGGCAAAGACCGCGATCTGGTGAACATGCTCCTCAGCGAGCTTGGCCCGATGGATGTGCGCCAGATGTTCATCACCCATAAGGAACTGTTCTACGCGCATTACGCCCGCTGGTCCGAGCGTAAGCAAACTTGGGTGGTGGGCTTTTTGGACCGCGAGTACAAGGTGGATGCCCAAGGCGCGCGCGCGGCGCTGTTTGGCCCCGAACCCACGATGGACAGCCGCGACCGGCCCACGCCCCGCCCGTCGCGCCCAGTCGGCCCCCAGGCCGGACCTTGGGGCGCAGCAGGAGGACGGCGATGATCAGTTTGCTTCGGGCGGGTGTTCTGGCCTTTGTGCTGTTGAGCGTGGTCTATCTTTTGGTCTCGATCTATTCGCGCTCGGTCCGCCGTGAGCGGCTGGAAAAGACATGGGACAGTGATCCCGACAATCTGGGGGCTGAAACAGAGGCCCGCGATGCCTATATCAAGGCGGGGCTCACGGCCTATCGCCACAGCCTGCGGCGCAAGCTGATCGTCTTGGTCTATATCATTCCCATGGCGGTTGTGCTGGCAACGGCCTATGCCGTGAACCATCAGTAAAAGGGGGTCGCTATGTGGACCAAAACGAAATGGACCTTGCGGATTGTGGCGGCGCTCTTGGCGCTGGGGTTCTTGCATTACACGCTGCCACAGCATGACATCGTCAAGATCACCGGCACCTATAACCGGCTGACCACCATCGGCACCGAAAACGCTTGGGCCTATGCCTCGCCCGACACTGGCACCGCCGAAAGCGGCATCACCCGCGACATCCGATTTATTGAGGCGGCCTATCCCGATGGCTCTGTGATGGTCTACCGCAACGAAGACACCGGCTGGATCTGGCCGCCCTACTTCAAATATGACAGCTCCAACCTCCAAGCCGAGGCGGGCAACCTAAAGTCCGACGCCGCGTCGCCCAAATGGGTGATGGTCACCCATTACGGCTGGCGCCTGCCGATCCTGTCGATCTATCCCAACGCCGTTTCAGTGCGTGAGGCTGCAAGCCCGGATGAACGGGTGATCCCCTATGTGTCCATCGTGGTCATTGCCTTTTTGATCTTTGCGATCTTCATGATCCGCCGGATGTGGGCGCAGTTCTGGGAACGCTCGGTTGAGCCTGTCGCCGCCGAAATGGGCGAGACATGGGATGGGGTTGAGGCCAAGGCGACCGGGTTCTTGGGACGCGTCAAGGCGTGGTTCAACCGCGGGCGCGCCCAGAAATAGCGCTGCTTCATGGTGGAAAATTCTTGAACAAAGAATTTTCCACAAGCGCCGTCTGGCAGCGTTGCTCTGGCGGCGCCGTCGGACGCTCCGCGGGGAGTATTTGGGCCAAGATGAAAGACCTTGTCAGCGCTTGCAGATCAGGTCGGCAGCCTTTTTGGCGATCATCAGGGGGGGCATTGGTGTTGCCGCCGACAAGGGCGGGCGTGACGCTGGCATCCACCACGCGCCAACCTCGCAGCCCATGTTGGCGCAGCTGTTCAGCCGGGCCGATGCCGGAACGCATCAAAAGCTGGGGTAAGCCGAAGGTGCCTTGGCAGAAGATCACCTCGGCCCGTGCGGTCAAGTGCCCTCGGCCCCCAGATCCGCCCCACCGTCGTCATCCGACAGATGGCCCCGCACATAAGGCATGGCGTTGATGGCCGATGACCTGCCCAGCGCTTTGCCCCTTGGCCGAAAGTCCCACTGCCCCTTCAGGCCCGGTTGACGGGTGCTGCGCAAGGCCAAGTTGTGGAGGGGCGGGCGGCCCGAAATGCCAGCGTCCTGCGACAGCCGCGCGGCCAGCACAGAGCCAGATGCGCCGTCGCCGCAGATGATATAGTCAAACTCCATGGGGCCGGCCCAAGCCTGCCCCATGGAAAGGCAAACACGACGTTACGGCCAACCTCGTCGGACGACGTCGTCGTCTTCTCGAGACCCCAGGACGCGCGACGACGTAGACGCGACGTTAAGTGCGCAAAGCCCCGCCGGTTGCCTTGGCGACCTTTTCGATGATCTTGGCCGACACGGCCTCGATCTCGGTCTCGGTCAGGGTCTTGTCCACCGGTTGCAGGCGCACCGTCAGCGCGATGGACTTTTTGCCAGCCCCCATCTGCGCCTCGGCCTTCTCGCCGGTGAACTGGTCAAACACCCGGACGCTTTCGATCAGCGCCTTGTCTGCCCCCTGCGCGGCATTGACGGCCGTCAGAACTTCGACGCCCGTGTCGACGACAAAGGCGAAATCTCTGTCCACCGCCTGCAGATCGGAAATCGCCAGCGCGGGCCGGGTCGGGGTTTTCACCTTGGGATAAGGCGCATTCGCGACCAGCACCGTAAAGGCCATGGCCGGGCCTTTGACGCCCATTTCCGCCAAAACCTTGGGGTGAACCTCGCCAAAGCTGGCCATCACATTCGGCCCAAGGCCGATCACGCCCGAGCGGCCCGGATGGAACCAAGCGGCCAGCTTGCGGCTGATCTGCACGCGGGCGGGCGCGCCAAGGGCGGCCAGCACTGCCTCGACATCGGCCTTGACGTCGAACACATCCACCGGGCGGCGGCTGCCGTGCGGATCGCGCGCCGCCGAGGCACCCACCAAAAGGCCCGCCGCTTGCAAATGCTGCTCGCCCGGCTCGCCACCGTGGAAGGCCGGACCAATCTCGGCCAGCGCAAGGTCCATGAACCCGCGCGCCTGATTTCGTGCCGCGGCGCGCAGAAGGCCCGGCAGAAGATCAGGGCGCAGATGGCTCATTTCCGACGAAATCGGGTTGTCGACCCGCACCGCATCGGTGCCGCCGCCAAAAAGCTTGGCCGCCGCCTCGTCGATAAAGCTGTAGGTGACGCATTCATTATACCCCAGCGCTGCAATCGTGCGCCGGGTCGTGCGTTCGCGCACCTGCAAAGGCGTCAGGATCGGGCGCGGCACGCCCGGCACCATGCGGCGCAAGGGCTTGCCTTCCAGCTTGGTCAGGCTGGCCACGCGTGCCACTTCCTCCACCAGATCCGCCTCGCCCAGCACATCCGGCCGCCATGACGGCGGGGCGGCCATGTTGCCGTTCAGCGTAAAGCCCAGCGCCGTCAGAGTCTGGCGCTGCACCGCCTCGGGGATGTCCATGCCGACAAGGCTGATCACCCGTGCGGGGTTCAGCTTATAGGCCCGCGTGGTGTCCGGGGCCGCCCCATCAACCGCCAGATCAGACGCCTCACCGCCACAAAGCTCCAAGATCATCTGCGTCGCCAGATCCAACCCCGGCAGCGAGAACGCCGGATCAACCCCGCGCTCAAAGCGATAGCGCGCATCCGAGTTGATCTTCAGGGCCCGGCCCGTTGCGGCAACGGTGATCGGGTCCCAAAACGCGCTTTCCAAGAACACCTCGGTGGTGTCCTCGGTGCAGCCCGAATGTTCGCCGCCCATGATCCCGGCCAGGCTTTCCACCCCCGCCGCATCCGAAATCGCCATCATCCCGGCGCGCAAGGTATAGGTCTTGCCGTCCAGCGCCAGAAACTCCTCGCCGCCCTTGGCCGCATGAATCCGCAAAGCGCCGCCCTGCACCCGTGCCACGTCAAAGACATGCAAGGGCCGGTTCAGGCCAAAGGTGAAATAGTTGGTGATATCAACCAAGGCTGAAATCGGCCGCAGCCCAATCGCCTTCAGCCGTGCCTGCAGCCAGTCAGGCGCAGGGCCGTTCTTCACCCCACGAATGGTGCGGCCTGCAAAATGCGGGCAGCCCTTGGCTTTCAACTCGGCATCAATCTGCACGCTGACCGGGCTGGCAAAGCCGCCCTTGATGCTGGGCACGGCCATTGGCTTCAACACACCCAAACCGCGTGCCGCCAGATCGCGCGCAATGCCCCGCACGCCCAGGGCGTCGGGACGGTTCGGAGTGATCTTCACCTCGATCACCGGATCACAGATCGCAGGACGGTTCGCGGCCAGCCAATCGGTGAACTTCTCGCCCACCTCGCCCGAGGCAAGCTCGATAATGCCGTTGTGTTCGTCCGACAGCTCCAATTCACGCTCGGACGCCATCATCCCGTGGCTTTCCACGCCGCGAATCTTGCCAACGCCCAAGGTCACATCAATGCCCGGCACATAATCGCCCGGCTTGCACAGAACCACCGTGATCCCGGCGCGCGCATTGGGGGCACCGCAGACGATCTGCTTTTCGCCCTCATCCGTCATCACCCGGCACACGCGCAACCGGTCGGCATCGGGGTGCTGGGTGGCCTCCAGAACCTTGGCGATGGTGAAGGGGGCCAGTTTCGCAACCGGGTTGACCACCTCTTCAACCTCAAGCCCAAGATCGGTCAGCGCATAAAGGATCTCATCCAAAGACGCCGTCGTCTCAAGGTGATCTTTAAGCCAGGACAGGGTGAATTTCATCGCAAAGGCCCTTTGGGTCGGTCATTTCCACTGTTGCAGCCGGATTAGCGCAAAGTCAGGCCAAGGGGAAGCACCGGGGATCGTATTGGGGATCGTATTGGGAACTGCATTGGGGACCATATCGGGCACGCGTTTCCGGATGGGAAACAGGCTGTCGCAGAAAACCCGTTCTATTTGCCTCAATTCAGCGCGCTGAAGCGTGTAAAACCACATCATGGACCCAATGCTGACCATCCCCCAGAAACGCACGCGCCTGTCGGTGCTCAGGCTGTGCCTCATCATGGGCATGACGGCGCTCTTGTTCATCATCATCGCGAACCGTCTCGGTGCTGCGGTTCACACGGTGCTCTTGTCGCACCACAGCTAAGATCGGCGCGGCAGCTTTGCTGCGGCCCGCCAGATCAGAACGACTCCAACAACCGCTTGAGATAGTCGCGCTCGCCCTCCGGACGGGCCAGATCGCCTGACCGGCGGCGGATTTCGTCCAGCAATTCCTCGGCCCGGCGATAGACATCTTCATCGCTTAGAAGGTTGTTGTCCGACCCGATCCGCAGGCTGTTGCCCTGCTGGCGACCCAAGGGGTCGCGGCCCGCCGGATCATCGCGGTTGGCCTGACGGCCGCCCTGCGCCTCGCCCTCTTGGCGGTTGTCCTGCACCAGTGCCTCACCCAGATCGCGGATGCCGTCGCGCAGCGCCTCAAGTGCTTCGGCCTGACGGTCCAGCGCGCCGGGCAGATCCTGATCGCGCAGTGCCTCTTCGGCCTCGCGCATGGCGCGGCGCGCCTCTTCCAGCCGCTGCCGCCCGGCCTCACCGGCCTCGTTGCCCGCACCCGGCAGATCGCCCTCGCGCTCCAGCTGCTCCAACTGGCGGCGCAAATCCTCTTGCCGCTCGGCAAGGCTTTGGCCACCCTCCTGGCCCTCGCCCGGCTCACCCTCTTGGCCCTCACCCTCTTGGCCCTCGCCCTGCGCTTCCCCCTGCCGCCCGCGCTGCATATCGCGGAACGCATCATCCGACAGGCCCTGCTGGCCGCGCATCGTCTCGCCCAGATCGCGCATCGCCTGCTGGCCCGGACTGCCGCGGCCCTGGCCCTGCCCGTCCTGCTGAACCATGCGCATGTTTTCCATCATCTCTTGGATCTGCGCCAACAACTCCGCCGCCTCGGCGGTCTTGCCCTCTTCCATCAACTGCTGCAGCCGGTCGAGCATTTCCTGAAGCTGATCTTCGCTCATTGTGGCACCGCCATCGGCCGATTGCTCTTCGGGCGTGCGCTCTTCCATGTTCTCGGCCAGAAGGTCCATGTAATCATCCATGGCCTGGCGCATCTCGTCCATCAGCTCCTGAATCTCCTCAGGAGAAGCCCCGCGCCGGATCGCCTCGGCCAGCCGGTCTTGGGCGCGGCGCAGCCGCTCCTTGGCGTCGTTCAGATCGCCCTCTTCCACCATCAGCGCAATCTGCCACAGCTCTTCGGCCACCTCGTCACGCAGCTCGGGGGAAAGGCTTGCCGCCTCCACCTCCAGCCGCCGCATGGCAACTCGCAGCCGCAGCCACGCCTTTTGGTTGGTGATCACCGTCTCGGGCGCATGGGTGATGGCGCGCAAGATCTGCACGGTGCGCGGGCCATTGGCGCGCGTCCACATCAGATCGCGCCGCATCTCGACCAGAGACGAGGCGACAGGGTCAAAGAACCGCTTGCCCGGCAGCGTCACGGCCATGGGGGCCGAGGCCCCATCTTGGCCCGCCGCATCACTCGCCGCAAAGGTCAGCGTCACCGGCAAATTGGCCAGAACCGATTGCGACAGATCATCCACCAGCGTGCCGACAAACTCCTCACGGTCGCCCTTGCGCGGCAAGGGCAGATCCAGCACCACCGGGGCCACATCGGCCGGATCGGCGGTCAAACCAAAGCGGCGGTCCACCTTGTCCAGATCCAGCGCAATGGTCACCTGACCGCGCGTGATGCCATAATCATCGCTGACCTTGAACTGCTGCTTGAACCGCCCGCCCCGCTCACGGCCAATCTCACCCTCGGCGGTGATGGTAGGCGCGCGGTCGGGCGTCAGGGTAATCTCCCACTCCCGCCCGCCCGGTCCTTCAATCGCCAGCTTGCCGCTTTGCACCAGCACGAAATCCCGCACAGGCTCCGATGCGGGCACCGGCTCGCTCCGTCCCGAAACAGTCTCGGCCAAGATCAGACGGCCCGGCTCGCCATAGAACCGCAGTTGCAGCTTGGTGCCCGCGGGCAGTTCCAGCGCAGCGGCGGTCTGATCGTTCAGATAAAGCGTCGGCTTGCCGGTATAGGCGGGCGGCTTCAGCCAACCCTCCCACGTCGGCCCATCGGCCAGAACCTCGGCCCCGCCCCCCGGTGCCAGGGCCGACACCGACCCCAGCCGCCAGACCGACCCAAAGATCAGCGCCATCACCAGCGCCGTCAGCGCCAGATAGCGCAGCGCGAAAGGGTCCCGCGCCGCCAGTTTAAGATCCGGCTCAACCGGCTTTGCCCCCCGCGCCCGTTCAGCCATGCGCGCCAGATGCGCGGCCCAGACCGCCTGTGAGGCGGGATCCTGCGCGCCAATCGCTTGGGTGTCCTGCAAAGCCGCCAAAGGCTGGCCCGGCAAGCGGCTGTCCAGCCGCGCCATCGCCTCCACCCGGCTGGGCCTGCGAAAGGCGCCCAGCCCATGCACCCCGGCCCAGACCAGACCCATCAGCGCAGAAACCGCGCCAAACCACAGCGCCGCCAGCGGCAGATGATCCTGCAATCCAAAGGCCAGCGCCGCCAGAACCGCAATCGCCAGCGTCCACAGCGGCCAGAACGCCCGCACCAACCGCTCGGCCCAAAGCCCCGCCAGCGTCAGCCGCAGCGGGGTCTCGATCCGTTTCAACGTGGCTTTCGCGCGGTCATCCATTCGGTGCGTAAGGCCCTCCGCCGGGTTACAACCATTCCGGGATGGTATCGCGTGCAAGGATTTCGTCAAATGTCGGTCGCGCCCGAATGACGGCAAATTGATCGCCCATCACCAGAACTTCGGGGATCAGGGGCCGGGTGTTGTATTCCGACGCCATCACTGCGCCATATGCCCCGGCCGAGCGAAAGGCCACCAGATCACCCTCAGCCAATTGGGCAAGCCCGCGCCCCTTGGCAAAGGTATCGCCGGTTTCACACACCGGGCCGACCACATCATAGGCCGCTGTCTGCACCCCGGCCTGCGGTTCCACCACCGGCACGATGTCATGATGTGCGCCATACATCGAAGGGCGCACCAGATCGTTCATCGCGGCATCCAAAATCAGGAAATCCCGCCCCTCGCCCTGTTTCACATAGATCACGCCCGCAACCAAAAGCCCCGAATTGCCAGAAATCAGCCGCCCCGGCTCAATCTCGATCTCACAGCCAAGATGGCCCACCGTGCGCTTGATCATCGCGCCGTAATCGGTGGGCAAAGGGGGGGCCTCATTGGACCGGGTATAAGGAATCCCAAGGCCCCCGCCCAGATCCAGCCGGTCAATGGTATGGCCCTGGGCGCGCAGGGCTTCGGTCAGGCTCGCCACCTTCTTGAACGCCTCTTCAAACGGGGCAAGCTCGGTCAGCTGGCTGCCGATATGCACATCAATCCCCACCACCTTCAAACCGGGCAGACGCGCGATTTCGCCGTAAACCTCCACCGCGCGGGAAATCGGGATACCAAACTTGTTGTCCGACTTGCCGGTGGCAATTTTCTCATGGGTCTTGGCGTCAACATCGGGGTTCACCCGCACGGTGACAGGTGCCACGACGCCCATCGACGTCGCCACCTCAGACAAGGCCCGCATCTCAGGCTCGGATTCCAGATTGAACTGGCGAATCCCGCCCTCCAGCGCCAGCCGCATCTCCTCGCGCGTTTTGCCAACGCCGGAAAACACAATCCGATCGCCCGGCACGCCTGCCGCCTTGGCCCGGCGATACTCGCCGCCCGAGACCACATCCATCCCCGCGCCCAGATCGCCCAAAAGCTTTAACACCGCGATGTTGGACAGCGACTTGATCGCAAAGCACACCTGATGCGGCAGGGGCGACAGGGCTTCGGTGAACAGCCGGTAATGCCGCGTCAGGGTCGCGGCGGAATAGACATAGAACGGCGTGCCCACCGAAGCGGCAATATCTGGGATCGCCACATCCTCGGCATGAAGAATGCCTGATTTATAGATGAAATGATCCATGCGCGCGCGGCCCCGATGTTGTCCCAACCGGGTATAGCAGAAGCCGCCCGCGCCGCAATCAGCAGCCCGCCGGACCTTCGGTCGTGGGGGCACCGATCGTCACGCCCGCCGAGGCACAGCCCGTCACCGAAATACCAGAGCCGGATGACGATTGCGCACTCGGGGCTTCGGGCAGCCCATCTGCGCCGCAAGCGGCCAGCGTCACGAGCAGTATAAATGCGGAAACGGGTTTCATGGTCATTCTTGTCATCCTGTCAAAATCGGCAAAATCGGCCAAATTCATAGCTTGATCGATAGCTTATCAAACATGCCGCGCAAGTCTTTTCACATCGGCTGCACGGGCGCATCACGCGGCGTAAACGAAAGTCACATCGCTTCAGCCACGATCCTGCCTCAGCCCAGCGCCACCTTCCAGCGCGCCACCTGTTCGGCCACCCGCACCGGCGAGGTTCCGCCGTAAGACATGCGCGAGCGCACCGAATTGTCGACGCCCAACACCTCAAACACTTCTGCCGTAATGCCCGCATGCACGCCTTGCATCTGCGCAAGGCTTAGGTCCGGCAGGTCAATCCCGGCCTTTTCCGCCATCGCCACCAAGGTGCCCGTGACATGATGCGCATCACGGAACGGCAGGCCCAACCGCCGCACCAGCCAATCTGCCAGATCGGTCGCGGTGGAAAACCCGCTCGCCGCCGCCCTGCGCAACACATCGCGGTTGGCAGTCATGTCGCCGACCATCCCCGTCATCGCCGCCAAGCCCAGCATCAGCGTGTCCGCCGCATCAAAGGTCTGTTCCTTGTCTTCCTGCATGTCCTTGGAATAGGTCAGCGCCAGCCCCTTCATGATGGTGAACAAGGCCACCGTCGCCCCCAAAATCCGCCCCAATTTCGCCCGCAACAACTCTGCCGCATCGGGGTTTTTCTTCTGCGGCATGATCGAACTGCCCGTCGTCCACTTGTCGCTCAACCGCACGAACCGGAACTGGGCACTGGACCAGATGACCAATTCCTCAGCAAAGCGCGACAGGTGCATGGCGGTGATGGACGAGGCGCTTAGAAACTCCAACGCGAAATCGCGGTCCGACACCGAATCAAGGCTGTTCGCCGTCGGCCGGTCAAAGCCCAGCGCCGTCGCCGTGGCATGGCGATCAATCGGGAACGAGGTCCCCGCCAAGGCCGCCGCGCCCAAGGGGCACTCATTCATCCGCTTGCGCGCATCCTCAAAGCGTGACCGGTCGCGGGCGAACATCTCGACATAGGCCAGCATGTGATGACCCCATGTCACCGGCTGGGCAGTCTGCAGGTGCGTAAAGCCCGGCATCACCCAATCCGCCCCCGCCTCCGCTTGGGCCAAGAACGCCCGCATCAACTCGGTCAACCCGGAAATCGCCGCATCGCATTGGTCACGCACCCACAGCCGGAAATCCACCGCCACCTGATCGTTGCGGCTGCGGCCCGTGTGCAGCCGCTTGCCCGCATCGCCGATGATCTCGGTCAACCGGCTCTCCACGTTCAGGTGAATATCCTCCAGCGCGGTGGAAAAGATGAACTTCCCCCCCTCAATCTCTGACAACACCGTGAGCAGCCCTTCCCCAATCGCCGCCGCATCGCTATCGCTAATGATGCCCTGTGCGGCCAGCATGGCGGCATGGGCGCGCGATCCGGCGATGTCTTGCGCATACATGCGTTGGTCAAAACCGATCGAGGCGTTGATCGCCGTCATGATGGCATCGGGGCCCGACGCGAAACGCCCGCCCCACATGGCATTGGCGGTGTCTTTGGATTGGGTCATGATCTGGCCTATTGGGGGTAGAATGCGGAACGCTCTTGCGGTGCTTTATACGGCCTTGATGCTTGGTGCAAACACGGCCCATGCCGATGTGTCGGCCTATGTCACGGGCGACATGGCCAAGATGGTCCTGTCAGACCCCGCCCCAATCCCCGAGGCCGCGCTGATCGACATGGCCGACGCCCCGCGCACGATGGCAGAGTTTCACGGCAAATGGGTGGTCCTGAACTTCTGGGCCACATGGTGCCCGCCGTGTCGCGAGGAAATGCCTGCGCTGGATCGCCTGCAAGCCGCCATGCCCGAGATTGCGGTCGTGCCCTTGGCCACAGGCCGCAATGACCCCACCGCGATAGACCGCTTCTTTACCGAAGCCGCAATTGCCAACCTTGAAAACCTGCGCGACCCGAAATCGGAACTCGCCCGCTCCATGGGGGTGATGGGCCTGCCGATAACGGTCATCCTCAATCCCAAAGGCCATGAGGTTGGTCGCCTGATCGGCGATGCCCATT
>JBILYK010000134.1:0-5188 GCA_044377735.1 Paracoccaceae bacterium | reverse complement strand
GCGGTTGACCACAAAAGCCTTGATCGCAGCGGCATTGGCGGTGGGCTTTTTGTAATAGAACCCGATCAGCAAATAGGACGCAACGCCCACCCCTTCCCAGCCAAAGAACATCTGAACAAGGTTGTCGGCTGTCACCAGCGACAACATCGCAAAGGTGAAGAACGAGAGATACGCAAAGAAGCGTGCCCGGTAAGGCTCATCAGGACCCCAATTGTCGTCATGTGCCATGTAGCCGAAGGAATAGAGGTGCACGAGGGCGGAAACCGAGTTGACCACCACCAGCATGATCGCCGTGAGACGGTCTAGGCGGATGCCCCATTCGGTGGCCAAAGACCCGCTTTCGATAAAGCGCAAGACCGTGATCTGCTGGGTCTCACCGTCAAAAGTTAGAAAGATGACCCAAGACAGAATGGCGGCCAGAAACACCAGTGCGGTGGTCAAGATCTGCGCCGGACGCTCGCCGATCAGACGCCAGCCAAAGCCGCACAGGATGGCCCCGATCAGAGGAGCAAAGAGAATGATCTGAGCCATCATGTCAGCCTTTCATCACGTTGACGTCTTCGACGTCGATGGTGCCCCGGTTGCGGAAGAACACCACAAGGATCGCAAGGCCAATGGCGGCCTCGGCGGCGGCGACGGTCAGGATAAACAGGGTGAACACCTGACCCACCAGATCGCCCAGATGGCTGGAGAAGGCGACAAAGTTGATATTCACCGCCAGAAGCATCAATTCGATCGACATGAGGATGACGATGACGTTCTTCCGGTTCAGGAAGATGCCAAAGATGCCAATGACGAACAGCGCCGCCGCCACTGTCAGGTAATGTTCAAGTCCCACCATTCTCATGTCCCTCAGGGCGTTTGCCCGTTGTCTTTGTGGTGGGGTGAAACCCCACCCTACCCGCTATCATTGTAGGGCGGGGTTCTACCCCACCGATATCAGAGCCCTTGCCCCGGCTTCACGTCTTTCAACTCCATCGCCTTGGCCGGATCGCGCCACATCTGGTGCAGCACGTTCTGGCGCTTGACGTCCTTGCGGTGGCGCATGGTCAACAAGATCGCGCCGATCATGGCGACCAGAAGGATCAGGCCCGACAACTGGAACAGCAGGATGTACTTGTCATAGATGATCAGCCCCAAGGCGCGGGTGTTTTCCACCTGATCGGCAGGCGGGGCGACCGCATCGCGCAGGCCCATCGCGCCTTCGGCCTGCACCCAAGCGCCGACGCCCAGCGACAGTTCCATCAAGATGATGATCCCGATCAGCAGGGCCAAAGGCATGGTGCGCGCCATTTCACCCTTCAACTCGGCAAAGTCGATGTCGAGCATCATGACAACGAACAAGAACAACACCGCCACAGCGCCGACATAGACGATGATGAGGAGCATGGCGACAAACTCGGCCCCCAAAAGCACGAAGAGCCCCGCCGACGACAGGAAGGCCAAGATCAGCCACAAAACCGAATGCACCGGGTTGCGGCTGATGGTGACCATAAGGCCCGCCGCCACCGTCACGATGGCAAAGGCATAAAAGGCATAATCAGCGACGGTCATGCATGTTTCTCCCCAGTATTCGCGGCACTCGAGGCTGTTTCAGCAAAAACCGACTGCGCGATCTCGAACGCCTTTTGCATGGCGGGAACGCCGCCAAACATGCTCATCTGCCAGATCACTTCGGCAATCTCGCGCTGCGTGGCCCCCGCAGTCAACGCCTGACGGATGGTCATGCGCAATTGCACATCAGCCTGCGCACCCAAAACAGTCAACGCTGCAATCGTCACCAAAAGACGGGTGCGCGCATCAAGGCCCTCGGGATTGAAGGTCTTGCCAAACCAAGCCTCAAGCATGTCTTTCGGCATGGCTGGAAACAGCTTTTCCATGCCCTTCATGTCCAGGTTTTCAAAGGCAGGCGCAAAGGACGCCGCCATTTTCTGGCCCTGCGCCAGCATTTGCTGGAAAAATTTTGTCATGTCTTCGGTCATGTCATGTCACCGATACGGCGCATCAAGTTCAAGGTTGCGGGCAATCTCGGCCTCCCAGCGGGCGCCGTTCTCCAAAAGCTTGTCCTTGTTGTAAAACAGCTCTTCGCGCGTCTCGGTCGAAAACTCGAAGTTCGGGCCTTCGACAATGGCATCCACCGGGCAGGCTTCTTGGCAAAAGCCGCAGTAGATGCACTTGGTCATGTCGATGTCATAACGCGTGGTACGACGCGATCCGTCTTCGCGCGGTTCGGCGTCAATGGTGATGGCTTGCGCGGGGCAGATCGCTTCGCAAAGCTTGCAGGCAATGCAACGCTCTTCGCCGTTCGGATAGCGGCGTAGCGCATGTTCGCCACGAAAGCGCGGCGACAACGGGCCCTTCTCATGCGGATAGTTCAGGGTGACCTTGGGGGCGAAGAAATACTTCATGCCCAAGCCAAAGCCTTTGATGAAATCGGCCAGAAGGAAGTATTTGGTCGCGCGGCCCCAGTCGATGTTTGCCATAGCGTCAGCCTCCGATGGTCCAGCGGGCCCAGAAGGTGCCCAGAATTTCAAACTTGGCCAAGAACGCCACGATCACAACCCAAGCCAAGGACATCGGAAGGAACACCTTCCAACCAATCCGCATCAGCTGGTCATAGCGGTAGCGCGGCACGATCGCCTTCACCATGGCGAAGAAGAAGAAGAACACCCACATCTTCGCAACCATCCACCACCAGCCATCGGCCAAACCGGGAATGGGCGAGAGCCAGCCGCCGAAGAACAAAAGGCTCATCAGCGCGCACATCAGGAAGATGGCGATGTATTCGCCAGCCATGAAGAGAAGGTAAGGGGTGGAGGAGTATTCCACCATGAACCCGGCGACGAGTTCGGATTCCGCTTCCGGAAGGTCAAACGGTGGGCGGTTGGTTTCGGCCAGCGCGCTGATGAAAAACAAGAACACCATCGGGAAGTGCGGCAGCCAGTACCAGTTCAGAAGCCCCAGATCACCGTCTTGCGCAGCCACGATGTTGCCAAAGCTCATCGAGCCGGTCGAGATGATGATGCCGATGATGATGAGGCCCAGCGAGACCTCATAGGAAATCATCTGCGCGGCGGACCGCAGCGAGCCGAGGACCGGGTATTTCGAGTTCGACGCCCAGCCGCCCATGATCACGCCGTAAACTTCCAACGACGACACGGCAAAGACGAAGAGGATCGCCACGTTGATGTCGGCCAAAACCCAGCCTTGATCAAACGGCACCACGGCCCAAGCCAAGATCGCCAAGACGAACGATAGCATGGGGGCCAAGAAAAACACCGGTCGGTCGGCACCCGCCGGAATGACGATTTCCTTGACCACATATTTCAGCGCGTCAGCCACAGATTGCAAAAGACCAAACGGCCCGACCACATTGGGCCCCTTGCGCATCTGCACAGCGGCCCAGATTTTGCGGTCGGCATACACAAGGAACAACAGGCTGATCATCACAAAGGCAATGATTGCAAGGCTTTGCAGCGCAATCAGCACCGCAATCCCTGCGCCGGTTTGAAAGAATTCAGCCATGATCCCTTACGTCCCCTTAGCCTTTTCGTGGCCCTTACACCGTCGGAATGCCGCGTGCGCCACAGTCGCGCACGGTCACTTCGGCGTCTATTGTTCTAAACCCTTCGGGCAGCGCCGCCGAGACGGTGTAAACCGCATCCCCGCGCCAAGTTCCACCCTGATTATCGACATTTGTCCGCACATGACGGGCAAATCCAAAGCCGCGGATCAACGCATATTGCGCCGCAGCACAGGCGGCATAATCCGCCACGTCCTGAATGCCGCGCGCGCCGGACATTTCCACGCGGAAACTCACAAGATCACCGTCCAAAAGCAGCGTCTCGATGCCATCATAGCTGGGCGAGAAAGCGCCACTTGTGACCTGCTCTCCCGCCGCACAGCCCAACAGGATCGCACAAGCGACCCCAAGGCTGGCGATGGATTTGCAGGCAAGCGACATGGGCCTACTCCGCAGCCAACTGACCAGCAGCCCGCGTCTTGGCCATGGCGGCCAATTCGCCCATCACGGCGCTTGCGCGGGCAATCGGGTTGGTCAGATAAAACTCGCGGATCGCCGGGCGGAGGGTGGCCTTGGCGGGCGCCTTCACTGCCAAAGCCTGCCAGTCGTTCGCCGCGACTTCGTCAATGCGGCCCAGATGCGGGTGCTTGGCGACAAGGTTGGCACGAAGCGCAGCCATGCTGTCCCAAGGTAAGGTCTGGCCCAGCTCAGACGAGAGTGCGCGCAGAATGGCCCAGTTTTCCTTGGCCTGCCCCGGCGCGAACCCGGCGCGCACGGCCATTTGCGGGCGGCCCTCGGTGTTCACGAAGAGCCCGTTTTCTTCGGTATAGGCGGCAGCCGGCAGAATGATATCGGCACGCTGCGCGCCCCGGTCGCCATGGCTGCCTTGATAGATCACGAAAGGACCAGCCGCGATGTCGACCTCATCAGCACCAAGATTATAGATCACCTCGGCCCCCTCGGTTGCCTTGGCCAAACCGCCTTCGGTCACAGCACCCACGTCCATCGCACCAACGCGCGCAGCGGCGGTGTGCAGCACCATGAACTTGGCCCCTGCCCCGGTGGCATAAGCCATAGCCTGAGACAGAACCGCCTCGCCATCCGCCTCGTTGATCGCGCCTTGGCCGATGATGACCAGCGTGTTGTCCTTGGCCGTAACCTTGCCGACAAGATCCACCAAAGCCGCACGGTCTGTGCCCATGTGCTTGTACTCATAGCTCAGCTCACAGGCTTCGCCGATCAGCCCGACCGTCGCGCCTTTGGACCAAGCCTTGCGGATGCGGGCGTTCAGCACCGGCGCCTCAAGGCGCGGGTTGGTGCCGATCAGAAGGATGGTCTTGGCCGTATCGATATCGTCCACCGATGCCGTGCCGACATAGGCCGAGCGGTTGCCGCTGGGCAGTTTCGCGTTGTCGGTGCGGCATTCCACCTGCCCGCCCAGACCTTCGACCAGGGTCTTCAGCGAATAGGCCGCCTCAACCGAGGCAAGATCGCCCACAAGACCGGCAACCTTCTTGCCCTTCATCGCCGCCGCCGCTGCGGCCAACGCCTCGGGCCAGTCGGCTTTGCGCAGTTTGCCGTTTTCGCGGATGTAAGGCGTGTCCAGCCGCTGCCGACGCAGACCGTCCCAGATGAAGCGGGTCTTATCGGAAATCCATTCCTCAT
>JBILYK010000079.1:0-15862 GCA_044377735.1 Paracoccaceae bacterium | reverse complement strand
ACCAATAGCGCACCGTTTCGTGGCTGATCTCGATACCACGCTCGTGAAGCAGATCTTCCACGTTGCGCAGCGACAGCGGAAACCGAATGTACAGCATCACTGCCAAGCGGATGATGTCTGGGCTCGTCTTGAAGTAGCGGAAAGGTGAGCGCTGGGTCATCCCTAAAGGCTAAGCAGACGCCCTCCCCGCCTCAAGCCAGTTTCTTCTGACAGAGCCCCGCGCAGAGCATTGATCGTCTGGGTCTTCTGCCGAATGAAGAGATCGCGCGTTCGAAACGCCATGCCTGCCGCCTGCTGCTCAATGCCCTTCACCGCAACGAACCGCATCGTCGGTCGGGAGGCCGCCTCGGCGATGGCCTCCGCATCGGCGCTGTCGTTCTTCTGACGTTTGACGAACGGCTTAACATAGATCGGCGGGATGAGGCGCACCTCGTGACCCAGGTCACGGATCGACCGGGCCCAGTGATGCGCACTGGCGCAGGCCTCCATCGCAACCAGACAAACAGGCTGCTCGGCGAAGAACGGCAGAACCTGATTGCGCGTGAGTTTCTTGCGAAAAGCAACGCTTCCGTCTGCTCTGGCCCCGTGGGCCTGAAACACATTCTTCGCCAGATCCAGGCCGATGATGATAGTCTTCTCCATGGACGCCTCCTTCGTCGCGGGTTTCAACACCGCAACCTTGGCACACAAATGCCGTCGGCGGGCGTCCACCCCATCGCTTACGAAACGGGCACCGTCGCACCCCGTTGACATAGACTGGTGGTAACGGTATCATTAACGCTCATTTACTCGGGGGATGTCCATGGAAGCGAAGAAAAAAATTCATTATCCCAGTGACTTCGCTATTGGCGGAGCCCAGAAGCTGCCCTTCTCCGCTGCCATACGTGCCGGAGATTTTCTCTATCTGTCCGGGGTGACCGCTGTTGACCGCTTCGGCAGACAGCCGGGGGGGGGCATCGACGCCGAAACTCGGCTCGTTCTCGACTCTATCAAGTCGATCCTTGAAAGCGTCGGATGCGCGATGGAAGACGTCATCAAGACGACCTGCTTTCTTGACGACCCGCGTGACTTCATGAACTTCAACCGGGTCTTCGCGGAGTACTTTCCGACAAATCCGCCCACGCGTACAACTGTGCGTGCGCAGTTGATGATGGAAGGCAAGGTCGAGATTGAGGTCGTAGCCTACAAGCCACTGAATTAGAATCACTTTATGTCCCCGGACATTGATGTCGCCCCTCTGATCTTGCCCAACCGCTTTCTAGCGATCGATGGTATTTCGCACATGGCGGCAGGTGCCGAAGCGCCGATGCTGGACTCACATCGCGACGCCATTGATCGGTTCCTGCGCGCCAAGGGTGAAGGGATGATTGGGCGCGCTCATCTATTCGGGCCGGTGGACGAGGCACGCAGGCGCATCGCGGGACTTCTTGGCCTTGGGACAACCGAAATCGCCTTTCTTCTGAATGCGTCCGATGGTTTGGCCCAGTCTTCAATGGGTCTCTCGGTTTCGTCTTGTGACAATGTCGTGTTGGCGCGCTGCGAATACCCTTCTCTCGCGCTGGCATTGCTCCCGCTTCGGGATCGCGGCGTTGAGATTCGCTTTGCCGGGAATGGAATGATCGCCGAGATCGATGACTACGCGGCCTGCATCGACGCGAGAACGCGCGCCATCTTCGTCAGCCACGTGAGTCACTTGACGGGCGACAGGATGGACATCGCCGCGTTTCGGGAGTTGGCCGATAGAGTATCGGCGCGGTTGGTCGTCGATGCGAGTCACTCGCTCGGGGCAGTACCGGTCGATGGCTCGCTTTGCGATGCAGTTGTCTCGTCCTGCTACAAATGGCTGCTCGGCGTTCACGGCTGCGGCGTTTTTGCAGTAAACGCTTTGCGTTGGCCTGAGCTCATGCCGAGCACGCTGGGATGGCACTCGGTCGTGAACGACGACGACTGGCGCTGCAAGGACAATTACCAGATTCACTCCGATGCCAAGCGCTTTGAGACTGGCAACCCTCCCTTTCTGGCACTTCATGTCCTTTGTAACGCGTTGAGGACGCTAGACGAAGCTACGCTCACCCAGCGTGCGGCTCATATTGAAGTGCTTGGTCGAAGACTCCGGCAAGGATTGGTGTCGTTGGGACTCCACGTGACTACGCCTGAGACATCTGCGCGCCGCGCCGGCAACTTCAGCTTTTCCGCTGGAGATGCCGTCTCAATCGAGGCAAACCTCCGGGCAAACGGCGTCCTCGTTCTTGCCGGGAGTGGCCGAATTCGTATCTCGGTCCATCTGTACAACAGTTCGCAGGACGTCGATCGCTGCCTCGATGCGCTCAGCCGGACCGTTGCCACCCGATGATAGCCTCTGAAGTAGCTATTTCTGTTGGAGCGCCATCCGCCAGAGCCGCACGGCAAGGCATCGTCCTAATGTCTCTGGCGACATTGATGTATGCGACCAACGACACGCTGGTGAAACTGGCGACGAACGATCTCACACCCACAAACGCAATGTTTTTTCGGGGCGCCGCGGCGGTATTGTGGATTGTGCCATTTCTGCTCGTCACGCGGCGAAGGCTGAACTTCAGGGCGATGACGAACCCTTGGGTTTTGTTTCGCAGCGGGCTGCACCTCGGCTCGGTGTTTTGCTTCATGGCGTCAATTCAGCATTTGCCGCTCGGTGATCTCGTCGCCCTCGGCCAGCTTTCGCCTGCTCTGCTGATCGTAGGTGTCTGGATGGTCTGGGGCGAAGCAATCGGGCGGCTTCGCCTGGCATTTGTGGTGCTCGCCCTAATTGGCGCGTTGATGCTGGCTCGGCCCGGCCAAGACGGATTCTCAGCATATGCCCTACTCGGTTTGGCAAGTGCGGTTTTGGGAGCGCTCCGAGACATGGTCGGTCGTCAGATTCCGCTTGAGATACCAGTGCTCGAAGTCGTCATGGCCAATCTATTGTTTGAGATTGTTGGAGCCGGGCTATTCGCGACTGCTACCTCAAGCTGGGTGATGCCAGCACCAATGATTATTGGTATGCTTGCAGGATCGGGGTTGTTTCTGGCGATCGGGCACAGCCTGTTCTTCTTGAGCTATCGCGTTGGAACGATCGGCCGCGTCGCCCCGTTCTACTACCTCTACCCTCTGTGGTCATTTCTTTCGGGACTGTTGGTCTTCGGGGACCCGATCAGCGGAATCGGGTTGGCTGGCATAGCGATGATTTTGGCAAGCGGCGTCGCGATCGTAATGACGCACGCGGAAGAAGCACGGCCCGACTCAACGCAGGAACCCACCCGGTCACGGCCTGATCCGTGAGCGCACGAACATGTTCGCCATCAAGAACAGCTTGACAGTGATTGATACCGGTATCAGTCTTGCGCTGCCGATTTCAGGTCCCGCTCCTGACCAATGGCACATCCTTTCTGGTTCACCGATCCATAAAGCGGAGTTGCTCAGATGACGTCCCTGACACGGAAACAGACACAACGACGAGGCAACCTCGGTGCGGACCCCGCGACTCTTCTTGCGCTGTTCGAGACCATGTACCGCATTCGCCGGTTCGAAGAAACCGCGACCGAAATGTTCAAGGCCGGACGCATAAAGGGCACGGCGCATAGCTATGCCGGCGAGGAAGCCATTGCCGCGGGAGTGTGCCACAGCCTTTCCACCCAAGATTTCGTGGGCAGCTATCATCGAGGCCACGGCCACTGCATCGCAAAGGGTGCCCGCGTTGATCGAATGATGGCCGAACTCCTCGGGCGTTCGACCGGCTATTGCGGTGGTCTCGGTGGCTCGATGCACATTGCCGATCTCAGTTTGAACATCCTGGGTGCGAACGGAATTGTTGGTGCGACAATGCCCCTTGGCGCAGGCGCAGCGCTTGCGGCCAAACTGCGGGACACGGACGCCGTGTCAGTCGCCTTTTTCGGCGATGGCGCGTCGAACCAAGGTGTGTTCCACGAAACGCTGAACTTGGCGTCTGTATGGAAGCTGCCGATGGTTTTCGTGTGCGAAAACAATCAATACGCCCTCAACACCGCCTATGAAACGACAACCGCGGTAGACAATATCTCGGATCGCGCCGCGAGCTATCGGGTTCCGGGTCATACAATAGATGGCAATGATGCTGTCGAGGTCCAGCTTGTGGTCGGCGAGGCCATCGCACGCGCCCGCCGTGGCGACGGCCCGACCCTCATCGAGGCGATGACCTGGCGCTGGGGGCCGCACAGCATGCGCGCCAATCTGCGCGAACCCCGCACCGAGGAAGCGCGGCGCTCATGGGAGGCCCGCGATCCGCTGCTGCGCATTCAGGACCGGATCAGGGACGAAGCACCAGAGCTTCTGGAGCAGGTTGAGGCGATCAAGTCCTCCATCCAGACCGAACTCGACGATGCAATAACCTTCGCCGAAGCCAGCCCCGAACCTGACATCGCCGTGCTATCGACTGCAGTTTACGCACCGCACGCGCTGCCTGTTCAGCCACCTGCGGCGACAACACGCGAACTCACTTTCGGGCAGGCGCTCAACGAGGCTTTGCATCAGGAGATGGAGCGCGATCACGATGTCTTCATCATGGGCGAAGACATCGCCGAGACTGGCGGCATCTTCCAGGTTACGGCCGGGCTTTCAGACAAGTTCGGGCTTGAACGTGTGCGCGACACGCCGATCTCGGAAGCTGCGTTCTGCGGTGCAGGCGTTGGCGCAGCGATCGCCGGCTTGCGCCCTGTCGTCGAGGTGCAGATCTTCGATTTCGTCACGCAAATGATGGACATGATTGTCAATCAGGCCGCAAAATTCCGGTTCATGAACGGCGGCACCGCGCGGGTGCCAATTGTCATCCGGGGGCCGCAGGGCGGCGGTATCCGGCTGGCAGCGCAGCACAGCCAGAGCCTTGAGGCCTGGTTCATGCATATCCCGGGCCTTGTCGTCATCGCCCCCTCGACACCCTATGACGCAAAAGGATTGCTGGCTGCTGCCATCCGTGACGACAATCCGGTGATCTTCCTTGAGCACAAGATGCTTTATCTTGGCCAAAGCGCGCCGGTGCCGGAAGACAGCTACGTTCTGCCGATCGGGAAGGCCGACATCAAGCGTGAGGGGACAGACGTCACCATCGTGGCAACCCAGATGATGGTGGCACGGGCACTGTCGGCGGCGGCAGTGCTGGAGCGCGAGGGTATCAGCGTGGAAGTCATCGACCCCCGCACAATCAAGCCACTCGACGAAGAGACGATCCTCGCTTCCGTCCGCAAGACCAACCGGCTGATCATAGCCCACGAGGCTGTCCAGACCGGCGGCCTGGGCGCCGAGATCGCCGCGATGGTGGTCGACAAGGCGTTCGACTGGCTCGATGCGCCGATCGTGCGCATTGCGTCGATGGATGTGCCGATGCCGTTCAACGACTCGTTGGAAAATCAGGTGATCCCGTCACAGGCTCGGATCATGGAAGCCGCGCGCGATCTGGTGACGGGCCGACGGTGATCAGGACCGGAGAAAGTCGGCAACGCCCTCGGCAAGAGCATCAACGTCAATGTTGGTGATCTGGCGCGACATATGCCCGACACGGACCGCTCGACCCTGAAGCTGACCAAAGCCTGCGCCGATGTGAATGCCGTGATGACGCAAGAGATGGTCATTAAGCGCGTCAGACCGACCGCCCTTGACCTTGAAGGCAGTGACAACCGGCGCTTGGTAGGAAACGGGTGCCAATGGGTCAAGCCCCACTTGCTGTAGACGCTGTTTCAGATAGTCGCCCGTTTCGCGAAAGTAGGCGAACCTCGCCGAGAGACCGTCGCTCAACAACTCGTCCAGCGCTTGTGAAAGAGCCAAGGTTGTCCCAGTAGGCACGGTGACCGGATAGGGGTGCCAAGACGACCATTTATCGCGGAAATCGAGCCAGACCGCTAGATCCAGAAACCAGGACCGCGACGAATGTTGCCGCTCGCTGATTGCATGCTGGGCGCGGGGGCTCAACGCAACCTGCGCCAGCCCTGGTGTGCTTCCGAGACACTTCTGTGACGACGCGCAAGCGATATCGATCCCCCAGTCGTCCATTTGGAACTCGGTACCACCAAGCGACGCGACCGCATCAACCATCGTTAGCGCACCGGCGCTCCGCATGGCTTTGGCGATCTCTCGAACCGGATTGATAATCCCTGTCGACGTCTCGACATGCGTGACGATTGCCAACTGTGGGCTCGGCCCGGCGGAAGCGCTTTCGATGAACTGTTCTGCCAGAACCGGGTTGCCCCACTCAGCCTCGATACGGGTAACATCGGCTCCACGGCTCTCGGCCATAAGTGCGAGCCGGTTGCCGTGGTAGCCATTCACACTCACCAACACGCGGTCGCCGGGACTTATTATGCTGTTAATCGCCGCGTCGAGCCCTGCGGATCCGGTGCCTGGAATGTTGAGTACTGTGCCTGAGGTGCCGAAAACTGTCGCCAGTTGGCCGAGCACCTTTTGCCAAATGGCCGCCCATTGGGGCCCATAGTGCGGGCGCGGCGCCGCCGCAAGCGCCGCCAGCACTGCCTGCGACACGGGCACTGGGCCCGGAATCATCAATCGATCGCACTTGGCCTCGCCCATATCGCCCTCTCAGAAATAGGTTCTAACGGCATCGATGACCCGGTAGTCCTCGTCCACCACCAGGATTGACCGCCATTTGTCAAACGCGGTACACGGATGCGAGATGCCGCTGCCGATAAGGTCGCCCACAGCGAGATCATGTCCCGATGGGTAGGACAGATAGGCGTGCTGGTCGTTTGACCGGGTGACGCGCCACTCACCATCAAGCTTTGCCGGCGACCCGCCCTTCCGCGAATGGAAAAGCGGTACCGGCAGTTCGACGTCGGTGGGCATGTCGCGCCCACCCATCCCCAGGATGGCGAGCCCGGGTTCCGGCAGCGACAGAACGGCAGACCAGACCTCGATCGCAGGTATCAGGCGTGCGCCCTGTGAAGGTCGCCATGTGCGGCTGCCGAACGGGGAGATCTTGTCATAGAAGCTCGAGTCGTGGGTGACATAGCCGCCACTTCTCAGCACCAGCTGACAGCCCGCCAGGGCCTTGGCGCCCAGCAGGTCAACCACCCGGTCGAAGTATTCGCTGCCGCCGGCCGTTACGAGGAAAGGCGTGGCATCCGGGCACAATGCGGCAACGTCACGGGCCACGCGCTGCAGGTCGTGCAGATAGGCGTTCGCCGAGGCCAGCTTGGCCTCGCGCGTGCTTCCTTGCGCGATGCCTTCGTAGCCATGGACCCCGACAAGCTCCAATGCCGACCCTTCCGCGAGGATTAGATGCGCGAGAGCGACTGCATCTTCAACGGTGCGTAGGCCACACCGCCCACCGAGCATGCCGAAATCAACCAGAACGCGCTGCCGACGCCCGGTACCGGACGCCTTGACGGCTGCCGCCAGAATATCCACCCCGGCCTTGCTATCGACCGCCACATAGATCTCGGAAGACGGGCGCTGCACTAACTGCCGTGCCAAGAAGCGCGCGTCGTACTCCGTCACCATCTCATTGGCCACATAGACGCGTTCGATCCCGAAGCTGAGGCACACCTGCAGTTGCGCGATGTTTGCTACGGTGATGGCCCAGGCGCCGGCCTTTAGCTGATCGCGGAAGATCTTGGGCGCCATGGTCGTCTTGCCGTGCGGCGAAAACCAAGCGCCGTGCTGATCGCAGTAGGCCTGCATGTGCGCAGTATTGTGCGTCAGAGCCGATTTCTTGAGCACAAGGTTGGGCATCGGCAGGTCGCCTAGCAGCAGGTTCCAGCCTTCCTGTGAAATTTCGCCGAGGCGAACCGGCCCATCAGGCAGGCCCTTCTCGATTGCCGTCGTGATCTCACCATCGATCCGCGCCAAGGTCGCATCAAGCCTTGACAGATCGGTCGGCATGGGCCGGGCGTTGCGTTCCGGCATCTCAGGCCAGCGGTTTGTAGGCGACACACTCGATCTCTACGAGGATGTGGTTGTAGATCTTGGCCTCGACAGTCGTTCGCGCCGGAGGATCTACCTTGAAGTACTCCTGGTAAACGTCGTTGTAGCCATGAAAATCGCGATCGATGTCGCGCAGGAAGGTGTTGACTTTGACAATATCTTCCAGCGTCGCGCCAGCCGCCTCGAGCAGGGCTTTCAGGTTCTCGATGGTCTGCCGGGTCTGCACTTCGATGCCGCCCGCAATAAGCTCGCCCGGCATCCAGCCCTTGTTCTTCTCACCGTAA
The DNA here is from genome assembly GCA_044377735.1 of Paracoccaceae bacterium. Taxonomy (GTDB): domain Bacteria; phylum Pseudomonadota; class Alphaproteobacteria; order Rhodobacterales; family Rhodobacteraceae; genus Tabrizicola_A. The sequence goes on along the minus strand of JBILYK010000079.1, from coordinate 7,655 downwards.
GCCGGTTTGCCAGGCAACAGACCGACATTTCCCGACACATAGATGAAATCACCGGCGCGCATTGCCGGCGACAGGAAGGGATGTTGCGGCGGACCGTTTGGGATAAGGACAACTTGCTTCTTCTTCATTCTATTACTCCGGTTTGTGAAAGGACAATCAGGTTGACTGCTGCGGGCTAGATATGACCGTGACGATCTAGGCTGTCGGATGGCGGTATCCCTGAAGCAGTTTCGGCTCTTACTTTCTCCTCAGCCGCGACGATCTCCTCAGCCTTAAGCAGGACGCGTTCGGCATCCTTGCGGGGGATCACTAGAATCGCCTCGAACTCAGCAAGAACAATGTCGCCTGGCTGGATAAGAACGTCGCCGATCTTGACCGGGACCTGCTCAGCCACCATCTCCCATCGGCCAATGCCGTTAAGCGGTGAGAGGCTGCGGTAGAACACTTGAAAGCCTATTTCCCGCATCCCCTCAATGTCTCGCAAGTTGCCGTCGAGGACCACACCCACGCATCCGCGCGACTTGGCAGCATTGGCAGTTAGCTCGCCGAAGTGGCCGACCGCGCTGCTTGGTGGGGTCGAGGAAACGATGACCGTGTTGGGGGTCAGCTTCTCGAACATCCTGAGGTAGGAGCGCATTCGCGGCAGGCCTTCGTCCCAGCTCACGCGCGGTTCGATGCCGTCACCCTGAACGGTATAGGCTTCGCCTACCATCCGCGGCGCGGGATCAAGCAACGGGCGGATCGTCGTGGGCAGTACCGGCTCCGCAAGCCCCAGTTCATACATCGCATCACAAACTGCGGGCAGATAGAGCTGCCGGAGCCTATCGCAGAGGTCCTCAAGTGAGATTGTCACCTCTTGTCCTTTCGCTGTTTGTTAAAACGTCGCAGATAGCCCTGCAGGCGTTCTGTTTTCGGATAGTCAAAGATCTCGGTTGGAGAACCTTGTTCAACCACGGTACCATCATCCATGAACGTAACTTGGTCAGCTATATCCTTTGCAAACTGCATCTCGTGCGTAACCAATATCATCGTAATATCGCTCTCTGCCGCGATACGCTGGATAGTCTGAAGAACTTCTTCGACGAGTTCCGGATCGAGTGCCGATGTCACTTCGTCGAAAAGAATTACTTTTGGATGCATAGCCAGCGCCCGAGCTATCGCAACGCGCTGCTGCTGACCACCGGAGAGTCTGTTTGGAAATTCGTGGAGTTTTTCTGCGAGGCCGACGCGGCGCAGCATTTCGGCAGCGCTGTCAGTCGCTTCAACTTTGTTGAGTCTGCGCGTCTTCAAAAGTCCCAGCATGACATTCTGCATAGCCGTCAGATGCGGGAACAGATTGAACCTTTGGAATACCATCGCTGTGTCTGCCCGGAGAAGCCTGAGCGCGTGCTCAGGTTCCTTCACCAATCTCCCATCAACTTCACGAAAGCCCACGAGTTGACCGTTCACATGGATTCGGCCGACCTCATACTCCTCCAAGAAGTTCACGCATCGCAAAAACGTTGACTTGCCCGAGCCGCTCGGACCAATGACAACAGCAACCTTTCCCTTCGCAACCTCGAAATTTATTCCCTTGAGCACATGCAACTTGCCAAAGGACTTGTGAACATTCTGGGCGACCACCGCCATTTCATCTTGTGAGGAAGGCACCAACTTCGTCGCCATTTCCTTATCTTTCATTCCATTTGTCATCCTTGAACTCATCGTTGAAGCTTTCCTGACTTGCCGGCTATCGCACATAGGTGAATCGGCGCTCGAGGTAGGCCCCGAATCGGGAGATCCCAAGGTTGATCAAAAAGTAGATCACTGCGACGGCCAAGTAGAACATTAACGGGTCGCGTGTGCGCTCCATCACGTGCCGCGCAGATAGCAAGATGTCCGCCACACCCACCAATGAAACGAGTGAAGTACCTTTGACGATCTCAATGCACAGGTTTGTCCAGGGAGGCCCCGCCTGGCGGATCGACTGCGGCGCAATCACATATACAAGGCTCTGCCAAAAACTAAGGCCAATTGTCTTTGACGCTTCCATCTGTTCAGCTGGGATGGCGCGAAGTGCGCCGCGCGCGATTTCAGCCATATGTGAGGCCATGAATATGCCAAGCGCCAATGTCACCGAAGTGATACTGGGGATTGCAATGCCAAAGGCTGTCGGCCCATAAAAAATCGCGAAGATGGTCACAAGCAGCGGCAAGCCGCGCAAAAGATCAACATAAATTATTAGAGGAACCCGGACAGGCCATTTGCCATAAGCAATGCCAATCCCAATAAGTACGCCTAGTGGCGTACCTATGCAGATAGAGCCCATTGCAACTTGCAGCGTTACAAGCAGACCTTTGGGCAACACAGTCCAATTGGCAAGAAGGGTTTCCATTATGAATCCTAGCGCCACCGTACAACGACTAACTCGAGGCGCCGCAAGAGCAGTGAGATAAGGAATCCGATCACGAGATAGATCGCCCCCACCGCAGTCCAAGCTTCGATCACGCGGAACGTATCAATGTTGATCTGCCTGCCCGCGAAGGTGATCTCGGGCACCGAGATTGCGGAAGCGAGAGAACTGTCCTTAAACAGAGATACCACATTGTTTCCCATTGCTGGCAGAACTTCTCCTATCATGATGGGACATATGATGAAGACGAAGGTTTGATGCTTCGACAGTCCTATGGACTTGGCGGCTTGAACGTAGCGATCTGATACGGCCTCTATGCCAGCACGGAAGATCTCTGACAGGTAGGCCGCCGCATAGATCGACATTGCGGCGACGGCACTCTGGAACTTGTCGATGCCGCGCACGCCGACGAGTGGCAGCACAAAGTAGATGAACACAAGTATTAGTAGCAGGGGGATGTTCCTGACAACCTCCACGTAGCCGACGGCAAGTAACCTCAGGGCCGCTACATTGCTCGTCCGCGCCAGGGCAACGAGCATGCCAAGGATCGCACCGAGGATAATTGACGCGAGGGATATGCCGATCGCGAGCAAGGCTCCGTCGATAAGCAGATCCGTATATCGCAGTAGGACTTCATAACGCAGTTCATACATTTCAACTCACTCCTGTGCATGGGTAGGACCTTATCCGGCACCAAAAGATAATGGGCCGGATAAGCCCCAGTGCGCCTACGCAGACCAGAAGTACTCCCGCGGGAAGCCAAGCGGAGGGGAGGGAACATCGACGCCGAAGGCCGCCTTGTAGGCCGCAGCATAGTCGCCGAAGTCAGCACCCGTCATAGCTTCATGCATGGCAGTGTTTACAAAATTCAGCCAGACTTGGTCGCCCGTTCGGACGGCTACCGAGTAACTATTGGGGTTCCAACTGGTGTCGCCCGCAACAAATTTTCCAGCTGCCAGCTTTACCGTGTAGTCGATCTCGGCGTGACCTCCATAGTACGCCTCGCTACGACCAGCTTCGACCGCCAGGATTGCGTCAGACACTGACGAATAGAGTTCAACATTGGCATCGGGCACCATTTTGAGGAAGGTCGCCTCGTTGAACTCATTTTGCAAGGTCGAAACTGTGACCCCCTTGCCGATCATGGACTTTGCGCCGGAATATGGGCTCCCGGCGAGCTGCATTGTCGTCACGCCCTCCCGAAAGTAGGGGATGGAGAACTCGACCAATTGCGCTCTCGGTGCGGTCACGGTAATGAGCTGAACGCAAAGGTCTACCTTTCCTGAGATTAGGCTCGGAATTCGGCCGTCCATTTCCTGCTCGAAGAATTCGACTTTAGATGGGTCATTAAAGAGGCCCTTGGCGATAATCCGGGCAATATCTATATCGAAGCCTGCTGGCTGGCCCTGCTCGTCCCTGTAGCCGTGTGGCGGTATGGTCAAAGTGACGCCCGCGATTAGATATCCCCGGCTAAGGACCTCGCTCAACTTGCCGCCAGTGGCCGGAGCAGTCTCGGCCTGGGCGATCTGGGTGTTACTCAGATAGACGGCGCCGGCCGCTGCTCCAAGGGCCATGGGAAGGGCCCCAGCAAACATGCGGCGACTTACCCCTTCATTTTCTCCTGACATGCATTCCCCCTTCAGTGGTTCGTGACAAAGGCATCACTCACTTAGTGATACCGGTATCAGTTATCGAGTCAAGGCATTTTCCGGCGCTGTCTGCGGTTCTTGACGTGCCGGGTGGCCGCAAGGCGCGATCGGGTCTTCATTGCTAACCGGCAGCCAAAGGGCCGAGGAGCAGGTGACCAGCTATTGTCTGGTCTCGGCTGGCTGCAGATGATACATGGTACACTTGCCTCGGTGCTCTTTGCCATGATTGCGGCAGTGAGTGTCGTCTCACTTTTTGTCATTTCTCAATGGACTTAGCTTGCAAATGAACAAGACGCCTGAAGCCGAAAAAAGCCGGAACCCGGCGCTGAAGATTGGTGTGCGCGAAATCGCCCAGCGCGCCGGCGTCGCCCCGATGACGGTGTCGCGGGTCCTGTCAAATCCGGAGATGGTCAGGCCGGAGACCAGGGCCCGGGTGCTGAAGGCGATCGAAGAATCCGGTTTCGTGCCGAACCGACTGGCGTCCAGCTTTCGCGGGAACGGCCGAATCATTGGCACGGTCGTGCCGACGCTGATCAACTCGGGCATTGCCGAGCAGGTTCAGGGCATGTCCGACGAATGCCAGAGCTCGGGCTATTCGATGATCCTGGTGCAGGGCGAGTTTACGGCGGATGCCGAGGAAGCGGCCGTCCGGACGATCCTGGGTTGGCGCCCGGCCGGTCTGATCCTGCAAAGCTTTGTCCAGAGCCATGAGGCGCGGGCGCTACTGCTGACCAACAAGGTGCCGATCGTCGAGATTTCGGAAGTGAAGGGGAATGCGCCGCTGGGCACGGCGGTCGGGATCTCGAACTTTGACGCCGCCTTCGCCATGACGACGCACCTAGCTGCCAAGGGTTATCGTCATATCGGGTTCGTCTCGATGCCTGTGCATGGCAACGATCGCCTGCAGCAACGTCGCGCCGGGTACAAGGCGGGGATCGCGCAGTTGGGGCTGGATGACAGCCCCGAGATGGAGATTCAGGTGCCGGTATCGGCGCGGGGCGGCGCGGATGCGTTGGTGACGCTGACTGATCGGCGGCCAGAGATGGATGTGATCTTCTTCTCCTCCGACTCGCTTGCCATCGGCGCCATTCAGGAGTGCCACCGCCGGGGGTGGAAAATCCCCAAGCGAATCGGCATCGCGGGCTATGGCGATCTGGAGTTTGCGGCGGAATTGTTCCCGACGCTGACCACAGTGCGCGTCGACCGGTATCAGATGGGTCGAGAGGCCGTCCGGCATCTTGTGGCGCGGATCAACGGCATGAAGGACATGCCGACGATCACCTCGCTGGGTTTCCAGATCATCGACCGCGAGAGTACGTGAGAGTACTTGAGGGTAGGATGATGATCTGTCGCGAGGGCAATGGTCGTGACAATTCCTTCGTCATATCTGTATGTTGTGACACTCACGACCCAGTACACCCATCCGATCAGGCGCGCCGCCGAGCAGCCGGAGAAGATGCGCGTGCCACGACCGTCATCTCGCTGCTAAGCGGGCGCGGTTCTGTGATCCACACTCTTTCGCATGCAAGAGGACCTCCAAAGCGACCTGGCGTTGTCAGACCCATGGCTAGCTTATTGACTTAATGATAACGGTATCATACTCTAAATTGTCCCTGACCCGGGGTCGGTCTACGCGGACGGCGGGTCAAGGCATCGGCAGACGGTTGGGGCAATGGTCCTAGCGGTGAATTCGGTCAGTAACTGTCAAGCCTCGGACTTTGACGAGAGGCATCTAGAACAAAAATTCTTGGGGAGATGATGACGATGAGCTATCTGAGTAATCTTAGACGTGCAGGCCTGACCCTAGCCGCCACGCTTATGCTTGGTACGGCAACGGCGGGCCTTGCGGACACCACTGTGATCCGTGCCGACATGGGCGCTGATCTTGGCAGCCTCGACCCGGTCTTCACGACAGCTGGTGTGACCATGCTGGGATCGTTCCTGATCTACGACCAGCTTTTCGGTTTGGACGAAGCCAACGAACCCCAGCCGCAGATGCTCGAGAGCTATTCTGTGTCGGACGATGCCCTGACTTACACTTTCACGCTGCGCGAGGGGATGTTGTTCCATGACGGCACCTCAGTCACGGCAGCCGATGCCGTTGCCTCATGGCGGCGTTGGGGAGAAAAGGCCGGGCGCGGGCAAATGCTCATGCGCGTGATCACGGACATGAAGGTCGCAGATGAGCGGACCTTTACTGTCACACTATCCGAGCCCTTCGGGCAGCTGATCCCCTATCTCGCCTCGCCCTTTCAGCAGCCGTTCTTCGTGATGCCCGAACGTCTGGCGAGCCTGTCGGGCGATGAGGAACTGCCGGAGTTCGTCGGCTCCGGCCCATATCGCTTTGCCGCTGACCAGTGGATCCCAGGATCGGTCGCGGTTTTCACCGCCTTCGAAGACTACCTGCCCCGCGGCGAGCCCGCCTCGGGCACTGCGGGCGGCAAGATCGCGGCGACGCCTAGGATCGAGTTCGTGGTCTTCGGCGACGCCCTCACCTCGGCGAATGCGCTGGCCAATGGCGAGATCGACCTGATCGCCTTGCCCTCGGCTGATGTCCTGCCCATCCTTGAGGGCGCTCCGAATGTCACCGTAACGCCCCGGGACGAGTATGGCGCTATGGGGATCGCGCGGCTGAACCACACCAACCCGCCATTCGACAACCCCGCGATCCGCCGGGCGATGCAGCATTTTGTCAACCAACCCGACATCATCACCACCATCACGGGGGCGCCTGACGGGGGAGTCGTCTGCGGCGCGATCCTTGTGTGCGGGTCGTCCGACGCCTCCGAAATCGGGGCCGCGAACCTGATTGCCGACCTACCGCAGGCAGAGCGCAACGCCCTTGGCATGGCCGAGCTTGAAGCGGCGGGTTACGCCGGAGAGCCGATTGTCGTGCTTTATGCCCAGGATACGACGATCCAGGCGGCCTCGGCTGTGGTGATCGCGACCAACCTGCAAGAGGCAGGGGTGAACGCAATCCTCGAGCCGATGGACTGGGCGACGGTGCGCGAACGGCGGACGGTCAAGGGGCCTGGCCCGGACGGCTGGCACTTCTTTCTGACCTTTGGCGGCGGACTTTCCTCGGCCGATCCGGGGCTGCATATCGCGGTATCGACCGCTTGCGACGACGCCTGGTTCGGCTGGCCCTGCGATGCCGAGATCGAAGAGTTGCGGAAAGCCTGGGTTTTCGAACCCGATCCCGACCGCCGCCGCGAGATCGCCGCGCGCATTCAGGAACGGGCAATGGAGATCACCGTCTTTCTGCCCTACGGTCAGATATTCCAGTATACCGCCCGCTCGACCTCGCTGACCGGCCTGCCCGAGGTGCCCGAGAACATCGTTCTGTGGAACGCGGTCAAGTCTAATTAAATCTGAGCACGCCTGGCGCGCAATCGCGCGCGCCAGGCGTTTGCCATTACTGGACCGGATCATGCACGCCATCGATGCCTGCCTTGCCAACGAAACAATTACTTTAGACGATCTCGTGGCACTCAGCTTCGCCCAACCTTGCACCACTTTCGAGCAGTGGCGGCTGATCTGGCGGAGCGACGGGCAAACGCGCGTGATCGGCGCTGTGATGACATGGTTCTGGGTGTACCAATGATCCGCTACGC
>JBILYK010000139.1:0-4162 GCA_044377735.1 Paracoccaceae bacterium | reverse complement strand
ATTCCGGTGATGCTGGTGGCGAGCAGCGTGATCTTCGTCATCTTGCGCGTTCTTCCGGGAGACCCCGCGCTGATGATCGCAGGCGAACGCGCGACCTTGGAAGAGATCACTGCGATCCGAGAAAGCCTCGGCACCAACCGCCCGCTGCCGTTGCAATATGTCGAATGGCTTGGGGCCGCGCTCGGTGGCGATCTGGGACAATCGACCTTCAGCGGTCAGCCCGTGACTCGATTGATCGGGCAACGGCTCGAGCCCACTCTTTCGCTCGCCCTGCCAACGCTGGCTCTCTCGGTGATGGTGTCACTCGCGCTCGGGACGCTGGCCGCGCGCCGGGCAGGCAGTCTCGCCGACAAGGTAGTGACGGCCTTCTCGGTCCTTGGCTTCTCGGTGCCGCCCTTCGTGGTCGGATACGCGCTGGTCGCGGTCTTTTCGCTGTGGCTGGGCTGGACGCCGGTGCAGGGCTACCGCCCGCTTTCGAACGGGGTCGCTACTTGGGCGACGGCGCTGGTGCTGCCGGTGCTTACGCTATCGACCGGCTATGTCGCGCTCATCACCCGCGTTACGCGTGCCAGCATGGTTGAGGCGATGTCCGAAGATCACGTCCGCACAGCCCGAGCGAAGAACCTGGGCGAGGGCGCTATCCTTGTGCGCCATGGCCTGCGCGTGGCCGCCGTTCCCATCGTCACCGTGGCGGGTATCGGACTGGCACTGCTGCTGGGCGGCTTCGTGGTGACCGAGACGGTGTTCAATATCCCTGGCGTGGGGCGGTTGGTGGTCGAGGCCATCGCGAGGCGCGACTACCCGGTCATACAGGGTGTCGTGTTGGTGTCGGCGGGGGTCTATGTCACGGTCAACCTGCTGGTCGACTTGAGCTATACGTTCCTCGACCCGAGGATACGCTATTGAGCGGGGCGGCGATCATGCGGACCGGGCCGCAACTGCCGCTGTCCTTCTGGCTGGGGTTCTCGGTCCTTGCCGTCCTAGCTGTTCTCGCCGTTCTGGCCCCCTGGATCGCCGACAACCCTAATAGCCTGGCACCGGCGCAGCGGCTGCAGCCGCCGGGGGCCGGGAGCCTGCTCGGCACCGATGCGTTCGGGCGCGACCTGTTCGCACGGATGCTGCATGGCGCGCGCACCTCGCTGCGCATCGGGCTGATCGTGGGCGGGCTGACCCTGGTGTTGGCTGCCGCACTGGCGGCGCTCTGTGCCATGGTACGGGCGGCCGATGCGGTGGTGATGCGGGTCCTGGACGGGCTTATGGCCATCCCCAATATCCTACTGGCAATCGCAATAATCTCGGTCACCGGGGTCAACCTATGGACGATGGCGCTTGCCATCGCCATTCCCGAACTGCCCGGAACGACGCGGCTCCTGCGCGCGGTGCTCCTTTCCACCCGCACGCGTGGCTGGGTCGAGGCGGCGCGCGTCTCCGGTTGCCCTCCCCTTCGCATGGCTTGGCGGCATCTCCTGCCCTCGGTCTGGCCTGTGGCGCTGGTGCAGACGGCCTTCGTCTGCTCCTCTGCCATCCTGATCGAGGCGATCCTTAGCTTCTTGGGCGTTGGGAACCCTCCAAGCGTGCCGTCATGGGGCGGGGTGATCGGCGAGAACCGGGCACAGTTCCAGCTTGCCCCTTGGATCATTCTCATCCCATCGGCTTTCCTTACCGTTACGGTCATATCGATCAACCTGATGGGCGATGCGCTGCGCGACTGGCTGGACCCGCGCGAAAGGGGCGGGACATGAGCCTTCTCGAGGTTCGCGACCTTTCGGTCGCTTTCGGAAAAGGTAGCCATCAGGCGCGGGCGATCGAGCAGATCGGCCTTACCGTAGATGCAGGTGAAATCCTGGTGGCTGTCGGAGAGTCGGGCTGTGGAAAATCGGTTACGGCGCTGGCTGTTATGGGGCTGATTGACCCCCGGCAGGGGCTGATCACGGGCGGGTCAGTTCGAGTGGCGGGGCAAGAACTGGTCGGCGCTTCGCCGTCTGCTCTGCGCAGCTTGCGAAGGGGGCGGCTGGCCATGATCTTTCAGGAACCGCTGAGCGCACTTAACCCTGTGATGCGCGTGGGCGAGCAGATCGCCGAGGCGCTGCCGCCTGAAACGCGCGACCGACCGGCCCGGGCCATTGCGCTGCTCACCGAGGTCGGGATCGTCGACGCCGCCACGCGGGCCCGCGCCTATCCGCACGAGCTTTCGGGCGGTATGCGTCAGCGGGTCGTGATCGCCATGGCCCTCGCGCAGGAGCCGCAAGTCCTGATCGCGGACGAGGCGACCACCGCGCTTGATGTCACCGTGCAGGCGCAGATCCTTGAGCTGTTCCTTGCGCTGCGCCGCGACAGAGGCCTGTCGATCCTCGCCATCACGCATGACTTTGGAGTCGTCGCCGAAATCGCCGATCGCGTCGCCGTTTTCTATGCCGGCCGCGTGGTCGAGACGGCGCCCGCCGCGCGACTGTTCGATGCACCCGCCCATCCCTATACCCGCGCGCTGATCGCCGCACGCCCCGTGCCAGGACTCGCCCCGCGCACGCTTCTCCCCGAGATCGCGGGCGTGGTGCCTCGGCTTGCCGACATGCCGCCAGGCTGCCGTTTCGCGCCCCGCTGCCCGCTTGCCACCGACCTCTGCCGCCGGTCCGAGCCATTGCCCGGGCCGCTTGCGGCCAGTCACGTGGTCGCTTGCCATCATCCGGTGGCTGCGTCGTGACCGCCTTGGTTGAACTGAACGCGGCCGGACGCGTGTTCCGCGAGGGGGTTTTCGGACGCGGCAGGCCCATTGTCGCGCTTGCCGACTGCTCGATTTCCTTGGCGCCGGGCGAGACACTGGGCGTGATCGGCGAAAGCGGGTCGGGCAAGACGACGCTGGGTCGGCTAGTATTGCGCCTTGACACCCCGACCGAAGGAAGCGTCCGATGGTTGGGCCAGGACGTGACGCACCTGCCCGAGAGCCGGTTGCGCCCGCTTCGCCCCTTCCTTGCTCAGGTAGCCCAAGACCCCTATGCCTCCCTCAACCCCCGCATCCCCATCGGCGCCACCATCGCCGAGCCGCTGGTCAACTTTGGTCTCGCCAGCCCGGCAGAGGCCCTGGCTCGGGTGCCAGACCTCCTGCGAGCGGTGGGCCTGCCTGCCGATGTCGGTGGCCGGTTGCCGCATGCCTTCTCGGGCGGCCAACGTCAGCGCATAGCAATTGCCCGAGCCCTGGCCTCCGACCCTAAGGTCATTGTCTGCGATGAGGCTGTCTCGGCCCTCGACCTTTCGGTCCGGGCCCAGATCGTCAACCTGCTTGTCAGCTTACAGGACCGGCTGGGCATCTCGCTCCTGTTCATCGCGCATGACGCGCTGCTGGTGCGGCATCTGGCGCATCGGGTCATCGTGATGTATCGCGGAAGGGTGGTCGAGGAAGGCCCGGCGACCGAGATCCTGGATGCGCCGGCGCACCCCTATACACGGACGCTGTTGGCCGCCGTGCCAGCCCGCCACCCATCCGAGCGCGCGCTCCGACCGATCCAGGTTCGCGCGACCGCAGAGCCTGGCCAGACAGATGGCGGCTGCCCCTACCAACCCCGCTGCCCTCTGGCCGAGGCCCGCTGTTTGTCGTTGCGCCCGGAACTGGCCGGGGATCCGAAGGGGCGACGCGTCGCCTGCCATATCGTCGCCGCTGGTCCTTAGGGCGGTGCCGTCGATAAACGCGCTTTCACCGGCCCATTCGTACGAAGAGAGTTCGTTCTTTGCCGTCGCGCTGCCTTTTGACCGGGTCATCCTCAACCCGTCGCCAATCCAGCCCCGAGAACAACGCCTCAAACTGGGCATGGCCGAGATTCATCACCCCGTCCTTGATCGCGGGCCAGGTAAATGTGTGCTCTTCCAGCCGTTTACAAGCCATCACAAGACCAGTGCCGTCCCAATACACCAGCTTCAGCCGATCTGCCCTGCGCGACCGGAACACAAATATGGTGCCGGTGAACGGATCCTTGTGCAGCTCATTCTTCACCAGCGCCGCCAGCCCGTCATGTCCCTTGCGGAAGTCGATAGGCTTGGTCGCCACCATGATCAGAGGTGGTTCGGATTGTTTGAACAGGTTTCTGGCGTTTTATAAGTGGTTTTCCGCCTTGGTTACGCCGCTACCGCTTGGGGCATTGGCTGGTTAAAGTAGGCCTGATCGGGGGTT
>JBILYK010000133.1:0-5264 GCA_044377735.1 Paracoccaceae bacterium | reverse complement strand
CACGAAGTCCGGGGATGGCGGGCTGTTTGGGCATGAGCACGGTCTCCTTCGCTCGATGCCCACAGCCTACCACATCACACCGAAGGCGGCAGGTTTTTCAGATTTTCCTTAACGGTCGAGGCGGCGCCGTTAACCTTTCAAATTTTCTGCGGAAAACTTTCGGGGTAATCTGCTAATAGACCTTGCCTTTGCGGCGGCAAAGAGAGTTTGGAACGGCGAACAGTTTTCGCCCTCTGTGCTGGCGCCGCCAGCCTTCGCCATTGCAATCAAGTCATTATAGAAATTCACCTCATGAGAGGTGAACCGCTCCCCCTTTTTTATGTTGGTTCTATTGGTTTTGTAGGAGTCAGGCGAACCCGCGGTCGCCTCCGCCGCTGCGACCATAATGGCCGAGCGGTTCTTTAGTAGCTTTTGGTCACGAGCTTTGTCCCACAGCTCAATCACCGCCAACCAAATGATCATCAATTCACGTTCCGCTCCGATTGTGCTCTTTGGGATGATGCTTTCCTTGTCGACTGGTCGCAGACACCCAGTTGCATGTTCCATGTTGTCCAACAATTTCGCATCATTTTGAAAATCCTGACGTGCGATGGCCAGATCGCTCCAGACGTCTTTTTCTGAGCTCACCTCGACTTCAATGCCTTCGGGGCCCGCTTCACGGAAACCATGTTCAAAAATCGCATCCAGTGCAGCTGCAATCAACGCACGCCGCCTCATCCTTTCTCGGTCAGATTTGTCTGCATCGCCTTGTTTCCAACGTTTATCCGCCTGCACCTTCTTCAGGTGAGTTTTGATGCGCTCTTCCAGAGTTGGCTCAGATCGCGGAAGATCGGCAATGCCATTGGACTCATTCATGATTGTTCCCGACTCAACAACCGGCGCAGCCAATCCGTTGAATTGACCTTGTCAACGAAGTGATCAGCAGCCGACCGCTGCTTTGCATTCGTCTGCATCAAACAATCTCCTCGCCACTTTGGGCGGCAGAGGCAAGCTCATCCAGCCAATTTGCCCAAGTTTGAAGGGCCTTGCGCCGTTCCTCCAGATAGACGGCACGGTTGTAGATGGCGGCTACGCCACGCACCACGCCACCCTTGTGTGCCAAGATTTTGTCAGCCACGACCGGGGACACGCCTAGCCGTTCAGTCGCGTGTGAAGCAAAGGCACGCCGAAAGTCATGGTATATCCAGTCATTCACGCCACTTTTTTCATCCAGACGGAGTTTTCCTTTGCTGAAGCCAGATATAGGCCGTCTATCACCTTCTGTGCGCGACCGGGTTGCCGGAAAGACTAGGTCAGTATCCTCAAAGCGCGGCAGGACACTCAGGATCGCCAACGCTTGATCTGGAAGGTGCACAAGATGCGCTTCGCGATTCTTCATTCTAATCCCGGGGACGGTCCAAATCTGTGTTGCAGTGTCCACTTCAGACCACCGCATTTTAGCCACCTCATCCCTGCGCTGCGCTAAGAGCAGCAAAAGGCGCGTGAATGCGCCAAACGGGTAGGGAAGGGCACGCGCAGCCTTTTCAATTCTTCCGAGTTCATCGGGTGAGATGACCCTGTCACGGCTTGTTTCTTTCCCGACCATCTCGACGTTCATGGCTGGACTGGCTACGACAAGGTCACGTTTTGCAGCCCACGAGAAAAGACGTTTGATATATGCAAGAATCCGGTTTGCCTGAGTAAGCTTCCCAGCGTCACCAATCGCGTCGACCAATCGGATGATGTCGGTCTTGCTGATGTCAGAGATTTTGCGCGTCCCGAACTTAGGGAGAACGTGCAGTTCCATGGCATTGCAAACCTGCTGCACCGTGCGGTTCTCGGCTTGGTCCCGTGCAATCCAATCCTCGTATACTTCGCGAAAGGTGCCATCATTGCTGTGCTTCGATCCCTCGCCATGAGACATAAGAGAGAGCTCTTTCTCTGCCGCCTTGCGCGCATCAGCCAGTGATAGGTCAGGATAACCCCCAAGACTGCGGCGCTGCATCTGTCCATTGACCCGGCGCATGACAAAGAAGCTCTTAGTGCCTCCAGTGCCCACGCGAAGCCCAAGCCCGCGTGTTTTCGCATCAAACAGGTCGTACCGTCTGGTCTTGATCTGAGCGGCACGCACCATGCTGTCAGTCAGATTTTTTGCTACCATGCGTGGCATAAAGCTTTGCTCCGGGTTACACTGGGGTTACAAAACCGATGGGTCACTATGATACCCAGTGAGAACGCATGATGCATCCGCCTATACAAATGTCAATAAAACAAAGATGCATTGGACAACTATGATGCGGCATGTCCTTTAGAGCACCTGATTTGTAATCAGGGGGTCGCGGGTTCAAGTCCTGCTGGGGGCACCATTTGTTAACGTCGGTTGTGGGCAATCCTGCGGGGGTTTGCAGGTGGTGTTGATCCATTCGGGGACGCACGGCGTAACCCTTCCATGACATGACCTGAGGAAAAACGCGGCGTGCATCATCTTCGGGTCAGTCTTTACGCGTTGATGCTGGCGGCAGCCGGGATCCCGCTTTACATCCACCTGCCACAGTTTGCCTCGATCAATCTTGGCATTGGGCTGGGCACGGTTGGGGTGATCCTCATGGTGATCCGGGTCATTGATCTTGTGCAGGATCCCTTGATTGGATGGGCCATTGACCGCTGGCCCAAAGCGCAACTTGGCTTTGGTTTGGCGGCGGCGGGGGGGCTGGCGATCGGCTTTCCGATGCTGTTCTTGCTCGATCCGGGGCCCGGAGTGACGGGGCGGCTGGTGGGCGTATTGGTTTTGCTTTTCACCGCCTACAGTCTTGGGTCCATCCTGCTTTACGGGCGCAGCGCAAGTCTCGCCGTGCAAGCTGGGCCCGAGGGTCTTGTAACGCTGGCGGCCTATCGTGAGGGCGGCACGCTTGCCGGGGTGATCTTTGCTGCGATCGCTCCGGCGGTTTTGGTGGGGCTGGGGGCGGGAGCGCTTGGCTATCCGGCTTTCGGGGTGCTTTTGGGCGGGCTGGCGTTTGCAACGGCTCTTCTCACGCTGCCGATCTGGCGACGGCCTGTGCTGGCGGGAACCGCACCATCGTTGGCGGGTTTGGCCGGGGCAGGGGCGCTGCGGCTTTTGGCGCTGGCACTTGTCAACAGTTTGCCCGTCGCCATCACCTCAACGCTGTTTTTGTTTTTCGTTGAGGATCGACTTGGCCTTGGGGGGCTTGCAGGCCCGCTTTTGACCCTGTTTTTCTTAAGTGCCGGCGTCAGTGTGCCGCTTTGGACGGCTGTCAGCCGCCGGATTGGCGCCCGCAAGACGCTCCTCATCTCGATGCCCATGTCGATTGCCGGGTTTATCTGGGCGGCCTTTCTGGGGCCGGGCGACATGGTTGCCTTCGCGGTGATCTGTCTTGCGGCGGGGGCTGCGCTGGGGGCCGAAATGGTGCTGTTGCCAGCCATGTTTTCTGTTGCGCTGACACAGGCAGGGCTGCAGGCCTCACTTGCCTTCGGGATCTGGACCTTTGCAGGCAAGCTTGGCTTGGCGCTTGCGGCGTTTGTGGTGATGCCACTGCTTGAATGGAACGGCTTTGTCCCAGGTCAGCCCAACAGCCCTGCGGCACTGAACACCTTGACGCTGGCCTATGCCGTCTTGCCATGCATCCTGAAACTCGGAGCCCTGGGGCTTGTGATGCGCCTGCCGGATGCGCATCTAGTAAGTCAGGGCCCAGCGGGATCCGCTCAGGCCGGAGGATGACAAAGTGAGACTTTACCGCGCCTTGGCCGTGATGGCTGCAATCATGTTTGGCGCCGCCCATCCGGCAGCGTCCCAAAGCATGCTGATCGAGGATTTTGCGATGCAGCCCGAAACCCGTTGGCGCTTTTTTGCAGACACAGTGATGGGCGGCGTCTCAACCGGTCAGATGACCTTTGTCACCGAAGACGGCCGCAGCCATGCGCTGATGACCGGTCGGGTCAGCACCGAAAATAACGGTGGATTCATTCAGATCCGGCTAGATCTGCAGGCAGTACCGCCAAAGGATGCTATAGGTGTGCGGCTGTTGGTGCGCGGCAATGACGCGCGCTATTTCGTGCATTTGCGCACATTTGGCACGTTGTTGCCTTGGCAGTACTATCAAGCCAGCTTTGATGTAAGCCGTGACTGGGCCGAGGTGAAACTGCCCTTCAAAAGCTTCAAAGCCTCGGGGCGCCTCTTGCGGTCAAGCCCGGATCCGCAAAGTCTTGAATCTATCGGTATCGTTGCATTTGGCCGCGACCATGAGGCCGAGATTGCGGTGCGCGAAGTCAGCTTTTATTGATCTCAGGTCGATAAGGGGCAGGCGGCGGTCAAAGCAGGAAATCGCCCTGCACGGCACGTGTCACCCCTGAAATCCAGATCTCACTGTCCGCTCTTGCATCACCGGTGGCATCTATCCGAACCAGAACACCGCTTGATGAGGTCACCAGCCACAGACCAAATGCCTTTGGACCGTCAGCGCTGAAGACAAAGGCCTGATTCCCCGAGCGCGTGGTGTTTGCATCCATCGCGCGAAGGTCGATTTGGTCGATCCCGCTTTGGAACTGGTAAATCAGGTCACGCCCCGCGCCGGTGGCACTGTCACTTAGGCTGCGGAATACGAAACGGTCAGCCTGCTTGTCAGCCCCGCCAAAAAGCCGGTCCTGACCGCCGCCGCCCTCCAGCGTGTCTCGTCCCTTGCCACCATGGATCTGCTGGTTCAAGGCATTGCCCGTCAGGCGAAGCCCCACACTATTGGACGCGCGCAGCTCCTCAACCGACACCGCGTTGGCGAGGGTGTAGTGAACCGAACTGTAGATCACATCTGTGCCACCACTGGCGCGTTCGATCACCCGGTCACCTGCGTTGTGCAGATGGTAGGTGTCATTCCCCGCGCCCCCCGTGAGGGTGTCTGCATAGGCGGCATTGCTGATGAACCGGTTGGCCAGCGCATTGCCCGTCAGCGACCGCCCTGCGCTGCCCATGGCATAGATGAACTCAACCGATGAATTGGCAAAGAGCACGTGATTGGCATAGGCGTCGATCCGGTCAGTGCCCCCACCCGCTGCCTCAATCACCCGGTCCCCGGCATGATAGACCGCAAACGTGTCATTCCCAGCGCCCCCGGTGAGAGTGTCTGCATAGGCGGCATTGCTGATGAACCGGTTGGCAAGTGCATTGCCCGTCAGCGACCGCCCTGCGCTGCCCATGGCATAGATGAACTCAACCGATGAATTGGCAAAGAGCACGTGATTGGCATAGGCGTCGATCCGGTCAGTGCCCCCACCCG
>JBILYK010000061.1:0-21088 GCA_044377735.1 Paracoccaceae bacterium | reverse complement strand
CGCGGCTGATTGCTCATCTGTCGCCTGATCAGCCCGAGGTCGAGGGCTGTTTCGCGCTGTTGATGCTGACCCATGCCCGCGCTGCCGCCCGGATAGATGCCACAGGCTGCACGGTGCCGCCCGGCCAGCAGGATCAATCCCTGTGGAACCATGCGGCCCTGCACGAAGGGCGCGCGTTGCTGGACCGGGCGATGGCGCGGGGCAGACCGGGGCCGTTTCAGATCAAGGCCGCGATTGCCGCCTGTCATGCGATGGAAAGCGGCCCCGATTGGCCGCAGATCGCCGCGCTGTATGAGGCGCTGCTTCGTTGGGAGCCTTCACCGACGGTGGCGCTTTCGCTGACGGTCGCGCAGATGGAGGCGGGGGCGGTGAACGAGGCCGCCGCTGCCCTGGCGGCTTTGGCCCCTGCACTGGAGGAGTTTCAGCCCTTTCACGCGGCGCGGGCCGAGGTTCTGCGCCGTCAGGACCGCCAGACTGAGGCGCGGCAAGCCTATGACCGCGCGCTGGCCCTGACGACGGCCCCGGAAGATGCCGCATTTCTGACCAAGGCGCGGGCTGGTTTGACGCTTTGAAGGGCGGAAAACAAAGCTGCCCTGAGGTTTGGCCCAAAAAAAGACCGGGCTCGCGCCCGGCCAAGTCCAACAGGGAGGTGAGACGGCGAGAGTTTCCTCTACAACCGGCTCAATTACCTATCTATGCTGAGCAATTGGGCAACTCAAGTCTGATGATGCTGCAAATGCAGCATTGCCGCTATGCGTGCGTTGCATGACTGTGTCGCCAAATGCGGGTGTGGTGCCGTTTTTGGGGCTATACACCTGACAATGCACAAAAAAGGGCAGGCACGAAGCGTGATTTTCCGAGGCTGGCCTTAAGTTTGCTGGCGTTTGCGGTAATTGAAGATCTCTTCGGTGACAAACTCGCGGAAGGCGGCGACACGTTTGGAATGGCGCAGCTCTTCGGGGTAGGCGAGGAACACCGGGACTTCGCTGCTTTCGGTTTCGGGTAATACCCGCACGAGGTGGGGGAAATCCTCGGTGATGTAATCGGGCAGGACCCCGACGCCGAGATGGTTCAGCACGCCTTGCAACACGCCAAAGTAGTTGTTGACGGTGAAGGTCGAGGGGATGTCATGGCTCATCAACTCGGCCACCAGCATGGCACCAGCGGACACCTGCGCGGTGCCAGCGTGCTGACAGATCAGCCGGTGCTGGTTGAAATCTTCCATCGTCAGCGGGGTGCCGTGCTGGTCAAGATATTCCGGCGTCGCGTAAAGCCGCATTTTGATGTTCATCAACCGCTTGCGGATCAGATCGGCCTGCGAGGGTTCCTTCATGCGGATCGCCACATCCGCCTCACGCATCGGCAGATCAAGCACGCGTTCTTCCAGCATCAGGTCAATCTTGAGGCTAGGGTATTGCTTGAAGAGCGCAGGCAGGCGCGGGGCAAGCCAAAGCGTGCCAAAGCCGGTGGTCGTTGTGACGCGCAATTCGCCAAACACCTCATCCTCGCTGTCGCGGATGCGGGCCGAGGTGGCATCAAGCCGTTTGACCATGGCTTGGGTCGCGTCGAACAAGAGTTCGCCCTGTTCAGTCAGGATCAGGCCGCGGGCATGGCGGTGAAACAGGGTGACATTCAGCGATTCTTCCAACGCGCGGATCTGGCGGCTGACCGCCGATTGCGACAGATGCAGGACCTCACCCGCGTGCGTGAGGCTGCCCTTTTCGGCCACCGAGTGGAAAATGCGCAGC
Organism: Paracoccaceae bacterium; assembly: GCA_044377735.1. Classification (GTDB taxonomy): domain Bacteria; phylum Pseudomonadota; class Alphaproteobacteria; order Rhodobacterales; family Rhodobacteraceae; genus Tabrizicola_A. The sequence continues at coordinate 19,340 of JBILYK010000061.1, read as the reverse complement.
TTATCCCAGTCCATCATGTTTCCCTGCTGATCGTCAATCGTTACCACACACCACCCCATGTAGGTATCTGAACTTGGCTTTAAATGGCCCGACTTGCAGAAATTTCCGTGGGTTCGTCGGTTTCTTGCCCGCAGCCTGTGCGCGGTGCGCAGGTCTTGGGGCTGCGATGGTTGGAGTTTTGTCCTCGGTTGGCGGGTACTTCCGACCTTTCCACTGCCGCGCCACATCCCTATGATCGGTCCACGGGATGAAAGTTATTTTATAGGCTGGCAACGGCCGGGGGGCAGCATGGCGGTTGGCATCTTTGATTCGGGGCTGGGAGGCCTGACGGTTCTGGATGCGGTGGCTCGGCGGCTGCCAGATGTGCCGTTTGTCTATCTTGGCGATAATGCCCACGCGCCTTACGGGGTGCGCACCCATGAGGACATCTTCAACCTGACCTGCGCCGCGACCCAGCGGCTTTGGGCCGAGGGGTGCGATCTGGTGATCTTGGCCTGCAACACGGCCAGTGCTGCGGCGCTGAAGCGGATGCAGGAAACCTGGGTGCCAGCCGATAAGCGGGTGCTCGGGGTGTTCGTGCCCTTGATCGAGGCTTTGACCGAACGTCAGTGGGGCGACAATTCCCCCCCACGTGAGGTGGATGTGAAACATGTGGCGCTGTTTGCCACTCCGGCCACCGTGGCGAGCCGCGCCTTTCAACGCGAGTTGGCGTTTCGCGCGATTGGGGTGGATGTCGAGGCGCAGCCCTGCGCGGGTGTGGTGGATGCCATCGAACTCGGCGATGAAATTCTGGCCGAGGCCTTGGTGCGGTCCCATGTCGAAAGCCTGAAGCGCCGGATGCCGCATCCGCAGGCCGCAATCTTGGGATGCACGCATTACCCCCTGATGCAAAAGGCGTTTCAGGATGCTCTGGGGCCAGAGGTACAGGTGTATTCGCAGGCCAATCTGGTGGCGGAGAGTTTGGCGGATTACCTGATGCGGCGGCCCGAGTTTCTGGGGCCGGGTAAGGTTTCGAAATTTCTGACCACTGGCGATCCGATCAATGTCTCCTCCAAAGCGACGCAGTTTCTGCGCCACCAAGTGGTGTTTGAGGCGGCATGAGTGGGGCAGATTATCTCGTCTATGACGTCTTCACCGCCGCCGCCTTTGGTGGAAATCAGTTGGCGGTGTTCCCCGATGCGGCGGATCTGCCCGAGGACCAGTTGCAAGCCATCACGCGGGAGTTCAACTTCTCGGAAGTGACCTTCGTTTATCCGCCGCAAGACCCCGCCCATACGGCAAGGGTGCGGATTTTCACCCCGACGCGTGAAGTGCCTTTCGCAGGCCACCCCACCATTGGAACGGCGATTGCGCTTTATCATCTTGGGCGCGGGTCGGATCTGGTGCTGGAATTGGGCGTCGGACCAATTCCGTGCCAAGTGGGGAAAATGGGTGCGTCCTTTACCACGCCGGTGCCGTTGGAGATGATTGCCCATCCTGCGCCGTCTTTGGTGGCCGAAGCGCTGGGACTGCCCGTTGCGGCCATTCGGACGGAGCGGCATTCGCCTGTGCAGGCTACCTTGGGGCTGGCCTTTGTGCTGGTGGAATTGGCCGACCGTGCCGCCCTTGCCGCCGCACAGCCGGTGATTGAGGCCTGCCGCCGGGGGGCGGCGCTTTATCCGGCGGGGCTGGATTTCGCTGTGTTCGCCTATGTCCGCACCGGTGAGGCTGTGGAGGCGCGGATGTTCGCGCCTTTGGACAATATGCCTGAAGACCCTGCAACCGGCAGCGCCTCGGCCACGTTGGGGGCCTATCTCGCGCAGTTGCCGGGCGGGCCGCAGCGGTTGGCGATCTCCCAAGGGGTGGACATGGGGCGCCCCTCGCAGATTGGCGTCTCGGTGGGGGAGGGCGGCGTCACCGTGACGGGCCAAGCGGTCAAGACCATGGCGGGGCGGCTGTTTTTATGAGGGGACGCGATGCAAAGTCTTGAGCATTGGAAGGCGGCGCGGCTTGCGGCGCTGACGGCCGAGGATGGCTGGGTGAACCTGGCCGACCGGGTGGAGATTGCGCCAGGTCCCCAGCGCGTGGGACGGGGGGCGGGCAATGATCTGGTGCTGTCTGTGGGGCCGGATCATTTGGGTGTGCTTGGCCTGACAAAAACTGGCGCGCAGTTTGAAACGCCGGACGGCAAACGCCACGACTTTACCCCCGCGCCGGGTGGATTTCCGCAACTGCGGGTGCCGCCGCTTTTGCTGGAAATTCATACGGTTGATGGCGTCGCGGCCCTGCGGGTTCGGGATCTGAGTGCGAAGCGCATGGCGGATCTGCGGTATTTCCCCACAAACCTCGACTTGGTCATCCGGGCCCGTTGGGAGCGGTTGAAAACCCCCGATACCACCCTGATCGGCCAGCGTGGCGGGGCCGATCTGCAGGTGACGCTGACCCATGTGGCGCGATTTTCTTATGCGGGCCGCGAGGTGGACTTGGCGCCAACCCATTGGAAGGACGGCCAGCCGATGTTTGTCTTTCGCGATGCCACTTCAGGGCGTGAAACCTATTCGGCAGCGCGGTTCTTGATGGGCGAAGAGATGAGCGAGGACGCCATCACCTTGGACTTCAACCGCGCCTTTACCCCGCCTTGTGGCTTTAGCGCCCATGCGATTTGCCCCTTGCCGCCGCGCCAGAACATCCTGCCCTTTGCAGTCACTGCAGGTGAACTCTGGGGTTAGGGCCACCCGCCGAGCCCGGAGCATGACACAAATCAACGCCAGGTCATTCCGCCCTGACCACAATTTCACCATAGACTTGTCTGAAGCAATGGTGTCGAGCGTGCCTTATGGCGGCGCAGTGTCAGGTGAATGGAAGCTTGCAGATATCTCAGGCTCATGGGCCGATATCATGGCTTGGATGGCTGCCAATTCAGCTCTCGCCCCAGCGGTTTGGGGTTGGGAATGGCTGGCTGAAAGTGCCGCGCACTGCCATTCGAAGCGGTTTGGTGGCACAGCAGACGGGCTGTCGGTGGACAACACCAGTTTGGCCGCCCTGCGGGATGACATCTCGTTTTTGTGACGCACCGATTGGCGCTTTGCCCTCTTGCATGGTGCCCTGCTTCGGACCAAATAGGGGCGTGTAAAGACGGAAGGGGATCGCATGACCCATCGCATCGCAATCTTGGGCGCTTCGGGCTATACGGGGGCCGAACTGGTGCGCCTCATCGCCACGCATCCGTCGATGAAAATCGTGGCGCTGTCAGCTGACCGCAAGGCGGGCATGTCGATGGATCAGGTGTTTCCCTTCCTGCGCCATCTGGATTTGCCGAACTTGGTCAAGATCGACGAGATCGATTTTTCCGGTGTCGATCTGTGCTTTTGCGCACTGCCCCATGCCACCAGCCAAGCGGTGATCTCCCGACTGCCGCGCGATTTGAAAATCGTGGACCTGTCCGCTGACTTCCGTCTGCGCGACCCGGCCGAATATGAAAAGTGGTATGGCAACCCGCATGCTGCCGTCGATCTGCAGGCCGAGGCGGTTTACGGTCTGACAGAGTTTTACCGCGCCGAGATTGCCAAGGGGCGGCTGGTGGCGGGCACCGGCTGCAATGCGGCAACGGGGCAATATGCGCTGCGCCCGCTGATTGCGGCGGGGGTGATCGACCTTGATGATATCCTGATCGATCTGAAGGCGGGCGTGTCGGGGGCGGGGCGGTCGCTAAAGGAAAACTTGCTGCATGCCGAGCTTTCGGGCGGCACCCATACCTATTCGGCGGGCGGCAAGCACCGCCATTTGGGCGAGTTTGACCAAGAGTTTTCCGCCATTGCAGGCCGGCCAGTGCAGGTCCAGTTCACCCCGCATCTTTTGCCGATGAACCGGGGCATTCTGGCGACTGTCTATGTCAAGGGCGATGCAAAGACCGTGCATGAGACGCTGAGTGCGGCCTATGCCAAGGAACCCTTCTTGCGCGTGCTTCCGTTTGGCGCACTGCCCTCGACCCGCGACATCGCGGGATCGAACTATTGCCATCTGGGCGTGATTGGCGACCGTATCGCAGGGCGCGCGGTGGTGGTGGCGGTGTTGGACAACCTGACCAAGGGTTCGTCCGGCCAAGCGATCCAGAACGCGAACCTGATGCTGGGGATTGATGAGACCGCTGGGCTGATGTTCGCCCCGGTTTTCCCGTGACCTTGCGCCGCACAGGTTGATCGAGCGCAAAGCAGGCCCCATGTTGCATGTTGTAAGTGATGCAAAAGATGGCAGGAGACGACAGGATGGACGCCACCGGAAAACCCGGATTTCGCGGCATGAAGGGCCTGAAAAAGCAGCGCCGGATTCAGGTGATCGGGCTGGCCTTTCTGGCGCTGGCGATTTCAACCGTGCTGATCGGCTATGCCATGCGCGACGGCATCAACTTCTTCCGCTCGCCCACTCAGGTGTTGGAAGAGCCGCCAGCGCCGGGCGAGGTATTTCGTATCGGCGGTTTGGTGGAAGAAGGCAGCATCCTGCGCGGCCAAAGCGAAACCGTGTCATTCCGGGTAACAGATACCAATGTCACAGTGCCCGTCACCTTCACCGGCATCCTGCCCGATCTTTTTGAGGAAGGCCAAGGCATGGTCGGCACGGGTGAGATGCAAAACGGTGTCTTTGTTGCCAGCGAAATCCTTGCCAAGCATGACGAAACCTACATGCCGCAAGAGGTGATCGACAGCCTCAAGGCCCAAGGCGTCTATAAAGACCCCCAGACCAACTGAGCCGCCTCGGGTTTCATCTTGCAAGATGAAGCACCGCGCGCCCAGATGACCGCCCCTTAACCCCGTCTCGTGATCCTGAGGCCCATGGTCGTGGCGCGTTGGGGGCTGATATGAAGACGGTCAGAGAGTTGGCAGCAGAGATTGTTGCGCGCGAGGGGGGCTTTGTCGACGATCCGGATGATCCGGGTGGGGCGACCAATCACGGGGTCACAATACACACCTTGCGGCGGCTCGGGATCGACATCACCGGCGATGGGCGGGTTGATGGCGCGGATGTGCGAAAGCTAAGCCAGGCGCGGGCAATTGAGATCTATATCGACCATTACTTCCGTCGTCCTGGGATCGGGGCCTTGCCCGAGGTGCTGCAGCCATCGGCCTTTGACATGTATGTCAACGCCGGGGCCAATGCGGTGAAGATCCTGCAGCGCTTGTGCAGCCAGATGGGCTTTGCTTGTGTCGATGATGGGGTGATCGGGCCGCAAACCATCCGCGCCGCCCAGCGGGCCTATGAGGCGGCCCCTGCCCATATTGCTGATGCTTATGGCATTGCCCGGCGCAATTACTATTACGCTTTGGCCGATGCGCGACCTGCCAGCCGCAAGTTTGCCCGCCGCCGCGATGGTGGCAAGGGAGGCTGGATCACCCGGGCCGAGGAATTCATCGCGCCGCGCTATCATCTGCGCGAGGTCGAGCATCGCGCAAGGGTGGCCACATGGGCATGATGCGGCAGCTTCTGGGCGGCCCGGCCGCCATTGCCTCGCTCGGCACCGCTGCCAAAGGGGTGGCCGAGGTGCTGACACCCTCGGCAACGCGGCGGATGGAGCTTTCTGCCGAGGCGCAAATGGCGGCCTTGGCGCAGTTGGGGCACGAGTATCACCTGCCAAGCTTGGGCTGGTTTGACCGCGTGGTGAATGGGTTGAATCGCCTGCCACGGCCCTTTTTGGCCTTTGGCACGATTGGCCTTTTTGTCTATGCCATGGTCGATCCGCCGGGCTTTGCCGCCCGCATGGTGGGTTTGAACGCGGTGCCTGAACCGTTGTGGTGGCTTTTGGGGGCGGTGGTGGCGTTCTATTTTGGCGCGCGCGAGACGTTTTACTTTCGCAATCGGTCCGCGCCCAGCACGCCGCTGCCCCAATCGGACTCAGGTGAACATCCGGGTGACTTTGATCTGTCCGCGGCGCGCGAGTCGAATGCGGCGCTGCGCGATTGGCAGGCGGGCGACCGCTAGGCTGGCCTTGGCCGAGTTGTCTGGCAATTGTCACATCCTGCCGCTAGCTGTTGGCAAGACGCAGCTGCGACAGGATGTGACCCATGCCAAACCCCATTGCCCGTCTCGTTGGCGGCGTGCCCATGCCCTTGATCGTCATCGGCCCTGACCTTTTGGTCGCCGAGGCCAATGCGGCGGCGCAGGCGCTCTTTGCGGTGTCGGGCGAGGGGCTGGTTGGGCGCCATCATGGTCTTTTGATCCGCGCACCAGAATTGCTGAGTGCCATTGAACGCGCCTTGCGGCAAGGCCAAGGGGCTGTGGTCCGGCTGGTGACCGCTCAGGCCAGCCATGACCAGGTCTATGAGGTGACGGTCACACCTCTTGATGCAGCCGTGCTTCTCGCCTTTGCCGATTTGACCGAGGCCGAACAGATGGACCGGATGCGGCGCGATTTCGTCGCCAATGTCAGCCATGAGCTGCGCACCCCCCTGACCGCGATTTCGGGCTTTGTCGAAACATTGCGCGGGGCGGCCAAAGATGACCCCGACGCACGCGAGCGGTTTTTGGCGATCATGGCGGCTGAGGCCGAGCGGATGAATCGCCTTGTCCGCGATCTGTTGCACTTAAGCCGCGTAGAGGCGGAAGAGCGCATCCGCCCCGAAACCCGCATCGATCTGGCCGCCATTGCCCGCAGTGTCGCTGACAGCCTGCAACCTTTGGCGCGGGCGAGCGATGTCAGGTTGGATCTGGTCGGCGCGCAGGACGAGACCTTGGTGCGGGCCGATGCCGACCAGATGGTGCAGGTGCTGACCAACCTGACCGAGAACGCCATCAAATACGGCAGCCCCGCCGGGGCGACTGTCACGGTGTCTTTGTCGCGAACGACAGGGCCGCGCGGGCCGGTCTTACGGGTGGATGTGGTGGATCAGGGCGCGGGCATCGATGCCCGTCACATTCCGCGCCTGACAGAGCGATTCTACCGTGTCGACAGCCACAGAAGCCGGGCCAAGGGCGGAACTGGGCTGGGTTTGGCGATCGTGAAGCATATTGTTCAGCGCCATCGCGGGCGTTTGGTAATTGAAAGTGAAATCGGAAAAGGAAGCCAATTCAGTATTTTAATTCCTTTGGCTTAGGCGCTTGGTGCTGAGCCCGTGCAACCCTTTGGCCAAAGGGTAGGGTTTGTCATGGAACCGTTACACAACTGTCGCAAAAGCCTTGCGTAAGGCCCCTAGACCACGCAGCAGACGACGGGCATCCGGCCCCTCGCGACCCTGATGGAGTGACATATGTCTTTCACCAAACTGCCGTCCCTGAAATTTGTTGCGTCGACCGTGGCGATCCTTGCTGCTTCGACTGTCATCGCCTCGGCGCGTGACCAGGTGCAGGTCACTGGCTCGTCCACCGTTCTGCCCTATGCCACCATCGTGGCTGAAGCCTTTGGCGAAAACTTTGACTTCCCCACGCCGGTTGTTGAAGGCGGTGGTTCGGGCGCAGGCCGCAAGAAGCTGTGCGAAGGCGTTGGCACTAACACCGTTGACATCGCCAACTCGTCCTCGCGCATCAAGCAGTCAGACATTGATCTGTGCGCCACCAATGGCGTGACCGAGATCATGGAAGTGCGCTTTGGCTATGACGGCATCGTGTTTGCCTCGGACGTCAATGGCGCCGAATTCGCCCTGACCCCGTCGGACATGTACAACGCCATCGCTGAGACCGTTGTGAAGGATGGCGCACTGGTCGCCAACACCCACGCCCAGTGGTCGGAATTCAATGCAGCACTTCCCGCCCAGGACATTCTGGTTCTGTCGCCCGGCACCAAGCACGGCACGCGCGAAGTGTTTGACGAAAAGGTTATCATCCAGGGCTGTGAAGACACTGGCGCGATGGCCGCGTTCACTGCCAGCGGCATGGACGAAGACGCCACCGAAGAAGCCTGCATGAAGCTGCGCACCGATGGCCGCAACGTGGACATCGACGGCGACTACACCGAGACGCTGGCGCGTCTGGATGCTGACAAGAACGCGATCGGCGTGTTTGGCCTGTCCTTCTATCAGAACAACACCGACAAACTGCGCGTGGCCACCATGGGCGGCGTCGTGCCGTCGGCCGAAACGGTTTCCTCGGGTGACTACCCTGTGTCGCGTCCGCTCTACTTCTATGTCAAGAAGGCGCACTTGGGCGTGATCCCCGGCCTGCAGGAATACGTCGACTTCTTCGTGTCCGATGACATGGCAGGGCCGGACGGCCCGCTGGCTGCCTATGGTCTGGTGTCCGACCCGGCCTTGGCCGAGACCCAGGCGATGGTCGCTGCCGGCACGCCGATGGGTCCGCTCGAGTAATCGACCCATAAACCGGGAGAGCGCGATTGCGCGCTCTCCCAGCCTTTTTTGCCCGCGGGCGTGACCTGAAAGCGGATTTGCCATGAGTGTCGGCCTTCTTTCCCTGATCGTCCTAGTCATTTCGATAATCGGTTTCATTCTGGCACGCGCACGCGCCATGAAGAGTGCTGGTGGAAATGCGCGGGTGCTCCATTCGCTACCGTCCTACTATGGACAGGCCGGCTTCCTTTTCACCGCCGTTCCAGCCTTCCTTTTGATGGTCCTGTGGTTGTTGATCCAAGGGCCGATGATCGATGCGCGCATCATCGGGCAGCTCGGGCCAGAGGTTGCCGCCGATGCCACTGCCGCGCAGCTGACGATGAGCGACGTGCGACGGATCGCAGGTGGTTTGGATGCAATGCAAGCGCAGTTCGAGATGTCGAACGAAGATCTGCGTGACATGCGCGCCGATCTGTCAGATGTCCGCGGGCGTCTTGCCGAGGTTGGTGTCGCACTGGGAAGTGAAACCGTACCGGAGGTTTTCGAAGCCGCCAAATCCTATCGAATCGCGCAGCAGTCCGGCGCGATCGCCATGAGCGTCACTGTTATCCTGGCTGCACTTGCCGGTTTTGCGATCGCGTTCTTGCGTACCAATCGGGATTTTCGCGCGCGGAACGTGACAGAGAATTTCATCCTTTGGCTGTTCATTGGGGCGGCCACGATTGCGATTTTGACAACCATCGGGATTGTCTTGTCTCTGCTTTCGGAGGCGATACGGTTCTTCAGCCAGTACCCGATCTCCCAGTTCTATTTTGGCACGGTCTGGAACCCACAGTTTCGCGGCGGGTCAGATTTTGGTCTGCTGCCGTTGCTTTGGGGCACGCTCTATATCAGCTTCGTCTCGATGCTGGTGTCCGTTCCACTGGGCCTGTTCACGGCAATCTATACTGCCGAATATGCACCTGAGCGGGTGCGAAACGTTATCAAGCCACTGATTGAGTTGATCGCCGGCATTCCGACCGTTGTCTTTGGCCTTTTCGCCCTTGTGACGGTCGGCCCGTTCTTGCGCGACTTTATCGCCATGCCGATGGGGCTCGGCAATTCTGGTTCGTCCGTGATGACTGCCGGTCTGGTGATCGGAATCTTGAACACGCCATTCATCTCGTCACTGGCCGATGACATCATCAGTTCAGTGCCCAATTCTTTGCGCGAAGGCTCTTATGGTCTTGGCGCGACCCAATCGGAGACCATCCGTCAGGTCGTGTTGCCTGCGGCTTTGCCGGGAATCGTCGGCGCGGTACTCTTGGCCACAAGCCGCGCCATCGGCGAAACGATGATCGTGGTCATGGGGGCAGGCGCATCCGCGAAGCTGGGACTTAATCCGTTCGAAGCCATGACGACAATCACCGTGAAGATCGTGAGCCAGTTGACCGGTGACCTCGCCTTTGACTCACCCGAAACGCTTGTGGCCTTTGCCCTCGGCATCACGCTCTTTTTCCTGACACTAGGACTTAACATCTTCGCTTTGTGGTTCGTGCGCAAATATCGGGAGCAGTACGACTAATGTCTGACATTTCCAATTCCCCTGAGACCGGCGTGCCACCGATCCGGACCAAAAGCTCGCTGATGACGGAGACGCCTCGCAACCGGCAACGCAACGCGGCTGAAAAGCGGTTTCGCGTCTATGGGATCATCGCGGTCGCCATCGCGCTGACCACCCTTGCGATCATGCTCTTCACGATCTTCCGCGACGGTTCCTCGGCCTTCGTTCAAGCAAAAATGGTCTTTCCGGTCACCATCGACGAGACTGTCGTGGACAAGTCCGGCAAGCGTGATCCCGCCGTGATGTCTAAGGTCACGACAGTCGGCTATGGGCGCATCCTTGGCGAGTCTTTGGTTCAGTACATGAAGGACCGGGGCATTTCGGTCGAAGGTATCTCGGACAAGGAGATCGTTGATATGATCTCCAAGGATGCGCCGGCACGACTGCGCGATCTGGTTCTGGCGGACCCCTCACTGGTTGGTCAGACCATCACCTTCGAGGCCTTCGCGGGCGGGCGCATCGACGGGTACCTGAAGGGGCGCGTGGATCGTGACATTGCGGCGCGCGACTCAAACGTGTCGGTGATACAGCTGGACCTGGCCGACAAGATGATCGAGGCCGGAATTCTTGAGTCCAGCTTCAACTGGCGCTTCATCACTGCGCCGGATGCATCCGACCTGCGTCCTGAAGCTGCGGGATTGGGGGTGGCTCTTCTGGGAACCCTCTACATGATGGTCCTTGTGTTCATCTTCACCTTGCCTCTGGGCGTCGGTGCCTCGATCTATCTTGAAGAGTTCGCTGCAAAGAACTGGTTCACCGATCTCGTTGAGGTGAACATCTCGAACCTCGCGGCAGTGCCGTCGATCGTCTACGGGATCCTTGGACTTGCCGTGTTCATCAACTTTGCCGGGCTGCCGTCGTCGGCCCCGCTGGTGGGCGCGCTTGTCCTGACTCTTATGACCTTGCCGACGATCATCATCGCGACACGGTCCGCCATCCGAGCCGTGCCCCCTTCGATCCGCGACGCTGCGCTTGGTGTCGGTGCTTCCAAGATGCAGATGGTGTTCCACCATGTCTTGCCGCTGGCCGCGCCTGGTATCCTGACCGGGACGATCCTTGGCCTTGCCTCGGCGCTTGGTGAAACTGGCCCATTGTTGCTGATTGGCATGGTCGCATTTGTGACCAATTATCCGGGCAGCCCACTGGAGGGCGGTGTCCTGGATCCGGCAACGGCGCTGCCGGTGCAGGTCTATTCCTGGGCGTCCCGGTCTGATCCGGCCTTTATTGAGCGGTCGTCCGGCGCGATCATCGTACTGCTCATCTTCCTTGTCATCATGAACGTCGGGGCGATCATGTTGCGCCGTCGGTTCCAGCGCCGCTGGTAACCCCGGAGAAACCCCATGAAAGATATGCGAATGGAGAGCCGTGTGGACAGCACAGTCAACAAGATCGAGGCCCGCAAGGTGCAGGTCTATTATGGCGCCACCCATGCCATCAAGGATGTCGATGTGGACATCAAGGACAAGTCGGTGACGGCCTTTATCGGCCCGTCTGGCTGTGGCAAATCCACCTTCCTGCGCTGCCTGAACCGCATGAACGACACCATCGCCAGCTGCCGGGTTGAGGGCCAGATCCTGCTGGAGGGTGAGGACATTTATGACCGCCGGGTCGACCCGGTGCAGTTGCGCGCCAAAGTGGGCATGGTGTTTCAAAAGCCCAATCCCTTTCCGAAATCGATCTACGACAACGTGGCCTATGGCCCGCGTATTCACGGATTGACGCGCGACAAGGCCGAGTTGGATCAGATCGTCGAGGCATGCCTGCGCAAGGCGGCCCTCTGGACCGAGGTGAAAGACCGCCTCGCCGCGCCGGGGACCGGGCTTTCGGGCGGCCAACAACAGCGCCTGTGCATCGCGCGCGCCATTGCCACACAGCCCGAAGTTCTGTTGATGGACGAGCCGTGTTCGGCGCTGGACCCGATTGCCACCGCGCAGGTCGAAGAGTTGATCGACGATTTGCGCCACCAGTTTTCGGTGGTGATCGTGACCCATTCCATGCAGCAGGCCGCCCGTGTCAGCCAGCGCACCGCCTTCTTCCATCTGGGCAATTTGGTAGAGTTTGGCGAAACGGGCCAGATTTTTACCAACCCGAAGGATCCACGCACTGAATCCTATATCACCGGCCGGATCGGCTAAGGGGACCGCGATGAACAACGAACATATCCTGCGTGCCTTTGACCGCGATCTTGAGGCGGTTCAGGCCATGATCATGAAGATGGGCGGGTTGGTGGAAACCGCGCTGGCTGATGCAGCGCGCGCGGTGGACACGCTTGACGAGGGGCTTGCCGATCAGGTGCGTGCGGGTGATGCCGCGATTGACGCGCTGGAAGAACAGGTCAACGCCGAATGTGCCCGGCTCATCGCGCTCCGCGCGCCGATGGGCACCGATTTGCGGATGGTTCTGTCGGTCATGAAGATCGCCTCTAACCTTGAACGCTGCGGCGATTATGCCAAGAACTTGGCCAAGCGTTCGAAGGTGTTGGCCGGTTTGCAGCCTTTGACGGGGGCGACAGGGTCTCTCAAGCGGATGGTCAAGGCTGTGGGGCTGTTGCTGAAAGATTCGCTGGATGCCTTCATCGCACGGGATGGGGGGCTGGCAGCCGAAGTGCGTCTGCGTGACCACGAGATTGACCAGATGTACAATGCCCTTTTTCGTGAGTTGTTGACGCATATGTTGGAAGACAGCCGCACCATCACCTCTGCGATGCAGTTGCATTTCATCGCGAAGAACGTTGAACGTGTGGGCGACCATGCCACGACCATCGCGGAACAGGTGATCTACATGACGACCGGAAGCCTGCCCGGTGACCCACGGCCCAAGGTGGACGCTGTTGCGGGGCTGGGAGGGCAGGTCTGATGGGCGCGCCAAAGCCAGTTGTCCTTTTGGTCGAGGATGAGCCGGCGCAGCGCGAGATCCTGCGCTATAACCTTGAGGCCGACGGTTTCGCCGTGATCTGCGCGGCAGATGGCGAAGAGGCGATGGAGCGACTGGCCGAGGGCTTGCCCGACCTGATCCTCTTGGATTGGATGATGCCGCATGTCTCGGGGCTTGAAGTGTGCCGCCGCATCCGTGCGCGACCCGAGACGCGGGGCATCCCGGTCTTGATGCTCTCGGCGCGCTCTGAAGATGTCGACAAGGTACGAGGGCTTGAAACGGGGGCGGATGATTACATCATCAAGCCCTATTCGGTGGCGGAGTTGATGGCGCGGCTGCGCGCGCATCTGCGCCGGGTGCGCCCTGGGCAAGCCGGCGAAGTGCTGGAATGGCAAGATATCCGGCTGGACCCTGAAACCCACCGCGTCACCCGCGGGGGGGCGGGGCTTAAGCTTGGTCCGACAGAGTTTCGCCTCCTGTCATGTCTGATGGAACGTCCGGGCCGGGTGTTCAGCCGTGAGCAACTTTTGGATCGCGTGTGGGGCCGCGACATCTACGTCGACAGTCGCACGGTGGATGTGCATGTGGGCCGGCTGCGAAAAGCGCTGATGGCGACTGGCGGCGATGATCCGCTGCGTACGGTGCGCGGCGCGGGCTATTCCTTGGGCTGAGGCGCCGAGCGTGCTCTGGCTGGTTTGGCGCAGCGCAGGCAGGGTTTCGATCAAATCACGGCCTGACCTTTTGTGCCGCAGGATCGGGCGTTTGCGGGTGCGGCCTGTCAAGACGGGCAAGGCCGGGCCGCTGGCCAGCGCCAAAGATGGCAGGCGAATTGCGATGTCATGAGCTTGCGCGCGCGTCGGCATCTTGTCTGCCTCAGGACTGAGCAAAACGGGCCTAAATGGCGCTGCCCTTGGCCCAGATCATCTTTTAGCGATCATAAGGCAAATGGATATGGGTCACCTCATTGACCTGATTCGAGCCGTCCGGGCCTCAGGTCATGCCACAACACCCGACAATCGACATATCCACCTCAAAAGGCGCGCTCTTTGATGGGCCATTTTCATGTCTTTGATTTAAAGTTCGACGCAGTTCAAAATGGATCAAATCATGGCCTATGTGTGAACCCGGCGCGGGTTGCGGCGATTGACGGCGCGAATTTACTGCAAAGGTCTGATTCCTTTGCAAGAATGGGATGTTCAGCAGATGCCAGAGAGGGGGTCAGCCCTTGCTGCGCGATTGCCGGATCAGGGCGCTGGTATAGATCACCAGTGCCGTCCAGATCAGCGCAAAGGCCACCAGCCGGGCGCTGTCGAAGGGCTCGTCGAACCAATACACAGCTGTCAGGAAAATCATCGTCGGCGCGATGTATTGCAGGATACCGATGGTCGACAGCTTCAAAAGCTTCGCCCCGTTGGCGTAGATCATCAGCGGCACCGCCGTGACCACGCCGCAGCCCAACAACAACAGGCTGTCGGCGGGGGCAGAGGCCAGAAACACCGCCTCGCCACGCGCCGAAAGCCAGATCGCATAGCCCAAGGCAAAGGGCAAAAGCAGGATCACTTCCAGCGCAAAACCCTGATTGGGGCCAATCGGCAGCATCTTTTTGAAATAGGCATAAAACCCCCATGTTACCGTCAGGCTCAGCGCCACCAGCGGCACACGGCCAACCTGCCACGTCAGGAACGCCACCGCCAAGGCGGCCAGCGCAATGGCCAGCTTTTGCGCAAGGTTCAGGCGTTCCTTGATCAGGACCGCGCCCAGAAATACCGAAAACAGCGGGTTGATGTAATAGCCCAAGGCCGCCTCAAGCGCGTGACCGGTCTGGATCGACCAGACATAGATCCCCCAGTTGATTGAGATCAGCCCTGCCGTTACCGCCCCCATCCCCAGCATGCGCGGGGTGCGAAGGGCGGTCTTCAGCTCGTCCGTGCGCCCCAGAACCGCAAGGATCACCAAGGCAATCGGGACCGACCAGATCACCCGATGCGCCAGAACTTCCAGCGTCGGGATATGCGACAACGCCTTCATGTAAAGCGGCAGAAACCCCCACAAAAGATACGCGGTCAGCGCAAAGGCAAAGCCGCGCGGGGTGTCGATGTTGGGGCGGGGTATGGTCGTCATGCGGCCTGAGTATCCCGGGGCGCGCAGGGCCGCCAATGCTATCTTGTGAGGGCTACAATAAGCGCGGCCGATGGCCTCGCACCTTGAGAGGGTTCAGCGCCGCGCCGAGGGCGGGCGGCGGGCCAGATAGTCGCGGCTGAAGGCTGCATAGCCCTGAGACGTCACCTGCAGCCGGTCCCGCATCAGGCCATGCAGGGTGGGCAGATGGTGAAAGGGCACATTGGGGGAGACGTGGTGTTCGACGTGAAACGGCATGTTCCAAGCCAGAAAGCGCACCGCCCGCGTGGTCAAGGTGGTGCGGGTGTTTTCGAACATATTGGCCACCTGCGGGCAATCGCCATGCTCGGCCAAAAGGTAAAGCCGCAGGAAGGGCTGGCCAAAAAGCACGGGCACGAGCCAGACCCAAAGCAGGATCGGCGTCCAAAAGACCGTGGTGGCAAGGGCCGCATAGCCCACCAGCATCCAGCGCGCTTCGGCCCGGATGCGGGGCAGGGCGGGGCTTGGCAGATAGTCCGCCGCACCGCGCCCCAGGGCCAGCGCCATGGTGATCCGCGCCATGCCCAGCCAAAAGGGCAGGCCCGACACATGCCACAACCACTGGGCGCGGGTTTCAGGCTTGGCCCCGTCGAGTTCGGGGTCACGACCGGGGATATTGGTCCAGCGATGATGGGCAAGATGGAAGTAGCGAAACCACTCGAACGGCAGCAACAGAACGACCCCGCAGGCCCGGCCGACACACTCGTTCAGGGCGGGCGTGGCAAAGGGGGTGCGATGGGTGCATTCATGTTCCAGCGTAAAAAGGAAGATCAGCGCGATGCCCTGCAAAGGCAAAAGCGCCCACCAGCCCGGCACCTCAAAAGCAATCAGCGCGCCGAAGGCGGCAATCAGCCCCAGATGCCCGGCCAGATGCCAAAGCCCCGCCCGGTTCGACAGCGCGGTGAGGCGGGCTTTTTCTTCTGGCGGGAGGGCCGCGACAAACTGTTTGTGGTCCATGCGCGGCCTATCCCCTTGGCAGGTCAAATCCGGGATCGGCGAGATCAAAGCCCGCAAAGCGAAAGCCCGGGCTCACGGTGCAGGTGACAAGGCTCCAATCGCCAAGGCTGCGCGCGGCCTGCCAATGCCCGGCAGGAACCACCGCCTGTGCCTGATCGTCGCCCAGAACATCGGGGCCCATACGGATATCTTCGGCCCGCGCCTCGCCCAGCGACAGCATCAAGGGCGCCCCTGCGTTCCAGATCCAGATTTCATCGGCATCCACGCGATGCCAATGGCTGCGCTCACCGGCTTTCAGCAAGAACAGGATCGCGGTACCACTGGCGCGGGCATCTGTGCCGATGTGCAAATCGGGGCCAATCCAGGTCTGGCGATACCAGCCGCCTTCGGGGTGGGGGTGCAGGCCCAGCTTGGCAATGATCTGGTCGGCTTCGGTCATGCCTCTCTCCACTCTCCGGGGGATAGCCCCTGCAGGGTCCAATCGCCCACCCGCCAGCGGATGAGCCGCAGGCAGGGCAGGCCAACCGCGGCGCACATGCGGCGCACTTGGCGGTTGCGCCCCTCGCGGATCGTCAGTTCGATCCAGCCATCCGGCACGGTTTTGCGTTCACGAATCGGCGGAATGCGGGGCCAAAGCCAATCGGGTGCGGCCAAGGTGTGGGCGCGGGCGGGCAGGGTGGGGCCGTCTTTCAGGGCGACGCCCTTGGACAGCGCGTCCAGCGCCTCAGCGCTCACCACGCCCTCAACTTGCGCGAAATAGGTTTTTTCCATCTTGTGGCGGGGATCACTGATCTGCGCCTGCAAACGGCCATCATCGGTCAGGAGCACCAAACCCTCGCTGTCGCGGTCCAATCGGCCTGCCGGATAGACATCCTTGATGGGCACCACATCAGCCAAAGTCGCGCGCCCTTCACCATCGGTGAACTGGCACAGCATGTCATAGGGTTTGTTCAGAACGATCAGCATGGCCCCTGATAGCACGGCCCTTGAAGCTTGCGCCACGGCATGCCAGCTTTTCGGCATGGAAAAGTTTGTGATCATCGGGGCAGGGCTGATTGGGGCGGCGCTGGCCTTTCAACTGGCCCGGTCGGGCCGCGCGGTCACGTTGATCGAGGCGGGCTTGCCCGCCCATGCCGCCTCGGGCCGCAGTTTTGGCTGGATCAACGCCAGTTTTGCGCTCTCAGAGGCCCATTTCGCGCTGCGTGTGGCTGGTATGGCGGCGCATGAGAGATTGGTTGAGGTTTTGCCAAGCCATCACCGGGCCAGCGGGTGCCTTTGGTGGGAAGAGGCGGGCGCGGCGTTTGACGCCACTGCCGCGCGGTTGCAGGCGGCAGGCTATCCCTTGGAGCGGTTAACGCAGGCGGGCGTTTTGGCGCGCGAACCTGCGCTGCGAACACCACCAGAGGAGGCGCTTTTTTTCCCGGCCGAAGGATGGGTGGATGCCGCCGCCTTGACGCGCGCCCTGTTGGCCGCATCAGGCGCGCAGGTTCTCAGTGGGGTTTCGGCGCAGGTGGTGGCCACAGCGGGAAAGGTCACTGGGGTGAGCACCGCATTGGGCTTTATTGCGGCTGATCAGGTGGTGATTGCCGCCGGGATTGGTGCGCCTGCGCTGCTGGCGCCTTTGGGGCTGACACTTCCCATGCTGCATCGCCCAGGGCTGATGCTGCGCACAGCGCCCGTGGGCCTGCGCTTGGCCCATATTCTGGCCGCACCCGAGCAAGAGATCAGACAAGATGCCGAGGGCTGCCTTTTGGCCCCTGCGGCGGCCTTTCACCAGTCTGATGAAGGGGGCAATCTGGCCGATCCATTGGGACAGGCCGAGGCCGCACTGGCGCGGATCGCGGCGCTTTTGGGGGTGTCGGAGCTGCGGGCCGCGCGCGTGGTGCAGGCCGAGCGCCCGGTGCCGGGCGACGGGCTGCCGGTCGTGGGCGCGGTGCCAGGGGTGGCGGGCCTATGGCTGTCGGTCATGCATTCGGGCGTGACGCTGGCGGCAATTGCGGCGGAAGGGTTGGCGGGCGAGATGGCGGGGCAAGGCGTCTTGCCGGTTTTGCAACCGTTTCGGCCCGCGCGCCTCTTGCACAGCGCATGAAAAAAGCGCGGCAGTTGCCTGCCGCGCCCACTGATTTTCGGCGAAAATCAATTACTTCAGGATCGAACGCCCGGCATATTCCGCCGTCTCGCCCAAGATTTCTTCGATGCGGATCAGTTGGTTATACTTGGCCAACCGGTCCGACCGCGACAGCGAGCCCGTCTTGATCTGCCCGCAATTGGTGGCAACCGCGAGATCGGCAATCGTGGTATCCTCGGTCTCGCCCGAGCGGTGGCTCATCACATTGGTATAGCGCGCGCGATGCGCCATATCGACGGCCTGCAGGGTCTCGGTCAGGGTGCCGATCTGGTTGACCTTGACCAGCATCGAGTTCGCGACGCCCTTGGAGATGCCCTCGGCCAGACGGTGGGGGTTGGTCACAAAAAGATCATCACCCACCAATTGCACCTTGCTGCCCAGCGTGTCGGTCAAAAGCTTCCAGCCTTCCCAGTCATCCTCGGAACAGCCGTCTTCAATGCTGATGATCGGGTAATCCTTGGCCAGCCCAGCAAGGAAATCGACATTCTGCGCGATGGTCAGCGATTTGCCTTCGCCCTTCATCTCATACTTGCCGCCCTTGAAGTATTCGGTCGCGGCGCAGTCGAGCGCAAGGACCATGTCCTGCCCAGCCTTGTAGCCTGCCTTCTCAATAGATTGTAAAATGAAATCAAGTGCTTCACGGGCGGACTTCAAGTTCGGTGCGAAGCCGCCTTCGTCACCGATCCCGGTGTTGTGGCCAGCCTTTTGCAGCTCTTTCTTCAGGGTGTGGAACACTTCGGCGCCCATGCGGATGGCGTCACGGATATTGTCCGCGCCGACCGGCATGATCATGAATTCCTGAATATCGATGGGGTTGTCGGCATGCTCACCACCGTTGATGATGTTCATCATCGGCACCGGCAAAACACGGGCCGAAGTGCCGCCGACATAGCGGAAAAGGGGCTGGCCTGTGAATTCGGCTGCCGCCTTGGCCACGGCCAAGGACACGCCCAGAATGGCATTGGCCCCAAGGCGCGA
Organism: Paracoccaceae bacterium; assembly: GCA_044377735.1. GTDB lineage: Bacteria > Pseudomonadota > Alphaproteobacteria > Rhodobacterales > Rhodobacteraceae > Tabrizicola_A. The sequence goes on along the minus strand of JBILYK010000061.1, from coordinate 394 downwards.
TTTGTTCGGCGTGCCGTCCATTTCAATCATCGTGCGGTCGATGCCGACCTGTTCGGTGGCGTCATAGCCCACCAGTTCTTCAGCCAACTCGCCGTTCACGGCGGCGACGGCCTCAAGCACGCCCTTGCCCATGTAGCGCGACGTGTCGCCATCGCGCTTTTCATTGGCCTCATGCGCGCCGGTCGAGGCGCCCGAAGGCACCGCCGCGCGGCCCATGGCACCGCTTTCAAGATAAACGTCGACCTCAACCGTCGGGTTGCCCCGGCTGTCGAGGATCTCGCGGGCGTGGATGTCGATGATCGTGCTCATGGGGCGCTCCTGAGGGCTGCAAAGCTTTTGCGCCTCTTACACGGTCAGAACCGACATGGAAAGTCTCTGCAGCGCGGCGAAATCG
>JBILYK010000130.1:0-5657 GCA_044377735.1 Paracoccaceae bacterium | reverse complement strand
ACCCCGAGGATTATGCCGATTACGACGCAACAGATTTGAAGGTATTCAATACCTTACGCAACTACATCGGCATAATCCGGACGTCGGCATAATGCGACTTATGCCGACATCGGCATAAGTCGCACAGCGCCCGTGGTGCGATGTCGGGTGCGCTGGGCAAGAAACTCGGGCTGGTGGTAGTTTCTGCAAGAGATGATGCGCGGGGCAGGGTGTATCGGATCGCCTTACCGGCATGATCCCCAGCCATCCGGCCTTCGACGTAGACTTTTCGTCAAGGCTACATGCGCACGCTGAGATGGCAGTTTGTATCTCGGAGCGGTCATGTTGCAGCAAAGCGCACGGAGCACCTGCCAGTATCGAAAAGCAACTCGCGGCTGAAATCTGAGGCTATCGAATCCTGGTGACAAGGTTATCAATGGCTTGGAAGCCTTTGTTGGCCCTTGGAATTCGGATGCCTGACGTTTGACCTTTGACACCGCCCCTTTCCTTGCAACTTGCGTTTCGATTGATCTGGAGGTCGATCCGAAGTCTGCGCGGCTGTTTGCCTTTGCGGCGGTGCGGGGTGAGGCGGTGCTGGTCCATAAGGGTGCGGCACTGGACCCCGCGTTGGATCGGCTGGAGGCGCTCTGCGATGGGGCAGCGCATCTGGTCGGCCACAACATCCTGCGCCATGACCTGCCGCATCTGGTGGCCAATCGGGCGCGGCTGGCGGTGTTGGGGGCGGCCCCGATAGATACGCTGTGGCTGAACCCCTTGGCCTTTCCGCGCAATCCATACCACCATCTGGTCAAGCATTATCACGACGGGCGGCTGCAGGTCGGGCATGTGAATGACCCCGAACAGGATGCGCGGCTGGCGTTGCAAGTGCTCGAAGATCAGATCGCGGCGTTCACCCGGCTGGGGCAGGAGGCGCCGGATGCGCTTCTCGCCTATCACCATCTGACGACGCGGGGCGAGGCGGCGGCCGGGTTCGATGCGCTGTTCCAGTTCCTGCGGGGCCCAGCGCCCGAAGAGGCCGCTGCCCATGCCGCCATCCGCCGCCTGCTGGATGGCCGCGCCTGCAATCATCGGTTGGAGCAGACGTTGGGCCGCCTTTCGGACCCGCGCAATGGCTGGCCGATGGCCTACGCGCTGTCGTGGATCTCGGTTGCGGGCGGGGACTCGGTCATGCCGCCCTGGGTGCGGCTGCAGTTCCCGCAGGCGGGGCGGATCGTGCGGCATTTGCGCGACACCAATTGCGGCGATCCGGCCTGCGGCTGGTGCGCGGAAAAGAACAACCCGAATGCCGCGCTCGAACGGTGGTTCGGCTTTCCGTCCTTCCGTCCCCAACCGGTCGATGACATGGGCCGCCCCTTGCAAGAGCGCATCGTGGCCGAGGCGATGGCAGGCAAATCTGTACTGGGCATCCTGCCCACCGGCACAGGAAAATCGGTCTGCTACCAGATCCCGGCGCTGTCACGGTTCAACAAGACCGGGGCGCTGAGCGTGGTGATCTCGCCGCTGGTCGCACTGATGGCCGATCAGGTGCAAGGGCTGGCGCGGGCGGGGATTTCGGCGGCGGTCACCGTCAACGGCATGCTGTCGCTGCCCGAACGGCATGATGCGCTGGAAAAGGTGCGGATGGGGGATGCGGCGATGCTGCTGATCTCGCCCGAGCAGCTACGCTCGCCGTCGATCCGTACGGTCTTGCAGCAACGTGAGGTCGGGCTGTGGGTGCTGGACGAAGCGCATTGCATCAGCAAATGGGGCCACGATTTTCGGCCCGATTACCGCTATGTCAGTCGCTTTATCAAGGAGTTCTCGGGCGATGCCCCGGCCCCGGTCTTGTGCCTGACCGCCACCGCCAAGCCCGAAGTGGTGCGCGACATCCGCGACCATTTCCAGACCCGCCTGGGGGTAGACCTTGTGCTGCTGGATGGCGGCGCGGTGCGCACCAACCTGTCCTTTGCCGTGTTGCCCACGCAGAAGGCGACGAAGCTGACCGACATTCTGTCCGCGATCGCGGCGAACCTGCCGCCTGAAGGGGCATCGGGGGCGGTGGTCTACTGCGCCACACGCAGCGCAACGGAAAAGGTGGCGGAGTTCCTGAAAGGGCAGGGGCTGGCGGCGGACTTCTTCCACGCTGGCCTGCCGCCCGACCGCAAGCGCGATGTGCAAGAGGCGTTTCGCACCGGCCAGTTGCGGGTGATCGCCGCGACCAACGCCTTTGGCATGGGCATCGACAAGCCCGATATCCGGCTGGTCGTTCATGGCGACATTCCGGGGTCGCTTGAGAATTACCTGCAAGAGGCGGGCCGCGCGGGCCGGGATCGTGCCCCAGCCAACTGCGTGCTATTGTTCAGCCCCGAGGATGTGGAACGGCAATTCTCGTTGTCTGCCCGGTCTCGTCTGGCAAGGCATGAGATTGGCGCAATCCTGAAGGCGCTGCGGCGGATGGAAAAGCACAAATCCGGCGAGGTGGTGGCCACCCCCGGCGAGATCGTGCGGGAGGAAAAGGATCAGGAGTTCGAGCGCGACAAGACCACCGACGACACACGTGTGAAAACCGCCGTGGCCTGGCTGGAAGAAGCGACGCTGCTCAGCCGCGAGGAAAACCGGGTGCAGGTGTTTCCGTCATCCCTGCGCATCAGATCGGTTGATGAGGCGGCGGCGATCCTGGAACAGGCGCAGATCACCGGGGTCAGGCGCACCCAATTGATGGACCTTGTGCGCCATGTCATGAATGCGCCCGTCGATGCCGGGGTTTCGACCGACGATCTGACTGGCGCTTGTGGATTATCGGGGCGCGAGTTGCACAGGGCCTTTGCGGATCTTGAGGTTCTGGGGATCGCCAGCAACGACACGGGCATCACGGTCTATGTGCATCTGGGGGTCGAGGATGCCTCGGCCCGCCGTCTGGATCACGCGGCCAGGATGGAGGCTAACCTAATTGCCATGATGCAAGAGGCCGTGCCAGATGCCCAAGGGTCCGAGGCGCAGCCGTTGAACCTGACCGAGACGTGTCAGGCCTTGCGCGACCAGGGACATGCCCAAGTGCGCCCCGATCTGGTAGAAGCTATCCTGCGCGGCATGGCGCAGGATGGGCGCGATCAGGATGGCGGACGGGGGAACCTGACGCTGCGAAAACTCAGCCGGAACACGATCCTCGTGCGGCTGGAACGGTCCTGGCCTGTGGTCGCCCGAACCGCCGATCTGCGGCGGCAGGGAGCGCAGGCGTTACTGACCCATCTGACGGGCAAGGTGGCCAAAGGCACGCGTGGCAAGGATATTCAGGTGGAAACCACCCTTGGCGCGATGCTGGATGCGCTGAACGGTGACGCGCTGTTGCGAGCCGAGGTCAAGGACATGACCCGCCTGATGGACCGCGCGCTCTTGTGGCTGCACGAACAGCAGGTCGCCACCTTGGGCCGGGGCCTGACGGTGTTCCGCCCGGCGATCACGGTGCACCTGAACCCCAAGGGCGGGCCCTTCACCGTGCAGCACTTCGCGCCACTCGAAGAGCATTACGGCGAGACGACGATCCAGACCCATGTGATGGCCGCCTATGCCGAAAAGGGGCTGGAGGCGATTGAGCAGGCCCAGCGCCTGTCGGAAGACTACTTCGTGCTGGACCGCGACGCTTTCCTGCGCCGCTGGCTGCCGGGGCGCGGCACGGAAATCCGGCGCCAGACGACGGGCACGTCATGGCGCACGATTGTCGATGCGCTGGATAACCCTGTTCAGGCCGAGATCGTCCGCGATGACCGCGAACAGACCAACGTGCTGGTGCTGGCGGGGCCCGGCTCAGGCAAGACCCGGGTGCTGGTGCATCGCATCGCTTACCTTATCCGCGTGAAACGCGAAGACCCGCGCGGCATTCTGGTCCTGACCTACAACCGCCACGCCGCTGCCGAGATCCGCGAACGCCTGCGCCGCCTGATCGGGGATGACGCGGCGGGGGTGACGGTGTCGACCTGCCACGCGCTGGCGATGCGGCTGATGGGGGCGAGCTTTGCAGGCGACCACGAGGGCCCGCGCGATTTTGACGGCATCGTCATGCAGGCGGTAGCTCTGTTGCGCGGTGACGGGTTGTCAAAACCCGAGGCCGAAGCGCTGCGCGAAACGCTGATCCAGGGCTATCGCTGGCTCTTGGTTGACGAATACCAAGACATTGGCCCCGAGGAATACGCCCTGATCGGTGCCGTAGCGGGGCGGTCGCTCGAGGATGACCTGCGCATCAGCCTATTTGCCGTTGGCGACGATGACCAGAACATCTACGCCTTCGCTGGGGCAAGCATCGACTTTATCCGACGGTTCGAGGCGGATTATGCCGCCAAACCGGTTTGGCTTACGGAAAACTACCGTTCCACCGCCCACATCATCGCGGCGGCAAATGCCGTGATTGCGTCCGCGGCAGGGCGCATGAAGGCGGGCCATGACATCACGGTGAATCGCGCCCGTGCCAAGGCTGCGCTAGGGGGCGATTGGGCGGCGCTGGACCCGGTGGTGCAGGGGCGCGTCTCCCTGCTGGATGCGGGGGGCGATGCCGCGCAGGCGGTAGCTGCGCTGGACGAACTGGTGCGCCTATCTAGGCTAGACCCGGATTGGTCATGGCGTCGCTGCGCCGTGATCGCCCGTGACTGGCGGCGGCTAGAACCCGTGCGCGCCTACGCAGAAAGCTTGGGTATCCCTATCGATATGGCGAATGAGAAGCCGCTCAACCTCTGGCGAATGCGCGAGATGCAGGGCTTCATCCGCGCCCTGCTGGCGGATCGGACGCGGCTGCTGACCATCTCTGATCTGGTCGCCATCCTGAACGCCCAGCCACAATCTTGCTGGACCGACCTGATCGGCGAGGGCATCGGAACCTTGGCGCGTGAATTGGTGGAAAAGGCCGCCCCGGTGCCTGACATCATCCAATGGTTCGGCGAATGGGCGCGGGATGTGCGGGGCGAACAGCGCGGGCTGCTTCTGATGACCGCGCATCGCGCCAAGGGGCTGGAATTCGACCATGTCGTAATCCTGAACGGCGGCTGGGATCGTCCGTCGCGTGGCGAGGATACTGACGCCCCGCGCCGCCTGTTCTATGTCGCAATGACGCGGGCGCGGTCCACCCTGGCCGTCCTGACCGACGGCCCCCATGCCTTTGTCCGCCCGGGCGATGCGGTCTTGTCCCGCCGCGTCACCCCCGATACCGCCGCCCTGCCGAGCGCCCGCCTGCGCTATGTGCCGCCGGACCCAAAGCTGGTGGACCTGTCGTTCGCCGGGCGCCTGCGGCCGGGTGACCCGTCGCTGGCCGCCATCGCCGCTGCCCGACCGGGCGACCCCGTCCATCTGATCCGCGACGGCGACCGCTGGAGGATCGACAACGCCCGGGGTGAAACCCTTACCCGCCTCTCCCGCGCCTTTGCCCCGCCCGAGGGCACGACCTTCTTGCGCGGCGAGGTCGCGGCCATCCTGAACTGGCGGCGTGAGGATGGGGATGAGGAGTATAACCACCTGCTCCGCCGTGACGAATGGGAGGTGGTCCTGCCCGAATTGGTGTTCGAATGTAAGCGGTGGCTGGGCACCACGGTTAGCTTAGCTTGACGGCTTGAAGTTCCATGGCAGCAGATCGTCGAGGCGGCTTTGCGGATGGCCGTTTGCGATGGCTGTCAGTGTTGCTTTGAGATAGGCAA
>JBILYK010000142.1:0-3270 GCA_044377735.1 Paracoccaceae bacterium | reverse complement strand
GGGGGTGGTGTCCCTCACCCAACCAAGCAAGCGCAGGGTGGGGTTTTACCCCACCTTCCATCGCACGATTGGTGGGGTAAAACCCCACCCTACAATATCAAATCGTCGGGTCCATCCCTGTGCCACGACGAATACGGCCAATCCTTTGAATGTTCAGCCAATCCGTGCTTTACGGGGTTGATCCAACAATACCGCACACATGCCGCAAATGCGGTCTCATCGCGGATATGATGTTCCCAAAACCGTCGCTGCCACACCCGCCCGTCCTGTTTCACCATCTTTGACCGGGTTCGGGGCCGACCATTTACCGTAGGGTGGGGTTTGACCCCACCATCCGCAATATCAACTTGCCCCTCCGGTGCGATCATGGTGGGGTGAAACCCCACCTTACGGTCGTTCCCCGTCAATGCCCGCGTAAACCGCGCCTTGATCGCGGCCATGCGCACGGAATACTCCGCATCGCCTTCGGGCAATGTCCACACGCAATGCATATGGTCGGGCAAAACCACCCATGCTTCAATGCGGAAGGGCCGTTCTGCCTTTGTCACCCGCACCGCTTCGCGCAAAACCGCGACATGCTCAACCAAGGTCTGCGCCCCCCGGTCGGCCAAGGCCACGGTGAAGAACAAAGCTGCGCCGGCGCGTTTGGGGCGGATGTATTTCGACATGGGCCACATGATCGCCAAAGCCGGTTAACAAATTCCAAACCACCAAGGGCCGCGCCCTTGATTCCGGGCAAGGGAAGGAAGGGTAGGGGACAGATGCCCCTCCTCCCAGCATCACAGCGCCGAGAACCCCTTGTCCAAGGCGCTCAGGATCACCGCTGCGTCCGCCTCGGTCAGCACCAAGGGCGGCGATAGGATGATGTTCGGCCCCGACACCCGCACCATGGCCCCGGACTCGTAAGCCACCTTCTGCACGGTTGCCGGAACCGCCTTGTCGGGGGCCGATTTCGTGGCCCGATCCCCCACCATTTCAATCGCCAGCATCAGCCCATGCCCGCCACGCACATCGCCGATGGCCGAATGTTTGGCCTTCAGCGCCTTCAGCCCGTCAAAGAGCTGCACCCCGCGCGCGGCGGCGTTTTCGTTGACGCGCAGCCGCTTGGTTTCCGCCAGCGTCGCCAGCGCCGCCGCCGCGCCGACCGGATGGCCGGAATAGGTATAGCCGTGGCCGATGGCCGCGCGGCCGGTTTCGTCCTTTTCAAACACCTGCGCCACGCCCTCGGCGATCATCACCGCGCCAAAGGGGAAATAGGCGTTGGTGATCGCCTTGGCGGTGCAAGAGAAATCGGGCTGCACCCCCCACAGGCGCGACCCGGTCCAAGCCCCGGTGCGGCCAAAGGCGGTGATGACCTCATCGGCAATCAAAAGGATGCCGTTCTTGCGGCAGATCGCGGCCACGCCGGGCATAAAGCTTTCATGCGGGGGAATGACCCCGCCCGCGCCCAAGACCGGCTCCATGATAAAGGCCGCAATGGTGCCAGAACCTTGGAAGGCGATCTCATCCTCCAGCGCCTGCAGGCAAAGCTGGGCCAGCTTCGCTGGATCGGTCTCGTTGAAGGGGTTGCGATAGGGGTAGGGGGCTGGGATGTGGTGGCAACCGGGCAAGAGTGGTTCATAAGCGGTGCGGAAATTGGCATTGCCGTTGACCGAAGCGCCGCCGAAATGCGTGCCGTGATAGCCCTTTTTAAGCGACAGAAACTTGATCCGACCCGGCTCTCCCTTGATCTTGTGATACTGCCGCGACAGGCGCAGAGCGGTTTCCACGGAATCCGACCCGCCCGAGGTGTAGAAGGCCCGCGTCAGCCCGTCGGGCGCGAAAAAGTCGCGCAGTTCCTCGGCCAGTTCGATCACCTTGTCATTCGAGGTGCCCCGGAAGATCGAGTAATAGGGCAGGGCATCCAGCTGCGCCGCGATCGCGTCCTTGATCGGCTGGCAGGAATAGCCCAGGTTGACGTTCCAAAGCCCGCCCACGGCATCCACCACCTCATGCCCGTCGATGTCCTTGATCCGCACGCCCGAGGCGCTGGTGATGATCGCAGGCGGGTTCTTCAGACTGTCCGAGGGCGCGGTCATCGGGTGCCACAGGCTGCGGGCATTGTTGGCCTTGAGGAAGTTTTCGTCTTTCATGGCAGTCCTTTCAATCCTTAGGCGGCAAGGCGCCAAAGGGTGGCTATGTCGGCGGGCAGGGTGCCGCCCCAAAGAGTGGTGATCTCGCTTCCGGCTTCGGTAAGGGCAAAGCGGATCAGTCGGCGCTGGTCCTCGGTCATGCGTGAGGCGAGGCCTGCCACCGCCACAGACCCCACGCAGACCCCCAACGCGTCAAACAGCGGAACAGCCATGGAATGGACCTCGGCCTGAAAGGAGCCGCGGCTTTCGGCAAAGCCCCGGCTGCGGACTTCTGAAAGCCGGGCGCGCAGGGCCTCGGGGGCGGTTTCTGTCTGGCCGGTCAGCCGAAGGATCGGTCGCGCCAGCACCGCTTCGCGGAAGGCATCGGGCTGAAAGGCCAGCACCACAAGCCCGGACGAGGTGGCGTGAAACGGCAGCACCTCGGCGTCCTCCATCGTGACGCGCGTCATGTGAGTGGGGGCATAGGCAAAGCCCAGCATGTGCAAGGCCCCGCCCATCAGCATCGACAGATGTGCCGTCTCGCCGGTTTTCTGCGCCAAGGCCTGCAAGACCGGCATCGCTGCCTCACGCGTCGGAACTTGTGCTTCGCGCAGGGCCGACAACCGCAAGACCGCAGGCCCCAGCCGATACTCCCGCGCGCTGCCCACCTGTTCGACAAGGCCGAACTCACACAGTTCGGTCACCAGCCGATAGCAGGTCGCCTTATTGATATCTGCCAGCCGGGCCAAATCGGACAGCCCGATCAGCGGGCGCTGCCGGGTGAAAAGATTCAAGAGCTCCAAGGCTTTGTTGACAGTTCCCATAGTGGCCTTGCGGTTTCACACATCTAACGCTTGCCAGTTACCCCGGCGCGCAGTTCATTTCAGTTGACAGATTGTCACAGAGGCTGTCAAATGAAATCGAACCATCGGTTCAAATATCAAACCGAATGACGGATGATAAACATCCGCGTCATCCACCATCAGGAAGGGGACATAACCATGAATTCCACTATCACTTGCGGGGCGCAGCATGGCTGACGCCGGTACCCCAAAACATCAGTTGAAGAAAAACACCCTTGGCGTCGCGGCCATCACCTTCATGGTGGTGTCGGCTGCTGCCCCGTTGACCGGCGCTGGCGGGGGCATTCCGCCGTCGA
>JBILYK010000148.1:0-2502 GCA_044377735.1 Paracoccaceae bacterium | reverse complement strand
TGGCCTTTTCGGTTGGCTATGTCGCGATGAGCCGCCACGTGAAAAACGCAGGTGCTTTCTATGCCTTTGCCGCCCAAGGTCTGGGCGGACGTATGGGCGGGGCTGCGGCCATGGTCGCCATCCTGTCCTACAACGCCATGCAGGTTGGCCTGATGGGCCTTCTGGGTGCGGTCGCCTCGGGCACCTTCGCCCAGTTCGGGCTGGAATGGCCTTGGTACATCTGGTCCTATATCGCCATCGCGCTTGTCGCCGTCCTTGGCTATCGTCAGGTGGACCTGTCGGCCAAGGTGCTGATGTGGTTGGTGTTGGCCGAGTTTGGCATCGTGTTGATCCTGCTCGCCTCGATCCTGTTCACGGGCGGTGCCGACGGCCTGAACCTGCAACCCTTCACCTGGACCCAAATCACCAGCGGCGTGCCGTCGATTGCGTTCCTGTTCTGCTTTGCGGGCTTCATCGGCTTTGAGGCCACCACCATTTATTCCGAAGAGGCCAAAGACGCCCCGGTTACCGTGCCGAAGGCGACGTATATCTCGGTTCTGTCGATCGGCATCTTCTACACGCTGACCGCGTGGCTGATGACCATGGGCATTGGTGTGGACAAGCTTTTGCCGACGCTGACCGAAATGGATGACCCGTCGGGGTTCTTGTTCATGCTGGGTGAAACCTATGTGGGTGCCACCTTTACCATGATCATGGGCATCTTGTTCATGACCTCGATCTTTGCCGCTGTGCTCGCCTTCCACAATGCTGTGGCGCGCTATAAGTTCGTGGCAGGGCGTGAAGGCATCTTGCCGGATTCCCTTGGTCAAACCCACGCCACCCACCAGTCGCCGCACCGCGGTTCGGTGATCCAGACCATTGTGGCCTTTGCTGTGGTCACGCTGTTCCTGGTCAATGGGCTTGACCCGGTTCTCAACTTGTTCGTCTGGATGAGCCAGATGGGCACCTTGGGTATTCTGGGGCTGATGGCGCTGACCTCGCTTTCGGTGCTGATGTTCTTCATGAAGGACGCGATGGGCGAAAGCGTGCTGGCAACCAAGGTGCTGCCGCTGATCACGGGGCTGGTGATGGGCTATCTTTTCATCATCATCTTCCGCGACTTTGGCGCTCTGACCGGCACCGAGGGCAACTTGGGCTGGATAATCCCGGCACTGGTGCCCTTGTTCGCACTGATCGGCTTTGGCCTTGCTTCGATGCTGGCCTCGCGCGATCCGGCTCGCTTCAAGGCCCTTGGCAACACCAAGGCCTAAGAAAAACTGCGGGCGGTCTGTGATGGGCCGCCCGTTTTCATCTCCAAAAGGAAGTGCTGCCGTGGCCATCACCCAAGCCGAGATTGACCGCCTTGCCTCTGCCGCTGTGGCACCGCAAAAGCTGTTGATCGACGGCACATGGGTCGAAGGGCAGGGCGGCGAAACCGTAGTGCTCTCGCCGATCAACGGGCAAAAGCTGACCACCACCGCTGCGGCCAGCGCCGAGGACGTGGCCCGCGCGGTCGCCTCAGCTCGCAGGGCCCATGACGAGGGACGCTGGTCGCGCATGGCGCCTGCCGCGCGCAAGGCCGTGCTGCACCGGCTGGCGGATCTGATCGACAAACATGCGCTTGAACTGGCCGTCTTGGGCGTGCGTGACAATGGCACCGACATTGGCATGGCCTTGAAGGCCGAGCCGGGATCGGCGGCCGGAACCTTCCGCTATTACGCCGAAGCCATCGACAAGGTTTATGGCGAAATCGCCCCCACCGCCGAAAACATTCTGGCGCTTGTCCACCGTGAAGCCGTCGGTGTTGTGGCCGCCATCGTGCCATGGAACTTCCCCTTGATGATCGGCGCGTGGAAAATCGCGCCTGCTTTGGCGATGGGCAATTCCATCGTGCTGAAACCGGCTGAAACCGCCTCGCTCACGTTGATCCGCTTGGCCGAACTGGCACTTGAGGCGGGCGTACCGCCGGGCGTCTTCAACGTCGTCACCGGACCGGGGCGCATCACGGGCGAGGCCTTGGCCCTGTCGATGGACGTCGATGTGACGGTCTTCACCGGCTCTGGCCCCACGGGGCGGCGCCTGTTGCAGTATTCCGCACAGTCAAACCTCAAGCGCTGCTATCTCGAACTTGGCGGCAAATCCCCCAACATCGTTTTTGCGGATGCCCCCGATCTGGATGCCGCCGCCCGTGCCGCTGCCACCGCGATCTTTCGCAACGCAGGCCAGGTCTGCGTCGCAGGCTCGCGCCTTCTGGTCGAGGCCTCGGTGCATGACGACTTCGTCGCGGCCCTGTCAAAGGCCGCGCAGGCCATGAAACTCGGCAACCCTCTGGATCTTGCAACCCAAATTGGCGCGGTGAATTCTGAGGTGCAGCTTGAGGGCAACCTTGGCTTTGTGGCGGACGCCCGCCGCGACGGCGGCGAGGTGGTCCTTGGTGGCAACCGCGCCATGACCGACACCGGCGGCTATTACATGGAGCCGACCGTGGTTGCCCGCGTGCAACCGACCCACCGACTCTTCCGT
>JBILYK010000058.1:0-22392 GCA_044377735.1 Paracoccaceae bacterium | reverse complement strand
AAAACGTCGCCCGATCCGCCGCTTTCAAGGCATGCGCCGGCCCCTGATCGCGGGTCCCCCGCCCGGCGATCATATAGGTCGCCACCGTCCAGGGCGCGCCCGCAAAGCCGATGAGCGCGGTCTCCTTTGGCAATTCACGCGCCAGAATTCGCACGGTTTCATAGATGGGGCCAAGCGTGTCGTGTATGGCGTCTTTCGATTTCAGGGCCTTCACCCCAGCCATATCCGTAATGATCGACAGCCGCGGTCCCTCGCCGGTTTCAAACCACAGATCAGCCCCAAGTGCCTGCGGTAAAAGGAGAATATCAGCAAAGAGGATCGCCGCGTCAAAGCCATAGCGGCGGATCGGCTGCAAGGTAACCTCGGCGGCCAGATCGGAATTGTAGCACAGCTTGAGGAAATCCCCGGCCTCGGCCCGGGTGGCGCGATACTCGGGCAAATAGCGCCCCGCCTGCCGCATCATCCAGATCGGCGGGGTCGGCAATGTCTCACCGCCAAGGGCGCGCAGCAAAAGTTTGGTCATGGGAGCCTCCGTCGTTGCCTCTGCCTTGCCTGCCTGCGTGCGCATGTCAAGAAGCGGGCGGTTGAAAGGCGCATCGGTCGCGGGTAAGTCTTGGCGCATGACCCATGATCTTCCCACACCCCACCGCCCCTTGAACATCGGCACACGCGGCTCTCCGCTGGCTTTGGCGCAGGCGCATGAAACGCGCGCGCGCCTTGCGGCGGCCCATGCGCTGCCGCTCGAGGCCTTTGAAATCGTCATCATCAAGGTCATGGGCGACCAGATTCTGGACCGGGCCTTGAAGGACATCGGCGGAAAGGGGTTGTTCACCCGCGAGATTGAAGAGGCGCTGTTGGCGGGCACCATCGATATCGCGGTGCATTCGATGAAGGATATGCCGACGCTGCAGCCCGAGGGGTTGGTGCTGGATTGCTATCTGCCGCGCGAAGATGTGCGCGATGCCTTTGTCAGCCCCGGTGTGGCGCGGCTGATGGATTTGCCGCAGGGTGCGGTGGTGGGCTCGTCGTCCTTGCGGCGGCGGGCGCAACTGGCGCATCGCCGGCCCGATCTGCAGCTGGTAGAGTTCCGGGGTAATGTGCAGACCCGGATGAAGAAACTGGCCGATGGCGTGGCGGCGGCGACCTTCTTGGCTATGGCCGGGTTGAACCGGCTCGGGCTGTCGGATGTCGCGCGCTCGGCGGTTGACCCCGAAGAGATGCTGCCAGCCGTGGCCCAAGGGGCCATTGGGATTGAGCGGCGGGTGGATGATGCGCGGGTGGCCTCTATGCTGGCCGCAATCCATCACCACGAGACCGGGCTGCGTTTGGCAGCGGAACGCAGCTTCCTCTTGCGGCTGGACGGCTCTTGCGAGACGCCAATCGCAGGCCTTGCGCTGGTGGACGGTGACAGCCTGTGGCTGCGCGGCGAGGTGTTGCGCCCCGATGGCACCCAAGTGATCACTGGCGAGCGGCGCGGCGCGGCTTCGGATGGGATGGCCATGGGCACCGATCTTGCGGTCGAGTTGTTGGGTCGCGCGGGGCCGGGCTTTTTCGACTGACGCTTAGACGCGGCGGTCGGCGAGCCACAGCGCTATGGCCCCCGCCATGGCCAGCCCCCCGCCCAGAAGTGCAGCGGTGGTATAGCCGCCAATCGCTGTGCCAAGCGCAAAGCTGGCGGCGGCCAGAAGATCCCCTGCCAGCCGTTGCAGCGCCATGAGGGCTGCGGCGGTGCCGGGGCGACCCTCCATCAACTCCTGCCAATAGCCGATGGGCAGCGTCAAGATCGGTGCAGCCCCATGGCCCGCCAACACGGGCAGCGCCCAGAGCCAGCTGCCATTGGGAAACAGCGCCAAAATCGTCACGAACCCCGCGTAAATCAGCGCGCCGCCCATGATGAGCGTTTGGCGCGACAGGATGCGTTGCAGTCGCGGCAGGGCCAGCATGAAGGGCACCTCGAACCCCGCGACCAGCCCCACCATCAGCGCCACATCTGAGGTTTGCCGTTCCGGCGTGGCCGAAAAGATCAAGGGTGTCAGGATGATGTAAAGCATCGGCAAGCCGCCAATCGCCCCCATCGCCAACAGCCGAAACGCAATCGCCGGGCGGGACAGTTCCACAAGGGCGGCGCGCAGGTTCAGGCCAAGCGGGCGGTCTTGCCAAGGCTCGGTGCCTTTGCGGGGCCAGCCGCGCCAGATCAGTGCGAACAAAAGAACGGCGGCAAGTGTAGCGGTGACATAGACCGCCATCACATCAAACCCGCCCCGGTTCTCGCCCGTCCCAAGACCCCAGGTCCAGAAGAGAAGCGTCAGCAGAAACACTGCCGAGACCACGGCGCGCACCGTGGCTTGCAACGCATCCCGCTGGGCGGGGTGGTTTTGTGTGGCCAGATTGTTCAGCGCGAAGATCTGCCCGAAAATCGCCGTGCCCATCGGAATCAACAGGCCATGGGCGATCAACATCACGCCCGGCAGCGGGGCCAGCACCATCAACCCTGTGCCAATGACCGTCGCACCCACCGTCATCAGCGCGATCAGGCGGCGGTTGCCGATCTGGTCAGCGAGAATCCCAAACAGCACCGAGGCTGCGACCGCCGCGCCAGAGGCCAGCGCCAGCACAAGGGCCAGCGTCGCATCGGAAATCCCTACCCGTTCGACCGCGATCAGTGAGAGATAGGGGTAGATGCAGGCATTCACCGCCCCATAAAGCCCAGCCATGGCGGCAATGGCGCGGAATAAGGGGTCGCGCATGATGAGCGATAAGGCGGTCATGGCGCGGGGTTACTCGGGAATGATCTTGCCGGGGTTCATGCGGTTGCCCGGATCAACGGCGGCCTTGACTGCGCGCATGATGTCCAAAGCCACCGGGTCTTTCCGCCGCTTCATCGAGGGCTTTTTCGACAGGCCCACGCCATGTTCGGCGCTGAAACTGCCGCCCAAGGCCTGCACCTCATCTTCGACCGCCTCGATCACCGCATCCGACAAGGCGGGGTCATCGCGTGTGGGGTAGACAGTGAAGTGGATGTTGCCGTCACCCAGATGCGCGATGTGCAGCGTCTCGGCACCAGCGTCCAGCGCCGGAAGGCGGCCGTGGATGCGGTCCAGAACCTCGGCCACCTTGTCGAGGGGCAGGCAGATATCGGTGTCGATGGTGGGCTGGCGCGCCACGGTGATTTCGGCGGCCAGTTCGCGGCGCTGCCACATGGCGCGGCGCTGCGCCTCGGTCTGGGCAATCTCGGCGTCAAGGATCGCGCCGGTTTCCATGAGTGCTGCAAGAGTGTCTTGCAACAGGGTGGTCAGCGGCACATCGCCTGCGGCATCGGGGGTGGTGTCGCGGGGCGCTGTGGCGGCGATTTCGACAAGGATATTGGTTTCATAGCGTTTGCCGCCAAAGGGCAGGGTGATGTCGGGCCGGGCCTCGGACAGGCGGCGGATATAGGTGGCGGGCATCAGCTCAAATGCTTCGACCAGACCACCTGTTGCCTCGCGAAGTTGGTTCAAAAGCACCAAGGCATCTGGCAGGCTGCGCACAGCCAAGGTGGCGGTGGCATAGGCGCGGGGGCGGGGGACGAGTTTCATAACCGCCGCCGTGATGACTCCAAGCGTACCTTCTGCGCCAATGAACATCTGTTTCAGATCGTAGCCTGAGTTGTCCTTGTGGAGTTCCGACATCAGGTTCAGCACGCGACCATCGGCCAGAACCACCTCCAGCCCCAAGCACAGCGCGCGGGTTGAGCCATAGCGCAGCACGTTGGACCCGCCCGCATTGGTGGACAGAACCCCGCCGATCATCGCCGACCCGCGCGCGCCGAACCACAGGGGGAAGTAAAGGTTCGCGGCCTCAGCGGCCTCATGCAGGCGGTCAAGGACCACACCCGCCTCAACAATGGCAATCCGCGCATCCGCCCGGATTTCGCGGATGCGGTTCAGCCGCTCGACCGAGATCATCAGCCCGCCGTCGGTATAGGCACCACCGACAAGGCCCGTGAGGCCAGACACCGGCACCACCGGCACGCCATGGCGGGCAGCGATGCGTAAAACCTCGGCCACTTGCGCCGTGTCACCGGGCCGGGCCACGGCGCAGGGGTTGGAGGGGTAATGCTGCGTCCACTCATGGCGATATTTCGCCAGATCATCCCCGGTCAGCACATGGTGGGCCCCAAGGGCGCCCGTCAAATCGGCAATGAGATCGGCAATCAGGGTCATCATCGGGCCTGTCGGGTTGTGGTGACCCAGTGTTCTGCCAATCGCCCGCGCTCTTCAAGCCCCCCATGCTCTTCACGCCCTAGTGGCGGTGCCACAAGGGCATTCATCGCGCCACATCGCGAAGAGCCCTGAAAGCGGCAGGCTTTCAGGGACGATGAGCAACCAGAAACGCCTGCAGCGCCGGGCCAAGGTCGGCGACGATCTTGGCCACGCCTTCGGCATTGGGGTGAATACCATCCTCGAGCATAAAGGGCCGCATCGCGGCGGGGTCTGGGTTGCCCTCGGTCATGCCTTGAAAGAAAAACGGGTAAAGCGTCGCGCCAAACTCAGCCGCAAGATCGGCGTAGATCGCATCGAAGGCGGCCTTATACTCGGCCCCATAATTCCCCGGCGCCTCCATGCCGACCAGAAACACCGGCAGGCCCTTTGTCTTTGCACCCTCCAAAATCGCCGACAGGTTTGCCCGCGCCGCCTCGGGCGGCAGACCGCGCAGCATGTCATTGCCCCCAAGCGTGACCATCAGCGCATCGGTCTCGGGCGTCAAAGACCAGTCGAGCCGCGACAGCCCCCCCGCCGTGGTATCGCCGGACACCCCGGCGTTCACCACCGTCACTTCGGCCCCTTGCGCGGCCAGCCAGCTTTGCAGTTGCGGCACAAGGCCCTGATCCGGCGGCAGACCATAGCCTGCGGTCAGGCTATCGCCCAAGGCCACCAGTGTGAGGGGTTCCGCCTGCGCGGGCAGGGCCAAGATGGACCAGCTCACGAAAAAGAATGCAGTCGCGGCATTGCGGATCAGGCGCACCGGCGCATATGTGAAAGAGAACAATCGCAGGTGGATCATGTCGAATACCGTTCTGGCCTTAAATGATGTGGGCCTGACCTTGCAGGGCAACGCCGGACCTGTGGAGATACTTAAGGGTATTTCGCTGAATGTCACGCAAGGTGAAAGCCTTGGGCTGGTGGGGCCCTCCGGGTCGGGCAAATCCTCGCTTCTGATGCTGATGGGCGGGCTGGAACGGGCAACCTCAGGCCAAATTGCCGCCTTGGGGCAGGATCTGACCGGGATGGACGAAGATCAGCTTGCCCGGTTCCGGCGGGGCCGTATGGGGGTGGTGTTCCAAAGCTTTCACCTGATTCCGACCATGACCGCCTTGGAAAACGTGGCCCTGCCGATGGAGATTTCGGGGGCTGCCGATGCCTTTGATCGGGCTGAGGCAGAGCTTTCCGCCGTGGGCCTTGGCGCAAGGATGCACCATTACCCCGCCCAGATGTCGGGCGGCGAGCAGCAGCGCGTGGCCTTGGCGCGTGCCGCAGCCCCGCGCCCGGCGATCCTTTTGGCGGATGAGCCGACAGGCAACCTCGACAGCGCCAATGGGGCGGCGATCATGGATTTGATCTTTGCCCTGCGTGACCGTCACGGCGCGACGCTGGTTTTGGTGACGCATGCGCCGGAACTGGCCGCGCGCTGTGACCGGATCGTGCGGCTGGTCGATGGCCGGGTTGATGGGGCGGCGGCATGACCATGTCGCCCAGATTGGCATGGTCGATTGCCCGGCGCGAATTGCGCGGTGGTTTGCGCGGGTTTTGGGTGTTTCTGGCCTGCCTGTCCTTGGGCGTGGCCGCCATTGCCGCCGTGGGCACAGTACGCGCGGCCATTCAGGCGGGGCTCACCGAACAGGGCGCGGTGCTTTTGGGGGGCGATGCGCAGGTGGAATTCACCTATCGCTTCGCCAGCCCCGAGGAACGGGTCTATCTTGACAGCATTTCCAGCGCGGTCTCGGAAGTTGTCGATTTCCGTTCGATGGCTGTTGCGGGTGAAGCGCGTGTGCTGACGCAGGTGAAGGCGGTTGACGGGGCCTATCCGCTGATCGGGGCGGTTCAGTTGCAAGACGATCTGCCGCTTGATCAGGCGCTGGCCAATCGCGGCGCGGTGATGGACTCGGTCTTGGCCGCCCAAATGGGTCTGGTGACTGGTGACGCCTTCACGCTCGGCACGGCCGAATTCACCCTGCGCGGGCTTTTGCTGCGCGAACCTGACAGCGCAACGGGCGGCTTCGCCCTTGCCCCGCGCACGCTTGTTCGGCTGGACGATCTGGCGACTTCGGGGCTTTTGGCACCCGGCACGCTTTATGACAGCGAATATCGCATGGTGCTGCCCGCCGGTACCGATCTGGCCGCGCTGCAAGCGGCGACCGAGGCAGCGCTGCCCGACAGCGGCTTGCGCTGGTCCGACAGCCGCCGCGCCGCGCCGGGGGTCGAACAGTTTGTCGAACGCATCGGCTCTTTCCTGATTCTGGTTGGCCTTGCCGGGTTGGCGGTGGGCGGAGTGGGTGTCGCATCCGCCGTGCGCGCCTATCTGGAGGGCAAGATTGCCACCATCGCCACCCTGCGCACACTCGGGGCGGATGGTGGGCTGATTTTCACCAGCTATCTGATGCAGATCGCGGTTCTGGTGGGCCTTGGCGTTGGCCTTGGACTGATCTTGGGCGTTGGCATGCCCCTCGCCCTTTCGAACGTGATCGAGGCAGCGCTTCCCTTTGAGGCCAATATCTCACTGTATCCGCGCCCGGTGTTTGAGGCCGCGTTTTATGGCGTGGTCGCGGCCTTCTTGTTCGCGCTGTGGCCCTTGGCGCAGACCGAGCGGGTGCGGGCGGCGGCGCTTTACCGGGGCGGCAGCGCCGGGCAATGGCCGCGCAAACGCTATATCGCGGCAACGGTGGCACTGGCGGCGCTGTTGATCGCGGGCGCGGTGGTGTTCTCCGGTGTCGCGTCCTTGGCCTTGGGCACGGCGGGCGGTGTGGCCGGGGCGCTTTTGGTGCTGGCATTGGCGGCATATGGGCTTGCACGTCTGGCGCGCCGCCTTGCGCGGTCACGGCCCTTGCGGGGCTGGGTGGCTTTGCGGCTGGCGCTTGCGTCGGTCGGGGCGCCGCGGGCGGAAACTGTTCAGGTCGTCATGGCGTTGGGCCTTGGTCTTTCGGTGCTGGCCGCCGTCGGCCAGATCGACAGCAATCTGCGCAGCGCCATCGCGCGCGACCTGCCGCAAAAGGCACCGTCCTATTTCTTTGTCGACATCCAGCCCGACCAGATTGATCCCTTCCTTGCCCAAGTCCGCGCCAATGTGGCGGTGACCGAGGTGCAAACCGCGCCCATGATGCGTGGCGTGGTGGCCCGCATCAACGGCGAGGACGCGGCAAAGGTCGCGGGCAATCACTGGGTGGTGCGCGGTGACCGGGGCATCACCTATGCCGATGCCATGCCCGAAGGCACCAAGGTGGTCGCCGGGCAATGGTGGCCAGAAGGCTACAGCGGCCCGCCGCAGATTTCCTTCGCGGCGGAAGAGGCCGAAGAGATGGGGTTGAAACTGGGCGACAAGATCACCGTCAACGTCCTTGGCCGCGACATCGAGGCCGAGATTACCAGCTTTCGTGAGGTTGATTTCTCTAGCGGTGGCATGGGCTTTGTGCTGACGCTGAATGCCGCCTCAGTCGCCGGCGCGCCGCACAGCCATATCGCCACCGTTTATGCCAAGGCTGATGCTGAGGCCGGCATCCTGCGCGATCTTGCCAAAGCCTTTCCGAATGTCACCGCCATTGGCGTCAAAGCCGCCATCGGCCGGGTGACCGAGGCGCTGACCGCGATTGCCCAGGCCACCACGCTGGCCGCAATGGCCACTCTGATCACCGGCTTTGTCGTGCTGATCGGTGCTGCGGCGGCGGGCGAACGCGCGCGGGTCTATGAGGCGGCAGTGCTGAAGGTGATCGGCGCCGAACGCGGACGCATTCTTCTGAGTTTTGCTTTGCGGTCTGTCTTGATGGGCACGGCAGCAGGGTTGGTCGCGATCTTTGCTGGTGCCGTCGCGGGATGGGCGGTTCTGACACTGGTGATGGACAGCAACTATGCCTTTGACGCCATATCGGCGCTGGTGATTGTGCTGGGCGGCATCGGGGCCACGCTTTTTGCAGGGTTGGCCTTTGTCTGGCGGCCTTTGGCCGCGCGTCCAGCAGGCGTGCTGCGGGCGAAGGAGTGAGTGTGCTGGCGGTTTTTCCGGCTTGCAGCGCGCGGGCCTTGTTGGCGATAGTCTGTTCAATGGCCTCATGAGGTTTGCCCGATGCGCTGCTCCCGATGCGCCCTTTTGTCCCTTACCATGGCCCTTGCAGCCCCCGCCCAAGCGGACAGGATTGCCGATGCGCTGAAGGCGGCCAGCACCGCCTATGCGGCCGGGGATCTCAACACCACCGCCGTGCAAATCGCTACAGCAGCCAGTGAGATTTCGGCGCGCCAAAGTGGCCTCCTGCTCGCCCATTTCCCGCCCGCGCCCGAAGGCTGGACGCGCGAGGACACGGCAGACATGGCGCAAGGCATGGCGATGATGGGCGGTGGGGCGGGGGCCGAGGCGACCTATACCGATGCCGAAGGCATGACCGTGACGCTTTCGGCCTATGCGGACAATATGATGGTGCAAAGCTTTGCCCCCATTCTGTCAGACCCGCAGATGGTGGCGATGATGGGCAAAACGGTTCAGATCAACGGGGTCGCATTTCTGGAACAAGATGGCCTGACGACCATGGCGCTCCTCGGCAACCGCGTGCTGTTGCAGGCCACTGGCGAGGCTGCCAAAGCGCAGGCGCTTCTGGCCCAGATCGACCTTGTGGCGATGGGGGCCTTTGACCGCCCATAGGGCTGCCCCAGGCTCATCCGCCGTGTGGGGTCGTGGGTCTTCGCGAGGAGTGCCCGCAGGGCTCGACGAGCTTTCGGTCGTGCGGGGCTATAGGCCGCCGAGGCAGGTCTCCATCAGCGCCGATGCCGGGTTGCTTAGACCGTCGATCACATCGAAGTGGTGCTTTCCGGCCTCCACCGTCCAGGGGCAATTCCAAGCTTCCGACAGGGTGCGCGCCTGCCACAGAAAGGCTGGGCGTTCTTGGCCACCGACCCAGATATGCGCCTGCACCTCGGCCCGCAGCGCCAAATGCGCCGGGCTTTCGGTCTCTGCCTCTGCCGCGTCGATCTGCAGGGTGGCGTTCATGTCGGTCTGCAGCATGGGTGCCAGATCGCCCAAGGGCGACATCGGCACGACGCGGGTAACCGACAGCTGCTGATCCGCACAACCCATCCGCGCCGCCAGATGCCCGCCCGCCGAATGGCCTGTCACCACCACCGGACCCGTGACCATGGCCGACGCCGCACGCACCGCTTGGCCAATCTCGCCAGTCATCGCCGCGATCCGCCCTTGGGGTGCCAGCGTGTAAGACGGCAGCGCACAGGCCCAACCGCGCGCCACGGCGCCAGCGGCAAGGTGGGAATAATCCTCGCGCCCGCAGGCCAGCCAATAGCCGCCGTGGACAAACACCATAAGCCCGCGTGCCGTACCTTCGGGTTGAAAGAGGTCAAACGCCTGCCTCGCAGCCGGTCCGTAGGCAATGTTCAGCTTCGACCGCTTGGCCATTTGGTCGCGAAACGCTGCTGCTTGTGCCCGCCAACGTGGATAAAAGCTGTCGCCATCATGGATGAAAGCCGAGTTCATGTAGTCGCGGCTGAGATCGGTCATCAGGTGACTCCAGTTTGATGTCAAATTTCAGTCCAGACCCTGCCCCGGAACTGGACTTTTTGCGCACAAGCAGGCATTGCATGATCAGCCGAGAAATGGGAGGCCCAGATGCTTGATTCCGCAACAGACCTGCGTTCCATCCTGAAAGACCCCAGCCTGCTGGTTGAACAGGCCTATATCGCAGGGGAATGGGTCAATGCCGCCGATGGCAAGACCTTTGCCGTGACCAACCCCGCGCGGGGCGACGTGATTGCCAATGTTGCCGACATGACCCGCGAAGATGCCCACCGCGCCATTGAGGTGGCTGACAAGGCCCGCCACGAGTGGGCCGCCCGCACCGGCAAGGAACGCGCCGCCGTGATGCGCAAGTGGTTCGACCTGATGGTTGAAAACGCCGACGATCTGGCTGCGATTCTGACCGCTGAGATGGGCAAACCTTTGGCTGAGGCCAAGGGCGAGGTTCTGTATGGTGCCTCGTTTATCGAGTGGTTTGGCGAAGAGGCCAAGCGCGTTTATGGCGAGACGATCCCTGGCCACCAGCGCGATAAGCGCATCACGGTGTTGAAGCAGCCGATTGGTGTCGCGACATCCATCACGCCGTGGAACTTCCCGAATGCCATGATCGCCCGCAAAGTTGGCCCAGCCTTGGCCGTGGGTTGCGGCATGGTTGCCCGCCCTGCTGCTGAAACCCCGCTTTCGGCGCTGGCGATGGCCGTCTTGGCCGAACGCGCCGGCGTGCCGAAGGGCGTGTTCAGCGTCGTCACCTCGTCGCGCTCCTCGGACATCGGCAAGGAATTCTGCGAAAACCCGCGCGTGCGAAAACTGACCTTCACCGGATCGACCGAAGTGGGCCGCATCCTGTTGCGTCAGGCCGCTGATCAGGTGCTGAAATGCTCGATGGAACTCGGGGGCAACGCACCCTTCATCGTGTTTGACGATGCCGACCTTGATAAGGCGGTTGAAGGCGCGATGATCTCGAAGTTCCGCAACAATGGCCAGACCTGCGTTTGCGCGAACCGCATCTACGTGCAGGCCGGCGTCTATGATGTCTTTGCCACCAAGCTGGCCGCTGCCGTGGCCAAGCTGAATGTGGGCGATGGGTTGAATGCGGGCATCACCACCGGCCCCTTGATCAACATGGACGCCGTGGAAAAGGTGCAGGAACACATCGCGGATGTGGTCTCGGGTGGCGGCAAGGTACTGACCGGCGGCAAGGGCCATGCTTTGGGCGGCACCTTCTTTGAGCCGACCGTTCTGACTGGGGTCACCAATGACATGAAGGTGGCCACCGAGGAAACTTTTGGCCCGGTTGCCCCTCTGTTCAAGTTCGAGACCGAGGAAGAGGTCATTCATCTGGCCAACAACACGATCTTTGGCCTTGCCTCGTATTTCTACGCCCGCGACATCGGCCGGATCACCCGCGTTCAGGAAGCGCTGGAATATGGCATGGTTGGCGTCAACACCGGCCTGATCTCGACCGAGGTCGCGCCGTTTGGCGGGGTCAAGCAGTCCGGCCTTGGCCGCGAAGGCAGCCACCATGGGATCGAGGATTACATGGAAATGAAATACGTCTGCCTCTCGATCTGATCGGATTGGCAGGGTGATGAACGGGGCCTTCGGGGCCCGTTTGCATTTCCGATGACAAGGCTTAACCTCCCCCCAAACAGGGGGAAGACCATGACACGCATTGCTGTTGTAACCGGGGCCGCAGGCGGGATGGGTCGGGCGATTTCGGATCGGTTGATTGAAGATGGCTTGCAGGTCGTGGGGGTGGATATTGACGGCCCCGCGCTTTTGGCCATGGCCGCAGACCGTGACCGCTTTCATCCCGAGGTCTGCGATCTGACCGACGCCGATGCGATTGCCGATCTCTTTGACCGCATCACCGGCCGCTTCGGCGGGGTGGATGCGCTTGTGAACAATGCCGGCACCTGCTTTATGTCGGACTTCCCCCAGATCCCGGCACATGAGTTGGACCGCCAGATGGCCGTCAACTTTTCATCCGCCTTTCATTGCTGCCAACAGGCGGTCAAGGCGATGGAGGGGCGGCCGGGGGTGCGCAAGATCGTCAATATCTCGTCCAATGGGGCCTATAATTTTGACGTCTTCGATCCGCCGCATTACCGCGCGTCCAAGGCCGCGATGGACACGCTGACCAAGGATCTTGCGCGGCGCTATGCGCGCGACAAGATCGCCTGCAACTCGATTGCGCCTGCCATGACCGAGACACCCTTGTTCAATGTGCTGACCGAAGATGTGCTGGCCCGCGCCATTTCGGCCATGCCACATGGCCATGCGATGCAGCCTGACCAGATTGCCGGATGGGTGGGGTTCCTGATCTCGCCCATGGGCGATGTGTCGTCGGGCAATGTGATTATCCTGAACCAAGGGCGGGATGTGCGGTGAAAGTCACCATTCACAAGCTGTTCGAATACTTGCTGGAAACCGCCGGCGAGGAGCCGCCCGAATGCGTTTTGGGCTTTTCGCTGTCGCAATCTCCGACCTTGGGGGATTTTATGCCCGACCTCTCGCCCGATCTGGTCTTGGATTGGAACGGGGTCAGCTTTCAGGGCCTGCCCGCGCTGCGCGACCGGGTGATCGCGCAGGCGGGGCTTGCGGGCCTGTGCAGCGCTGATGATGTCTTGATCACCGCAGGTGCGGCCGAGGCGAATTACCTCTGCTTTCGCCAGCTTTTGGCACCGGGTGATGAGATTGTGACCGAAACCCCCGGTTGGCCGCAGGCCGCTGTGATGGCGCGTGGCATCGGGGCTGATCTGCGGCTGGTCAAGCGGTGCGAGGAAAACGGCTGGCGGCTGGACCTGGACGAGTTGGCGGCGGCGGTGACCGCGAAAACCAAGCTGATTTTCCTGTCGAACCCGAACAACCCCACGGGGCAGCTTTTGACCGAAGTGGAGTTGCACCGGATTGCGGCGATTGCCGACAGGGTGGGCGCTTGGCTGATTGTGGATGAGGTTTATGCCGGGCTGGAATGGGAAGGCGCGCGGGCGCCCTCGATCGCCGGGATTTATGCGCGGGGGATCACCACAGGGTCGGTGTCCAAGGGGCTGGGTTTGCAGGGCCTGCGCACCGGCTGGCTGATTTGCCGAGATCGGCAGATGGTGATGGATGCGGTGATCCTGCGCGAAAACTCGTCCGAGATCATGAATATCCTTGGCGAGCATATTGCCGAGATCGCGCTGCGCCCTGATCGGCTGGGGCCTGCCTTGGCGCGGGCGCGGGCGGCGGGGGCGGCGACCTTGGCGCAGTTGGACGCCTTCATTGCCGGTCAGCCGCGCCTGTCATGGGTGCGCCCGCAAGCCGGGTTAATCGGCCTTGCCCGGTTACAAGGTGAGGGGGCCGAACCCTTTGCGCGCCGCCTTTTGGCTGCGCCTTACCGCACCTTTTTGTTGCCTGGCACCGCCTATGATGAGCCTGCGCATATCCGACTGGGCGTAGGCGGCGGGGCGGCGGTGCGGCTGGACGAGGGGCTTTCCCGGTTAGCAGCATGTCTGGCCGAGGGGCCGGTTTAGAACGGCATGGGACTCTGGTTTAGGGCGCATTTTGCGCCGGTTATCGCCTAGCAGAGGCGCGATTTTGCCTAGCGGGCAGAGTGCTGCGCATCCTTTGGTCATCGCGCGGCTGTCGAGCCTAAATCCGAAAGCCCCGAACCGAAAGCCCCGAACCGAAAGCCCAGAACCAAAAGGATGACCGAAATGCTGCCAAAGCTTCACACCGCCGTTGTCACCACTGTGACGGCCTTGTCCATCGCCCTTGGGGCTGCCGCTCCCGCCGCCGCTTGGGGCCAGCGCGAGCAGGATACGCTGAAAGGGGCCGTGGGCGCGCTGGTCTTGAAGGCGATCATTGATGACGCCCGCCGGGACCGCGCGCCGGTCTATCACCAAGCGCCCGCCCCAGTTTATCGCGCCGATCCAGTGCCAGAGCGCTCGTATTATGGCCATAGCCACGTCAAGCCCGTGCATCAGGCGCAATCGATCTATCGCACGCCCTTGGCGCAGGCCTTCAACAGCTATTCCCGCGCCGAGCGTCGGTTGATTCAGCGCCGGTTGGCGCAGTGGGGTTATTACCGCGGCGGGGTTGACGGGTCTTTTGGGCCCGGCACCTATTCGGCGGTGGTCGCCTATGCCCGCGACGAGGGGCAGGGGCGCAACATCGGCTCCACGGCTGGCGCCTTTGGGGTCTATGACGGGCTGATTTACTAAGGCGGCGATTGGCGCGCTTTGGGGTTACCCCAAGGCGCGCGCAAGGTCGTCGATCAGATCGTCCGGGTCCTCCAGGCCAACTGACAGCCGGAAAAGACCGTCGCCCGCCCAATCGCGATACCGCGCAAGGGCGGGGCCTTCCATTCGGAAGGTCGAGGTCTGGATATCCTCGGTCGGGATCAGCACGCAGATTGACCGCTGGTGACCCAGCGAAAAGGCATAGTGGATGATCTGCAACCGGTCGGCCAACTGGTGCGACATGGCCTGCGGGTCTGCGGTCTGAAAGGCGATCATGCCACCCGGAAGGGCCATTTGCGCCTGTGCCAGCGCATGCTGGGGGTGGCTGGGCAAGCCGGGATAGATCACGCGGGTGACCTTCGGGTGGGCCTCAAGCCAGCCCGCCAGACGCTGGGCATGGGCCGAGACGGTGCGGATGCGGGGGTAAAGCGTATCCAAGCCCCGCAGGATGAGCCACGCGTTCTGCGCTGAAAGTGTGGCCCCCAGATAAACCCCCGACCGCGCCCGCAAGGCCGAGATCAGCTCTTTGCGCCCGATCACAGCACCACCCAGGGCGTCACCGTGGCCGTTCATGAATTTGGTGAGTGAATGGATCACCAGATCAACCCCCAGATCCAAAGGCCGGGTGATGACAGGGGTGGCCAGCGTGCTGTCCACCGATAAAAGCGCGCCCGCCTTGTGGGCGAGGTCCGAGAGTGCGGCCAGATCGGTCAGCCGCAGGATCGGGTTGCAGGGGCTTTCGGCGTGAATCAGCCGGGTGTTGGGCCTGAGCGCCGCGCGGGTGGCCTCAAGGTCCGACAGGTTGACCGGGGTCACCTGAATGCCAAGGTCAGGCAGGATGCGCGTGGCGAGTTCAAACGCCCCGGCATAGCAAACCTCAGACACAATCAGATGATCGCCAGATTTCAAAAGGCCAAGGAAGGTGGCGGCAATCGCGGCCACGCCAGTGGCAGTGGTCAGCGCATCCTCGGCGCCTTCCAGCGCAGCCAGCCGCGTCTCTAGCGCGCGGGTGGTCGGGTTGGTCCAGCGGGCATACAGAAAAGGCAAGTCCGCAAGGTCCGCGCCTTCTGCAGAGAACCCAGCCGAGCCGGGGGCAAAGACATTGTTCACCGACATCGAGATATCGGGCTGGATGGCCCCGGTCACCGGGTTGGGCACCAGTCCGCCGTTCAGCGCCGCGGTAGCAGGCCGTAAGGTGGGGGTGGTCTTGCGATGTTTGGCAGGGTCTGGTTTTCGGAACAGTTCCATCGGCAGCCACCTTTTATGAATGTTCTTCTTTCGGTCAGTTCGGCGGAAAAAGGAAGATTGCTCCTCGTCGGCCTTTGGCCGCTCGTCGCGAGAGGCCAATAAAACGGCCCAGAGCAGGGTGCTCTGGGCCGATGGTGTTCGGTCTTGTGGGTCGATCAGACCGAGGCGACTTGCACTGTCTTGCCTTCGATGGCCGGAGTCTCGGCGGTGCCAATGCGGCTTATCTCAATGCGGCGGGGCTTCATCGCCTCGGGGATTTCGCGCAACAGATCAATGTGCAGCATGCCATGTTCATGCACCGCGCCCGACACTTTCACATGATCGGCCAGCGCAAAGCGGCGTTCAAAGGCGCGGGTGGCGATGCCACGGTGAAGGTAGGTTTTCTCACCCGTCTCGGGAGCTTTGCGGGCCGTCACGACAAGGGCCGCCTCCTTGACTTCAACCGACAGCTCGTCAGGGCTAAAGCCTGCCACGGCGATCGAGATGCGGTAGGCATCTTCGGCGGTTTTCTCGATGTTGTAGGGCGGGTAAGTGGGCTGGGCCACATCCGCCGTCAGCGCGCGATCCATCAGGTCAGCAATCCGGTCAAAGCCAACAGTTGCACGATAAAGGGGAGCAAAATCAAAGCTACGCATGGTCATCCTCCTGGAGCGATGTTCAAAGCGTCCGCCCCAAAACCGGGCACGGACAGATGCATTGCCCCGGCCCATCATGGCGCCGGGGACATTGCAGATGTGGGAAGGGGTTTGGTGGGTTTCAAGAGGGCCATGACCCCTTGGCCTGAGCCGGATGTGCCATCGCCAGCCGAACCGTTGGTCGGGATCGGCTGGCCATGCTTGGGTATCAAAGCGGCTGCTTTGGATCAGCGGACGATATACACCACCCGGCGGGTTGCGCGTTCAATCAGCACGGGCAGGCCGTTGATATAGGCATAGTAATAGTCGCTGTCGGGAACTTCGGTAAGGATAACAGGTTCAGGAACACCAGCGCCCACAACGACTTCGCCATCCAAGTAGATGGGGTCAAGCGGGTTGCTGCGGACATAAGTCGTGATGGTCTCTGGCGGGGTGACAGCGGCTGCGGTCGAGGCGCCAATGGCCGCACCGACAAGGGCCCCGACCGGACCGCCCACAACGGCACCTGCCACCGCTCCGGCCACGCCACCGCCAACGGCGGCATCTGCGGTCTCGTCATAGGTGATGGTTTTGACAGCCAGACGTTCGCGGTGCACAACGATTGGCTGTTCGACCATGGCCGTCAGGTAATCGCCCGAGGCCCAGCCGCTGACCCCATCATAGGTGACGCGGCACCAATGGGCAGATTCCAGGCAGCCATCGACCATCACAGTCTGCGTCGCTGGTATCACGGAAACGATGGGATAGGTGGTGTTCGGGCCAGCCCGGAGGTTGAGATCCGTCCAAGCGGTTGCCGGTGTTTCTGCATAGGCTGAGGTGGCAAGCACCAGACAGGCGGCGGTGGAACCTAGGATGTATTTCATGGTCATCTGAATGTCCTTTTCTGACCCGTGCCCGCATTTGGGGGCACCAAAACGCATGGCCAGGCGGGGCTTGCCCGCCTTGTGGCGCTTGTGGCGTGCGGGGTTGGGCCTTGGGGTGAGCAGCGTTTCGGGCCCCGGTTTTTGTGATAACCGAATGCGCTGCAGCCTTTGCTGATGTACATCAGCAAGCAGGCGCTTTTTGGGGCAGGTGCGAAATCGGTCTGGATGGGGGGGCAGGTGCGTTGGCGCTAGGGTGTCACGAACTTGGCCCCACTTGCCTGACCGCCCGACAAGACCCGCACTTTGGCCGACCCCAAGGTCGAGCCGTTCGACTTGGCCAATTCGGCCTGAAGGACATCCAGCGTATGGGTCAGAACCGAGCCAAGCGCCACGCGCTGGCCGTCGACGTCGGCCTTGGCCGAGACGACCGAAACGATCTTCATCTGCCCGTCGCGCAGGGCAAAGATCGGTGCGCCGGACGAACCGAAATCGACGTCGCAGGAAAAGACCACAATCTCGGGGGCGCGGTCGAGAACGTGACAGATCTCTTGCAGGCTCGGGGCTTCAGCGCGATCTTGGGCATAGGACACCACACCAACGGTATCCCCGCGCCCGGGCCGTACATCGGTTACGAAGGGGGTGATCTGCGGCAGGCGGATCGGCTGATCCAGCGCGATCAACGCCAGATCAAAGGCCACGCGGTCCAGGCTTTCGGCCCCGGAATAGATGTAATCGGGATGGGCGACCGAGATGCGCACGCTGCGATAGGCCTCGGCCCGGCCATTGCGCCAGCCCGCGAGAAACTCGATATCGCGGTCATCAATCCGCGCGCCGGTGTCCTTGTCATAAAGGCAATGCGCCGCCGTCAGCACCAGATCAGGCGCGATCAGCGCGCCCGTGCAAAAGCCACGCGAGCCTAGGTTCAGCCGTCCCACCGCCTGCCAATCTTGCCCAGCATCCGAGGTTTCAAGGCTGATCAGGCGGCTTTCCTCGGCGATGGCGGGACACGCAAGGCTGACAAGCAGGGTCAAAGACAGGACTGCGCGCATCTGGGTCTATTTTGTATGAATTCAGTCAATGGCTTACGCGTTCAATATGGCAAATCTTGGGCAGGTTTATCCCCGCAGGTCAGGCCCGCCCCGAGGTTGGCGAAAGGCTGATCGGGTCAATCCCCATGCCCCGCAGCGCGCCGATCCATTTGGCGCTGTCATCTTCGGCAAAGACCAAGGCAGCGTCGGCCTCGGCTGTCAGCCAATCATTGCGCGCGATCTCGGCCTCCAACTGACCGGGACCCCAGCCGGAATAGCCCAAGGCCAAAAGTGCACGGTGCGGGCCGGTGCCACGCGCCAGTGCCTCAAGCACATCCAGCGTGGCCGTCATGCCATAGCCGCCCCCGATCTTCATTGTGGCCGCCCCGCCGCGATAATCGCGGCTGTGCAGAACAAAGCCGCGCCCGCGTTCAACCGGGCCGCCGAAATGCACGGCGATGTCGCGGCCTTCGGGCGCGCGGGGAATGTTCAGATGATCCAACAGGCCTGCAAAAGTGACCTCTTCCACGCGCTTGTTCACGATGATGCCCATCGCGCCCTCATCCGAATGGGCGCAGACCAGTATGACGCTTCTTTCAAAGCGCGGATCGCCCATGCCGGGCATGGCCACAAGAAACTTGCCGGTCAGTTGCATCGATTCGACACCCAAAGCCCACCCTTTGACTGTGCGCCTGCGGCGCGGCGGTCTCAAGTGCCAGTTTGTTGCACGGGGCTGACCGGAACGTGATTTCCAATATCGGCGGGCTTGCCTAAATAGGAAGTCATGAGAACCGCCGCCATTTTCCTTGCTGCGACCCTTGCCCTGCCAGCCCATGGCATGACGCAGGATGAGCTGTTGCAAGCCAATCTCTTGCCGGGTTGGCGGATGGACAGTGGTCATCACATGGCCGGGCTGTCCTTTGTCCTTGCGCCGGGGTGGAAGACCTATTGGCGCAGCCCGGGCGAGGCGGGAATTCCGCCAGAATTTGATTGGTCAGGGTCGCAGAACGTGAAAGCGGTGCATGTGCATTGGCCAAGCCCGGTGGTGTTTCACACCAATGGGATGCAGACCGTGGGCTATGATGGTGGTGTGATCCTGCCGCTGGAGGTGGTGCCAGAGGTGCCGGGCCAGCCCGTGGTGCTGCGTGCGCGGGTTGGTATGGGGATTTGCAAAGACATCTGCATGCCCGCCGAGGTGTTGGTGTCGGCCAATTTGGTCGTGCCGGGGGATGATCCGGGCGGCATTCGTGCCGCGCTGAAGGCCCAGCCTGCCAGTGCAGCGCAGGCCGGGGTCGGCCGCGTGACCTGCGCGGTCGAGCCGATTGCCGACGGGCTGCGGCTGACCGCAAAGGTCGAGATTGCGGTACAGGGTGGCGAAGAGGCGGTGGTCATTGAGCCCGCCGACCGGTCAATCTGGGTTGGTGAGGCGGTGACCTCACGCCAAGGCGGCACGCTGACCACGGTGGCCGAGATGGTGGTTGCGACCGGTGCGCCTTTTGCGCTGGACCGCTCGGCGTTGCGGCTAACCGTGTTGGGAGGCGCGCGAGCAGTGCAGATTGAGGGTTGCCCCGCGCCATAAGGCGCAAGGAGGGACACCTGCCGTAACGCGTTAGGTCTTCGCCCTGATCCGCGATTTCAGCGACAGAAGATCCGCCCAAGCCTCGCGTTTTGCAATCGGATTGCGCAAGAGATAGGCCGGATGGACCATCGGCAGCACGGGCCGGTCAAGCGCAGTGGTCCACGTGCCACGGGCGCGCAGCACGCCCTTCTGCCCGGTCAGCGCGTAAAGCGGCGTATTGCCCATGACCACGATCATCCGGGGGTTCATCAGCGCGATATGGCGTTCCACAAAAGGGCGCATCATAGCGATTTCGGCAGGCTCGGGGTCGCGGTTGCCGGGGGGGCGCCACGGCAGCACATTGGTGATGTAGATTGATTGCCCAGACTCGGCCGCGCTGCGCGACAGGCCGATGGCCGCGAACATCAGGTCCAAAAGCTGGCCTGCGCGGCCGACAAAGGGGCGGCCTTCAACATCCTCATCCCGGCCCGGCGCCTCGCCCAGGATCAACACATGGGCCTCGGGGTTGCCATCGGCAAAGACGGTGTTGCGCGCGCCCTTTTTCAGAT
Organism: Paracoccaceae bacterium; assembly: GCA_044377735.1. Lineage (GTDB taxonomy): Bacteria > Pseudomonadota > Alphaproteobacteria > Rhodobacterales > Rhodobacteraceae > Tabrizicola_A. The sequence goes on along the minus strand of JBILYK010000058.1, from coordinate 2,506 downwards.
CACACAGGTCAAAGCCCGCAATGATTTCGCGCAGCGCAGGCAAAGATGTGGCGCGGGCGGCGGCCGCGCGGGCGGCCTCAACTGCATCCACCAGCGGCTGGTCAGGTGCCGGGGCTGGGGTGGCGCGTGGGGCTGCAGGCGCGGGGGCCACAGCCGCAGGCGCACGCGCCGTTTCGGGCAGATCATACCGGTTGACCGGGGTTTCGCTGATAACTTCATCAACGCCAATCTCGACATGCCAAGCCAGCGCCGCAAGACTTGCGTGCCAATCGCCTGCGATGTCATCCCTGATTCCCATGCCCAGACCCTAGGCCGGGGGGCGTTTTCCCACAACCCGGCTTGCCGCCTGCCCATAGGCTTTCTATAAGCCGGGCAACACATGCCTTGGGGGATGCCAATGACCACCTTCCGCGCCCGTCATCTTCTTGGCATCGAGCAGTTGTCCCCCGCCGAAATCACCACGGTTCTGGATCTGGCTGATCGCTATGTCGATCTGAACCGGCGCACGGTGAAATCGTCGGACGCTTTGGCAGGGCTCACGCAGATCAACATGTTTTTTGAGAACTCCACCCGCACGCAGGCCAGTTTTGAACTGGCGGGCAAGCGGCTTGGGGCGGATGTGATGAACATGTCGGTGGCTTCGTCTTCGGTGAAAAAGGGCGAGACGCTGATTGATACCGCGATGACGCTAAACGCGATGCACCCCGATCTTCTGGTGGTGCGGCACGGGGCATCGGGGGCGGTGAACCTTTTGGCGCAAAAGGTCGATTGTGCGGTGCTGAATGCGGGCGATGGGCGCCATGAACATCCCACGCAGGCGCTTTTGGACGCGCTGACCATCCGCCGCGCCAAGGGCCGCATCCAACGCCTCACGGTGGCAATTTGCGGTGATATCGCCCATTCCCGCGTGGCGCGCAGCAATCTGATTTTGCTCAATAAGATGGAAAACCGCGTCCGCCTGATCGCGCCGCCCACCCTGATGCCCGCCGGTGTGGGCGAGTTTGGCTGCGAGCTGTTCGACGACATGCGCGCAGGGCTAGAGGGCGCGGATGTGGTGATGATGTTGCGCCTGCAAAAGGAACGGATGGACGGCGGGTTTATCCCGTCTGAGCGTGAGTATTACCACCGCTACGGCCTTGACGCCGAAAAGCTAAGCCACGCCAAGCCCGACGCCATCGTCATGCACCCCGGCCCGATGAACCGCGGGGTCGAGATTGACGGCGAATTGGCCGATGACATCAACCGATCCGTCATTCAGGATCAAGTGGAGATGGGCGTGGCCGTCCGCATGGCCTGCATGGACCTTCTGGCCCGCAACCTGCGCGCCGAACGCGGGGCTAGGGCTGCCGGGGTGATGGTGTGAGAGATGAAATCGATATGGGTGCTGATCCTGTAGACTCTCTTCTTGCGCCAGATGAAACAGTGCTTTGGCGCGGAAAGGTTGGTTTCGGGCTTTTCGAAAGTCTCTACACGTTCGTTTTCTTGCTGGCCGTTTCTATGCTTGTGCTGCAGGCAACTTGGTTTTCGTATTCGTTTGCCGAATTCTGTGCTACCTCACCCAGCAGCAAGTGTGGAGGTATCTACTTGCTTTGGCCAACACTTTGCATTGTGGCTGCTGCGACCTCGCTCTTTGGGTTGCTGGAACGTCACAGGATTGAAACCGGCAAGAGTTTTGGCCTTTGCATCATCACCAATCAACGCGCCATGCAGGTAGTTGACTGGCCTTGGCTTCGCGTGCGCGCCTTCGACTACCGCAAAGACCGTCCAAGGCAGGGTGCAAGGGATCTGGTGATTTTCGGTCGGCGCGGGCGGCTGCGTTTTGCTCCGGGAGATGCTAGGATCGCATTTGGCATCATGCAGGAGGCGAAAGCATGACGTTTCACTTCAGAGTGTTCGATCTTCAATCTGATGGATCGCCAAATGAGTAAAATCACTCGTGACAGCATGTATGGCCAAATGGCCCCGCTGGATGAAAACGAAACCCTCATCGCCACCTTCCGCGCCGATCTGCCGACCTATTGGAAAAGCCATGCCGTCATGGCGCTGGTGGCGGGTGTGGTGGCGGGGGCGGCCTTGGTTTACGGCGGCAATCCGGCCCCTTGGGTTGGCCCGGTGGCCGCCGTTCTGGCGATTGGCCTGCGCGCGGCTTACCTGAAATCCGAAGTGCTTGCCGAAGCGTGGAAGCTGACCGACCGGCGGCTGATTGGGCCGGGCGGGCGGGTCGTGCAGCTGTCGTCCCTCAAGCTGGCACGCCCTTTCTTGGGTGCGGTTCAGCTCGTGACACAAGGCGGCGACAAGCATCTTATCAAGTATCAGGCAAATCCTGCGGCGACCGTCGCGGCGATTGAGCAGGCGAAGGCAGGCAAGATATGACCCCCGATCCCGACCGCAAACCAACCAAACAAGAGATGCGCGCCGGCGGCATGGTTGCCACCGCTGTGCTGGTGTTTCTGGGCCTTTTCACCCTTGGCCTTGTGTGGATGAGCTAACCGATGACCCCGATTTC